>JBOEFZ010000064.1:0-45203 GCA_050633165.1 Alphaproteobacteria bacterium | reverse complement strand
CACGCTCGATCAAAACGGCGGTGTTGTGCGTTGTGTCTTCAAGCTTCGCAAGGCGGATGTGATCCTCCTCAATAGCACCGGAAAGTCCAAACGCCGCATGGGAGGATTCAAGCAGGTAGGAAGCTTGCGAAGCAATCTCCGAAACCTCGAGGGAAAGCGTGCTGAGGTCGCCTAAATTGTTGTTTAGCGCCTCAACCTGTGATTCTGCCTGACTCAATTTTGCCACAAGGCGTGGATTGCCCGGTGTCGTGCCGCTCTGCAATTGCGTGTTAATGCTCGCAACATTCGCGTAATAATCCGCGATACGGGCGTCATGGTCGGCCTGTACGCCTTCAATCCGCCGGGCGATGGTTTCTGTCACACCTTGAATACGGCCAAGTTCGGCCTCTAATTCCGTGACGCGTCCTGTAACAATGCTATCGCTGCGGCCAATGAAAACGTCACCTTGAACCTCTTTCGCGGTAATCTCACGCACTTCAACAGGGCGCGTGTAAACTGATTCTTTTAAGGTTTCTGGGATGGGCGCGCTGGTGATAATGAGGGATTGTGAGGCCTCTACATGCTGCGCACCAAATGTAAGTGCCGCAAGGGCAGTGCAAAGAACCAGTTTTTTTTCAAAGCGACGCGCGGAATAAAATATCATAGTAAATCTTTATATGTCTCAAACATGTAAAATAGCAGAATTGCATAAGGTGTAAATAAACTTGCAACAGGATGCAAATACAAAATACCAATTACAGCATCGCGTTAAACCCCTGAACTGTCAAGCGAAACCACATGGAGTTATACCCAACAGTATTTAATCTGATAAATATGCGCGAAGATGCTTGCATTGTTCTTTTTTTTGGCATATCTTCCGCATCGATTTCAGCAATCTTGCGCGCTTGTAGCTCAGCTGGATAGAGTACTTGACTACGAATCAAGGGGTCGGGAGTTCGAATCTTCCCAAGCGCGCCATTTCACATTTTTGCGAAATTCTGCCCAAAAAGTCATATATTACAGATACTTGCGGGGTTCGAAATCCACTTTCCCGATCATAGGAAAGTGGGGCTTTGAAGGCGATGCGAAGCACAGCTTTCTTCATGTTCAGCGAACCAATGTGATGCATATAGCGGTAGAGATATTTGCCGGGAAACACGTTCAGCGCCCACCGTGTAGTACATTCCCTTTAATGTAACACAGAACCAGCGAAGAACCCCCACGAAAATAAGAGAACACGCAAGATGTGCGCTGTGCTACAGCGCATCTTGGCTGCGGGCGGCTCCGCCGTCCTCGGCAAGGAAGGCGTGCCGCCCTCCGTTGCATCCTCCCTGCCCACAACAATTTTTGATGTATACTTAAAGCAAATGGCGCAACTATTTGTGCTCAATAATCATCCGCTTAGAAACCCTGTTCAACATCTGCTCAGAATTTGGTGAACCGACGATCCGTTTCTATCTTCCATTCACAAAATATCAAGAGTAATAGTTCAGAACGCCCCACTTTGGGTGCTCGTAGTCCGATACGCCAAAAACCCTAAGGTTACTAACAACGTCGCTAATATCGTCTCCAGTCGAAAGCTCGCAGATATCTTCCAGCAGGGACCTAGCCATTTCATAATTATAGCCGTTCGGAAATAATAGGCAGCCTCTGAGAAACTTACGCGAACGTATGGACTCGCTTAGAAATGCTTCTGGTGACAAGAAAAGCATTTCTATATTCTCAAAAAAAGTAGTTCCTCCAAGGCGGAACGATACAGATACCGGAAAAATGAATGCTTCGCCGGGTTGAGCCGTAAAGTGTTGTGCGTCGTAAGCATCGTAACTACTTTCAAATATTTCAATATAAGGTCTTACCATTTATTTATTTAGCTTGTAATTGGACTAAAAAGCAATATCCAAATGGCCATTCGACTGCCAGTCGCCAGACGGTCTAGAACGTCTCAAACCATCGGAACTAATGTATTCCTTGCCATTTCTTTTTACCGTAGCACCTGGCCCGACAAAAGCTTTCCCCATATCGTTTGCCTCTCCCTTCGTGGCAGTAGTGCCAAAATTGTAAAAACCGCTCCTAGTATAGGCCACATCTAGAATGGCGCGCTGCTCATTGATGCGAGCTCTAGATCCGTGAAGGCCTCTATAACTCCGTTGTCCGATCACTGTTTTTGCAACGGGCGTTGTCTGCGCGGTTGGGGTTGATGGAGTGTTTTTCTGAGCCGCGCTAGAAATCGATGGTTGTGACTGGTGTAACGTGTATACGTCAGAGCCCGAAGAGTTTCGCGACGGCT
The DNA here is from genome assembly GCA_050633165.1 of Alphaproteobacteria bacterium. GTDB lineage: Bacteria > Pseudomonadota > Alphaproteobacteria > Micavibrionales > Micavibrionaceae > TMED27. The sequence goes on along the minus strand of JBOEFZ010000064.1, from coordinate 42,937 downwards.
CGGATGCGTTCGCCCCCTGTTTTCCGTTTGCGGCGTCAAAGCAGTTTGCTATACTTTCGTGCGTCCCAGAGTTCGATGTTGCTCCGGTTGAGCGCGCCATTTCTTTCTTCTTTTGAAAAGCCAACCTAACGCAATTGCAAGGCTATTGCGCTGTGCGGTCTTGTATGCGTGTTACGGTATTTGGTTATGCGGTTTTTGCATGGGGTATATACAAAAATCACAATTCTCTTGCATTCCTGTGCGAAAGCGGCTTTATTGTCCGCGTTACAAACACTCACTATCGTTTCTTAAAGAAAGGAAGACAAAAAATGTCTAACTATACTCTCGCTGAATATATCTGGATCGACGGCGCTGTACCTACGCGTTATTTGCGTTCCAAGGCACGTGTCGGAAATTTCGGCGCGGCCCCTTCTATCGAAGATTTTCCCGAGTGGAGCTTTGACGGCTCCTCGACGAATCAGGCCGAAGGCGGTGACTCTGACTGTATCCTCAAGCCCGTTAACTTCATCTCCGACCCGATCCGCGGCGAAGGAAACTACCTCGTGATGTGTGAGGTTTATAATTCCGATGGTGAAACACCACACGAATCAAACTCCCGCGCGCAACTTCGCGCTGTTCTTGATGCGGGTGCAGGGAAAACAAACCCTTGGGTTGGTTTCGAGCAAGAATATACCCTCTTCAAAGGGCGCACCCCTCTCGGCTGGCCCGAGCAAGGCTACCCCGGTCCACAAGGCCCATATTATTGTGGTGTAGGCGCGGATGAAATTTTTGGCCGCGATGTTTGTGAAGCGCATGCCGAGCTTTGCTTGCAAACCGAGCTTATGTTCTACGGTGTTAATGCCGAAGTGATGCCCGGTCAGTGGGAATTTCAGGTCGGTTGGCGCGGTGATGATAACGAACCCGCCGATGCTCTTAAAATTTGTGACCACACATGGCTCGCCCGCTGGTTGCTCTACCGTGTAGGCGAAGAGTTTGGCGTATCTGTCTCTATTGATAACAAGCCTGTAAAAGGTGACTGGAACGGGGCAGGGATGCACACTAACTTCTCTGATGATAATACGCGGGATAAGGCCAAAGGCCGCGAAGCAATAGAAGCAGCAACCAAGGCATTGGCCGGCAAGCACAAAGAGCACGTGATCCTCTACGGTGCGGCTAACCATGAACGCCTAACCGGTGATCACGAAACATGTGACATTGATACCTTTAAAGTCGGTACAGCAGATCGCGGATGTTCAATCCGTATTCCGCAACCTGTCGCGCAAAAAGGCTATGGCTATTTCGAAGATCGTCGCCCGGGCGCGAACGCCGATCCGTATCTCGTTACGGCGCGTATTTGCGCAACTGTCGCGGGTGTCGATGAGGCGATCATGAAATTCGATCAATGGCCACGCAAAGACGCAAAATTCGCAATCGCTGCTGAATAATGTTTAAGCTATTTTATAATTTTGAAAAAGCGCCCGTAAAACGGCGCTTTTTTTGTATGTCAAGGTGGTATTACGTAAATAAAACACTATCATTTTATTAACTTTTTATCGTTAGGATGGATAACAGTAAAAGAAATTCCCGCTTCCGGGTGTTTAGGGCAATTGATAGCAAGAAGAGTATAGGTATGACGGACGTATTAAAGCCGATTAAGGACAAGGTCGACAGTGTAAATATGAATATTAGCGACATTGATCTCACCAAAGGTGGTTTGGAAGAGTTTTCGAATGGGCGGGCGTTAAAATCCGAGGTGGAAGACGGCAATGCACTTTCAAAAGTAGTCACCAGTGAGGTGATTTACGGCGCACCATTGGAGGTTGACGAAGTCGCGAGCGATGCTGGGCTTGAAAATATCGCCAAAACGCAGACCGAAATTGTAGCGAATGAGCCAGCTGACGGGAAAGGCGATTTTCGTAAGGTCGGGCGTATAGGCGATCGCATGGTCGAAATGAAAATCATCACGGAGAGCCAGCTAAAAGTGGCGCTTCACGAGAAATCCATGAACGGTAAAATGCTGGGAGAGATTCTTGTAGAGCTTGGTTTTGTTAAAGAACAAGTGTTGATGCAGTTTTTAGCCGAAGCCTCCGGCTATGAAGTTTTTGCGCCCAAAAACATGCTTTTTGATGGTGATGTGCTAAATCTTATTGATAAAGATGTTGCGCTTAAGCATAGGGTTCTCCCTGTATCTATGGATGAGTATGAGATTAAGGTCGCGATGGCTGATCCTTATGATGTTGTTGCCATGGATATGCTGCGTCGTTTCTTGCCTGCTGGTGTAAAAATCAGGCCACTTGTATCCACTATTGCTGTCTTGAATGATGCGATTGATGCGGCCTATGGTCAGGCAAGTTCTGTTGGTGCTATTTTAAAGGAGTTAGAGGCTTCGGATGATGTGAGTGTTGATTTTACGGAGATGGATGAAGGTGATATGCTTCTCCACCCGATTGTTCGCCTTGTTAATGCGCTTGTGTTTGAAGCTGTAAAGCTTGGCGTGTCGGATCTTCATTTCGAACCCGAAGAAAATTTTATCCGCCTGCGCTATCGCAAAGACGGCGTTCTTTATACGGCGCAAATCATTCATAAACAGCATTGGAGCGGGGTATCTCAACGCCTTAAGATTATGTCGAAAATGAATATTGCGGATAAGCTCATGCCGCAAGATGGGCGTTTCGGCATGAATGTGGCTGGACGCGAAGCGGATTTCCGTGTTTCGTCTTTGCCAACCGTGCATGGTGAAAACATCGTTCTGCGGGTTCTTGATCAAAGCAACAGCATTATGCCGATGGAAAAGCTCGGCTTTAGTGAACATAACCTTAACCTGATCAAAAAAGCACAAAGCAGCCCTGAAGGTATTATCATCGTCACCGGACCAACGGGGAGCGGTAAAACAACATCGCTTTACTCCATGCTCAATGAAATCAATACGGTGGATGTGAATATCCAAACGCTGGAAGATCCGGTGGAATATTCTCTGCCAATGATCCGCCAGACGCATGTGCGCGAAGGTGTGCTTGAGTTTAGTGACGGTATTAAGTCTCTCTTGCGTCAGGATCCTGATATTATCTTTATCGGCGAAATTCGTGATGCGACAACCGCTGGAATGGGCTTAAAGGCGGCGATGACCGGGCACCAAGTTTATACGACGCTGCACACAAATGATTCTTTTGGCGCGATACCGCGCTTATTCGATCTGGAGCTAAAGCCCGGCATGGTCTCTGGCGCTATTGTTGCTGTTTTTGCGCAGCGCCTTGTGCGCGTTTTATGCCCTTCTTGTAAGAAGGAGCATACGCCCAATGCCGAAGAATGCGAAATTTTGGGTGTTGATCCACAAAACCCACCGCAAGTGTATAAGGCGCAGCAGGGCGGGTGTTCGACATGCGATGGTCAAGGCTACAAGGGACGTACAGCCGTTGTCGAGATATTGTTGATGGATGAAGAGCTTGATGACGTTATCGCCAAAGGGGGCAGTAAAGCGGAATTAAGGCGGACTGCGGTAAAAAAAGGCTTCAAAAGTATGAAGGATGATGGCATTCTGAAGGTGCTTGAGGGAAAGACATCACTCGAAGCACTCGCAAAAGCCGTTAATCTCAATAAATAACATTCGATACATTTAATTATATTTATATAAAGGGTTTGAGTAGTGGAACGCTATAAGTACAAAGCTTTAAATGCTCAGGGGCGTCCTATCCGTGGTTCTATTGCTGCGTTGAGCGAGGCTGATTTGTATAATCAGCTACAGTCAGCCGGTCTTGAGCTGATTGACTGTTTCGTCGTGGGAAAGAAGAAGCAGGCGGGGGGATTTTTTCAGAAGAGGGTTGTGACCCGTGATCTGATTCAGTTATTTGTTCAGTTGGAGCAGATGCAATCGGCAGGTGTTCCGCTTCTGGATTCTTTAAGTGATATTCGTGATACAACCGAAAATGCAAGGTTGCGCGATGTGATGAGCGATGTGTTTAGGGATGTTTCGGATGGACTTTCCTTGTCGGAAACTTTGGAGAAGCACGGAGCTATATTTAAGTCATTGTATATCTCGCTTATCAAGGCGGGGGAGGAAACGGGGGATATGACCTCGTCTTACTCCCAGCTTGTAAAGTATTTGAAGTGGCTTGATCAGATCGAGTCAAAAGTCAGAAAAGCTACGCGCTATCCTATTATTGTTGCCAGTGTCGTTTTGTTGACGGTTACGTTTATGATGATGGCTGTTGTCCCTCAAATTGTAGGGTTTTTGACCTTTTTGGATCTGGATCTGCCTTGGTTTAGTGTAGCCCTGATTGCAACATCGGACTTTTTTGCTAATCCTGCCTTTCATATCCTGGGTATGCCTGTTTATGGTGGGTTTTTGGTTGTTGGCGTTCCGGCCTTGGTGTTTTTTGCGTTGAGAGCCCTGAAAAAAATGTCGCAAGGTGTTGCGTATAGGATGGATGTTATGATGCTGGATATGCCAGTGTTTGGGGGGCTGATCAGGAAAATATCTATTGCGCGCTATTCGCAAACATTCGGAGCTCTTTTTGCTAGCGGTATTGATGTTTTGGGTGCATTGAAATCTGCGAGAAAAACGGTAACAAATTTATCGATGGTCGAGGCAATGGAGCAAGTCGAGGCCTGTGTTAAGGCGGGGAGTCCGCTTTCGGAGGCGCTGCAGTTAAGCGGTGAATTTCCAACAATGGTAACACGGATGGTGAAAATTGGTGAAGAATCGGGTAACCTAACTGTTGTGTTGGATCAGGTCGCAGAATTTTACACGAAGGATGTGGATGAGGCGATTGATGGAATGGTTGAGATGATACAGCCGACACTGACGGCAATTCTTGGTTTGATAATCGCCTGGATAGCCGCTGGTAGCTTAGGCCCAATCTATCTTAACTTGGGTAATTTTATGGATTTTTAATGTCGTAGTAGGGAATATAATTTAAATGCCATTTGGTAAAACTATATTATTAGTCACAGATCAAGCTGTCCATATCTATACGATGGCAGGGAAGTCGATAAAAATCGTCGATTCTCTGAGTTGGGATAGTGAAGGTGTTGAAAATGACATTGTCGAAAACCTAATGCGCAAGTGCGGTGGGAGGCCCGTTGTTGTTCTGAACGATATGGTTGAACAGCACTATCGCAAGGAAAACGCTCCTAAGGTTAAGGTTAGCGCTTTGGATAAGCGTAGTATTATAAAAAGAAAGCTGGGTGCTGCTTTCCCGAACTATCCGTTCCGCGCTTTTGCGCTTCAAAAAGAAAAGGGGCCGAGGAAAGCAGAAACTTACATTTTTTCGGCGCTTCCACAAAGTAGGCAGCTGCAAATGACGATCAAGAGCCTGAGGGATGCTCAGGTGTCTGTTTCGGCGTTGTGTCTGCTGCCGGTGGAGGTTGTTGATATGATAACCAAGCTGTCGACTAAGGTTATTGGTAAAGAAAAGAAATCTCTGAAATGGAATTTATTTGTTAGTCAGCATAAAGATGGTGGGTTAAGGCAAATTGTTGTGAAGGATGGTGATCTCGCCTTGACCCGCATGACACCAATAGCCAATAAGGGTGAGGCTCCACAAAAATGGGTGGCAGATATAAAACAAGAGATAAGAGCAACAACAAGCTACTTATCACGCTTTGGTTATAGTGTGGGTGACGGTCTTGGCGTTGTTGTATTGGCTGATTCGGCGCATGAGTCTGATATCGAAACTGTTCTTGGGGAGAATGCCTATCTTTCATGCATAACAAATACGCAAGCCGCAAATATGTTGGGTCTGTCGATAGGTTTTGGATGGGATGAACATTATGGTGACCCGCTTCATGTGGCGTGGAATTTTAAAAAAACCAAATACACAATGCCAATGCAAGGCGCGCAGTTGGAGGTGTTCTCCATCCCTAGAAAAAATGCGTATTACGGCACGCTTGCGTTAAGTGCATCTGCATTGATATTGGCCAGCATGGCATTTGGAGAGACGACTACGTTGAAAGAGACTCGCGCCGCATTGACGCACGCTCATACGCAAAAGCAATCCATAGATAAAAAGTACGAAGCATTGGTTAAGGAGAATGAGGCATTAGGCTTTGATGTGACCTTGGTACAAGGGGCCTCTGAAATCTACAAAGAATTAGAAAATAATAATTATCCCTCTGCTGCGATTATGCGCGCATTAGCAGAGTCTTTAGGTGGCGTTTTGCGTTTGAATGCAATTGAGGTTTCTCAATATGAGGGCGGGGGGGGCGGGGTGTTCACCGCTATTCTGTCGAGGGGGGGCGCTGATAAGGGGGATCCTTTGTATGAAACTGTTGTTGAACTGAAATACCCTAGCACCGCTGATATTGATGCCGGCAACGGGGAGGTTGAAAATTTGAGAGACCGCATCGAGGGCGTTTTACCTGGTTATGATATTTTAGTAGAGAAGTTACTAAAGGATTATGAGTATACAGAAGGACTCGTTGTCGAAACCGGCGGTCAGACAGAGCAGAATGATAAAGATTTTATCGCACAGATTGTAATAAGAGGGCCGTTTCCCAAAAGTAAAGAGGCTATGGTTTTTGAGACAGGCACGAATAGCGGCTATGTAGAAGGAGAAATGCAATGATTGGCATTCTTGGTTTTAGGCGTGTTGTTATTCTTTTGGTATTATTAGCATTGAATGCTGTGGTCGCTGCTGCTTGGTTGGGCTATTTAAAGCCGGAGGCTATAAAAAGAGAACGTGAGGTGCGGTTTTTAAAAACGCAAATCGCAAGTATGCAGGGGAAGATGGAGGGGATACGCATTGATCCTCAAAAAATTGATCAGCAAAAAAAGTATTTTAACGTTATGGAGAATGCCGGTTTTTTTAGTGTTCAGGGGCGCAGAGAGGCTGAGTTGATTTTAAAAGAGATACAGTCAATGTCGGGCGTTAATAAGGCTGTCATTGATATTGGCAAGGGGGAGAAGCATATGCGCCCTGAAATCCGCGAGGCTCAATATGTCGTTTTAGAAAGCCCTTTGAAAATAGGGGTCTTTGCGCTGGATGATCTCGAGATCATGAGCTACATGGCTATGTTGCAATCATCGTTCCCTGGTCATTTAACAATCGGTAGTTTGCAATTTAAGCGTGATAAAGAAATCAATAACACTGTTTTGCGCGCGATAGCTGAGGGGAAAAGCCCTGACTTGGTGAGTGGTGAGGTCAGCTTGGTATGGCGTACGCTTATCAAAGATGATAGTCCTGAAGCGGTAAGTCAATTTGGAGAAGGCGGATGGTAATAAGAATAGGCACAGCGGCTATTGTGGCGGCGATAATTATACACGCTCCACAAGTGACATTTTCGCAAGAATATAAGCAAGATAGGTTTGTTGAACAAGCTATAGCGTTGCAAGGAGAAAATACGACACCGAGTCGCCCCTCTTCCGAAGCTGAAGGGCTTTTTAACGGGACGGGATTTATTGAAGCGGCCACTGAGGGGGAGGCTGAAATAAAACATGCAGGCGGACAGGCAGCGCCTAAAACTGAGGGGGGAGCCGAAGAAACCATTTTTGCGGATATGTCGGTTTTCTTTACCGCCTGGGAACGTGGTGCTATTGCGAATGCAAAGGCATTGCGCGGCATGGTACGTCCTATCGGTGATGGGGAGGTTGAAAATGAGTGGGATGGTGGAGCTATTAGCAAGCCGCCACCCGAGGAAAGAAATATAACGCTAAATGGTATTGTCTATAACGCGGTGCGTGATTGGACTATTTGGTTGAACGGAAAACGCTTTACACCTGATGCCCTCCCTAGGGAAGCGATTGATATAAAGGTGTATAAAGAATATATCGAAGTTGAGTGGTATGATGAATATACACAACGAATTTTACCAATCCGTTTGCGTGCAAACCAACGTTTTAACATCGATACTCGTATCTTCTTACCCGGATAAATATTGAATAAGCCATGGCAAATAAAAAAGATAAAGACCTGCTCGTCATTCGTGATTTAAAAGTGTCCTATCCCGGTGCGCCGAATATCATTCATGATATTAACGTGACAGCAAAGGCGGGAAGCTTTTATGGCTTGATTGGTCTCAATGGTGCAGGGAAAACAACGTTAATAAAAACTATCCTTGGTCTACGTCAATATGATGAGGGCGATATTTCAATTTTTAAGAAAAGTAATATCGACAAAAATAGCAAAAGAAACATAGCTTTTTTACCAGAGCGTTTTGATCCGCCTTGGTTCTTGACGGGGCTTGAGTTTTTGCGCTTCTCAACGAAAATATACGGTGTAAAATTATCCGATAGTACCTTTTGCGAGGAAGCGGAAAAACTGGCTCTCGACCAAGCCGCGCTAGCACGAAAGGTTGAAACATATTCAAAAGGCATGCGCCAAAAATTAGGGCTGCTGGCAACAATTTTAACCGGCTGTAGCCTACTCATCCTTGATGAACCTATGAGTGGTCTGGACCCTCGCGCGCGCGCGCTTGTGAAAGATATGCTCCTGCAAACAAAAGAGCAGGGGCGCACTATTTTCCTAAGCTCACATATTTTGGCCGACATGGATGAAATTTGCGATGTTGTAAGTGTACTTCATGATCGTACAATTTTATTCGAGGGCACACCTGCCGCGTTGAAAAAAGAAGCGGGGCAAAAAAATCTTGAACGCGCATTCCTACATTTCATTGAGGAAAAGAAAGCAGCATGATAGAGTTATGAGGGACAACAGATTCTTTCGCATTGTATTTTCGCCAAAAATTATATCAGGGTATAAAAATGTTATCATTTAAAAGTCAATTTTTTTTCCATTCATATCTGCGCTTGAGTATCATAGCGCTAGCGGGCATGTGCGTATCGCAAGTGGCCTGGGCACAAAATGCTGCAGTGCCGTTGACGCCGGATGTTGATAATGCGCAAATTGTTGAAGTGAATGTTGATGAGATTGAGCCATCCCAGATAACGTTGAGCGATCCCGCACAAATCGTACCACCAATCAATGCGCCTGATATTGAAGCGCAAGAGGTGCCGGATAACGTTTTTTATGACGCAGAGGCTCTTTTACCTGTGGGCAATCAATCCGCGGCGGGTGGGGTTAGATTTGTTGATCCTAGAAAAGAACCTGGCTCACGTCTTGTGTTGGTTGAAAAAAACCATGGTGCGGGCACGTATAAAGCCAGCCTCGTATCGGCACAACGCGCCATAAAATTAGGGCGTTATGAAGCCGCGGAAGAGATATTGAATGGCCTTTATGAGAAAAACAAAAAGGATCCGGCCATATTGATGGCGCGCGCTGTAACGTATCAAAGATTAGGGCGCGATGATTTCGCTGTGCAATCTTATGAAGCGCTCTTGGATATTCAGCCTGAAAATGTGGATGCGCGTATCAATATGCTGGGCATTATTGCGCAACGATACCCATCTGTAGCTTTACGGCAGCTTTTGGATCTAAAAGCAGAGAATCTTAATAACGTCGCGATTGCCGCACAATTGTCTGTTGTCTACGCTGCTCTTGGAGAATATGAAGAGGCTTTGCGCTATCTTGGAGTTGCGGCAAGCATGCAGCCACATAACGCATCGCATGTTTTCAATATGGCCGTTATTGCTGATCGTGCTGGCGCACGTGAGGAGGCTGTTAAATATTATGAACAAGCGTTGGAGACCGACACACTCTACGGTAAGGGCGTATCTTTGCCGCGTGATATGATCTTTGAACGCCTTGCTGACTTGCGCTAATGCTTCAATTTTTTAATAGCTTGGGCTGTGATCTGTCTCTCTGTCTTTGGGGTGTGGTTGCTGTAATAGGGTTATTGTTAGGTAGTTTCGCCAGTGCGTTGACTTTTCGAATCCCGAACAATGTTTCATGGTGGGGCAGGGATCGTTCGCAATGCACGCATTGTAAAACTCCCTTGAAGCCACGAGATCTTTTTCCTGTTCTATCATGGTTGTTGCAAAATGGGCGTTGTCGCCATTGCAAAGCGCCGATATCGGTGCAGTATCCCTGCATTGAAATGCTATCGCTCCTTTCATGTATCGCCATATATGCAAGCCATGGCGCAGCCCTTCAAACGCCTTTTATGATAGCGCTCGTACCGTTTTTATTGGCGCTCTTTTTTATCGATTTAAGGTATAAAATTCTTCCCGATCAATTAAACCTGATTGCATTTTGTATTGGGGTTGCTTTTTTGACGGTAAAGGCGCTACTCACATCGGATTATAGCGCCCTTATCCCACATGCGGTCGGCGCGTGTGTTTTCCCCATTGTTATTTGGTGTACAGGAGCATTAACGAGCGCCACCCTTAAGAAAAATGCACTGGGCTTTGGTGATGTAAAGTTTTTTGCCGTTGCAGGGCTTTGGCTCGGCGTTTCGGCGTTGGTGCCCTTTTTGTTATTGTCTGGCGTATTGGGCGTAATGTTTGGCAGTCTGTGGCAAACCGTAAAAAAAGAAAAGGCCTTTCCGTTTGGCCCTGCATTAATTGTCGCTTTTTTCGTGTTGCTTTTGATCGATGCTTCTAAAATTCTCTGAAAACAGGTAGGATACAGGATATCTTTACTTTGTGTTTAGATTATTGTGTTTAGATTGTTGAGTTAAAGCTAAACGCAGATATTTAAAAGACTGTATATCACCGCTAAAAAGGAGATCGCCCGTGGATCTAACGCAGCTTCTTGCCTTCACAATGCAAAACAATGCCTCTGACTTACACCTAAGTGCAGGCAGCCCGCCAATTATTCGCTCTAGCGGCGATATAAAGCGCGTTAAGGCAGACCCTCTCTCCAGTGATGATATCCGCACAATGCTCTATTCTGTGATGACCGAGAATCAGCGTTCCGAGTTTGAGGATAATTTGGAAACAGATTTTGCTATCGCTTTGGGCGAAAAGGCACGCTTTCGTGTGAATGGCTTTACATCCCGTCTCGGTGTGTGTGCCGTTTTTCGGACAATTCCAACCGAAGTTCCGACAATCGATGAGTTGGGCCTGCCGCCCGTTATTCGCCGTTTGGCGCAGCTGGAAAGAGGGATTGTGCTTGTGACCGGTACAACGGGATCCGGTAAATCGACTACCCTCGCATCCATGGTTAATCACATTAATAGAAACGACAGTAAGCATATTTTGACCATTGAAGATCCGGTGGAATTTTTTCATAAATCACAAAAGAGCCTTGTAAATCACCGTGAAGTCGGCGCAGATACAAAATCGTTTTCAACAGCATTGAGAAGCGCATTGCGTGAAGATCCTGATGTTATTTTGGTCGGGGAAATGCGTGATTACGAAACAATTTCTCTCGCATTAACCGCGGCGGAGACAGGTCACCTTGTCTTTGGAACATTGCATTCGAATAATGCAAGTAAGACAATTGATCGTATTATCGATGCTTTCCCGACGGGAGATAAAGAGATGGTGCGGGCGATGTTATCTAGCTCATTGCAAGGTGTCGTTGCACAAAAACTTTTGAAGAAGGCTGATGGTACCGGACGTGTCGCGGCATTTGAAATTCTTGTCGGAACAAACGCAGTGCGTAATCTCATTCGTGAGAACCAAATTCCGCAAATGTATTCGATGATGCAGACCGGCTCCCGCTATGGCATGACAACGTTTAACGAAAACATCAATGATCTCCTTGAGGAAGGGGTAATCGATGATGAGCAAGCGCGTATCGCCTTGATGGAGGTCGCAGGGACAGATGATGAAAGTGATAGCGGTGAATATGCCAGCGCTGCGTTGGGTGGGGGACGGATTGGTGACATTCCTCTTGAATCGTTGTCGCAAAATGATGAGGGATATTCATTTTGATGGATAATGCTAAACTAGCCTTTGAATATTTTTCTGCAATGGCAGAATATAAAGCAAGCGACCTCTATCTAACGGTCGGTGCGCCGCCGACATTGCGTGTCGAAGATGATCTGATTGAGATAGCAGGGCAAAGCCTGTCGATTAACGATATCAATGAAATTTTAAATGCTGTTCTAACTGTTCGTCAGAAGCGTGAATTCGAAGCAGCGATGGAGCTCAACACATCCCTTGATATGGGAGAGCATGGCCGCTTTCGTGTGAATATCCTGCGTCAACGTCAGGCACCGGCTCTTGTTATTCGTCGTGTCGTTTCAAATATTCCGTCTTTTAGTGATCTAAAGCTGCCGCGTATGTTTGAGACACTGTCCATGGAGAAGCGCGGTCTTGTCCTCTTGACGGGGATGACGGGGTCGGGAAAATCAACATCATTGGCGTCCATGGTTGATTACCGCAATGCGAATAAAAAAGGGCATATCATAACAATTGAGGACCCGATTGAATATTTTCATGAGCATAAAAAATCAGTGGTGACGCAGCGTGAAATTGGTGTTGATACGCAAAGTTATGCCTCCGCCCTTAAGAACACCCTTCGTCAGCGCCCTGATGTTATTTTAATTGGCGAAATTCGTGATCGTGAAGTGATGGAGCAGGCGCTAACCATCTCTGAGACAGGACATCTATGTCTGGCAACGATACACACCAATAATGCTTATCAGGCCATCGAACGTATCGTTAATTTCTTTCCTGATGAGCAGGGGCAACAAGTTCGGCTGAATTTGTCTATGAACTTGAAAGCCATTATTTCCCAGCGCCTCCTCCCAGGTATTGAAAAAACATTGGTGCCCGCTGTCGAGGTTATGTTGAATCAGGGGTTGGTGCGTGAATTGATTTTGAGGGGCGATGTCCCTAAGATTCAAGAGATTATGGAGCAAACAAATCAGTCCGGAATGTGTAGCTTTGACCAGTCTATTTTGGAGCTCTATGCACAAGGTTTAATTACCGAAGATGTGGCGCTCCGAAACTCTGACAAACCTTCCGACCTTAAGATCCGGATTCGGCAATTGAGAATGTCCGGCGCAGAGAAAAAGGCGGGGACGCCACTTTCATCAGTAGACACATCTGTAATTTCTTTTAGTGAATAGGTAAAAAAACCTGTCCTGTATGGTTGTAACACGGCGGTGAGTGTGTCTATAATTGTACAGGTTAATAGTGATTCTTATCACACGTTTGTCTTGTTCTTCACTTCATTTAGGGGTCTTCATGTTCAAAATTAAAAACTGTCTTTTAACAAAGTCTTTTGCCTGTGTGCTGGTTTTGTTAACGCTAAGCGGCTGTGACTTGGCTGAGAATTATATGAAAGCAGATAGAGAGGGAGGCTTAGAGGTGCAAGACTATCGTGATGCTTTTGCCTCTCGTGTGGATCAAGAGGATGAAAAAGACGTGGCGCAAAAGAACGCTACAGCAATTCCGAGCTTGCAGCCTTATATCGCTTCCGGTGATGTGAATGCCAAGGCTATGCCGCTTGTCTCCATCTCTGTGAACCAATCTATCCCGTTGCGTGATGTGCTTTTTGAGCTGTCGCAGCAAGCAGGTGTGGATATTGAGCTTGATCCCGGTATCACCGGAGGTATCATTTTCACCGCCCGCCAAAGGCCGTTCGATGACGTTATTGATCGGATATCGGAGGTTGCGGGGTTGCGGTACACATTCGAAAATGATGTCCTTAGGATTGAGCAGGATACGCCCTATAACAAGCTGTATAAAATTGATTATCTAAGTTACGTTCGTACAAACTCCAGCCAGATTAGTAACGATATTTCCGTTGTTTCCGGTGATGGAACAGATACAGGGTCAAACTTCTCTTCTAGCGCCGAAAGCGAAGCTGATTTTTGGGGGGAGCTTGAGGCCAATATCACCCAGATCATTGGTGGCGCAAACGCAGCCTTGAGAACGCAAAGTGATCCACAAATTTCCGTGGCAGAACAAAATCCGGATGTTCGCGCCGTCTCCCCCGACGGTGAAAATGTTTCCGCACCTGATGCTGTTTTGAATGTGTCGGCTTTGCCGGTGGATGGTGGAAACGCTTCCGGACCAGCTTTCGAAGGTGAGGGCGCAAGTGCAACGTTTTCGGTTAATAAGCAAGCAGGGCTAATTAACGTTTTTGCAAACGATAAAGTGCATAAGGAAATCCGTGGGTATTTAGACGTTGTAAAGAAGTCGGTAACGGCGCAGGTTTTGATCGAGGCAAAGGTTCTCGAGGTATCGTTGTCGGATGAGTATGCAACCGGTATTAATTGGAACGCTGCGGGCTTGTCTACGGAAGGGAATGTCAGCCTGCTTAGCTCTACTGGTGATGCTCTTTTAGGTGTGTTAGGAGGGGGGAGCTCGGTAACATTTCCGCAGGCTGCCGTTGATGCTGTCGATAGTACGGCCTTTACGGCTTCGTTCTTTGGGAATGATATTCAGGCTTTGATCGGTGCTATATCCGAATTTGGAACAGTAAAAGCATTGGCCAGCCCGCGTCTAACCGTTCTTAACAACCAATCTGCTGTCATGAATGTTGCAACGAACCGCGTATTTTTCGAAGTGGAGGTGGACACAACGATTGATGAGGGCACAGTCTCCACTGAAGTCGAGAGTGAAATCCGCAACGTTCCAGAAGGTGTTTTGATTAATGTACAGCCATCTGTTGATCTGTCCTCCAATACCGTATCGTTGGCATTGCGTCCCACAATCACAAAGATCGATAATACGGTCGATGACCCTGGTTTGGCTGTCGCGATTGCAGAGTGTGGTTCGGCTTGTAGCGGTATTTCTTCGCCTATCCCCGAACTTAATGTTCAGGAGATCGATTCTGTGATCAGGGTGAATTCAGGACAACCAATCGTTATGGGTGGTTTGCTCCAGGATAGAGTCGAGACGAACCATGCCGGCGTTCCCGTGCTTGCAGAGACACCTATCTTAGGAAACCTGTTTAAAAATAAAAGCGATATTGTAACGAAAACAGAGCTTGTAATTCTACTGAAAGCAACAATTCTCGAGAACCCATCGGATAGCGTTCATAGCACAGATAAGGATCTTTATCGTAAATTCTCTGGCGATAGACGTCCGTTCCGCTTCTAATTGAGCATAAGGAAACTAGGCGAAGATATGTCACTGGCTTTAATATCCTATGTATGGACTGCGGCAATGCGTGACCGTCTTATCATTGCAATGCTGGTTATGTTGGCCTTGGGGGCAAGTGTATCGGTTTTTCTTGCTTCTGCGGCCCTAACGGAAAAAGATCAATTCGCCGCTGTTCTATCCGCTGGTGGTATACGGATCGTCGGTATATTGGGGTTGGTCGTTTTTACAGTTTTCTTTATTCGGCGTTCCATTGAATCAAAGGATATAGAACTTCTTCTTTCTCGCCCTTTCAGCCGCATTCAATTTGTCGCTTCATACGCCATCGCCTTTTCGATGTTGGCAACAACAATTGCCCTTGCATGTGCTGCTTGTCTATTCGCAACAGCCCCGCATCTTTTTGGTCTGGGGCATGTAATATGGACGGCCACATTGATACTTGAGTATATTATTGTTGTTAATATCGCGTTTTTCTTTGCCCTTATGTTATCTAGCGCCGCCGTTTCGGTTATGGCTGTTGTTGCATTTTATGTTCTGTCCAGAATGATGGGGCAATTCTTGGGGATTATCAAAGCCGGCATAGCCGGTGAAAAATCAGGTTGGCTGGAGAATATTATGAATATAATATCCATGTTAACCCCACGTCTTGATTTACTGAGCCAGACGACATGGCTCATCTATCCCATCCAAAACGCATCAGAACTTGCCTTCGTGGCGCTGCAATGTTTGCTTATCCTTGTGATTATTTTTATCGCTGCCTTGATCGATTTGCTGAAACGACAATTTTAATATGTCTCGTCTAAATTCAATAATGGTTCTATATGCATTCCTGTTCTTAATGATAGGGGGGAGCCTGTGGACGTGGCAAAATACAAAAAATATACAAGCGCGCTGGACGAATGTCCCCCCGACCCCGAAAGCCTCTTTCGCAAGCTCTATCGGATTAGGTGACGCGCAGTTTGCATATCGGATTTATAGCCTGATGTTACAAAACTCGGGAAATACCGGCGGGCGCTTTGTTGCACTTAAAGACTATAATTATGAACGCCTTGGAAAATGGTTCTTTTTACAAAACATGTTAGACTCCAGATCCGACTTTATCCCGCTTTTGGCAGCCTATTATTTTGGAGCATCTCAAGACAGCTCAAAAATTCGCCCTGTTATAGAATATCTCGGTGTAGCCGGAAATTCGGCAGAAAAAGAAAAATGGCGTTGGTTGGCACAAGCCGTATATCTGGCACGCTTTAAATTAAAAGATACAGATCTCGCTTTGAAGCTGGCCTATAAACTCGCAGCGATTGATAACCCTGACATGCCGATATGGGCACGCCAAATGCCGGCAAACGTCCTAAACCAAAAAGGAGAAAAGCAAGCCGCCTTGGAAATTATAACCGGCATTCTAAAAGCCAGCGGTGATAAAATCCATCCAAATGAAGTCAACGCCCTTCTTGATTATGCTTGCGATCAAATTTTAGAAGGTGATTCAAAAAAACTGGACATGTGCAGGGAGAGGCAATAGGCATGATCGAAACATTACGCTTCACAATATCCGAAATGTTATCGTTAATTGGTTTAGTGCAATGTACCTATATTCTAGTTCATCTTGCGATACGCGGTATCTATAAAAACAACGCAGTTCTTCCTTTTGTCTATTTTCTGTGTCTAGCGATCGCCTTCTTCCTCGATTTCGCAACGCGTTACATCTCACACACCACGCCCATATACGAACAGCTTTTGTGGCTGGCATGGTTTATTGGCACACCGTTGAGTGTTGTGTTTATTATACGTTTGTCAAACGCCACAAAGAAAAGCCTGTATAAAAAACTGATTATACTGCTAACGCTCCCCGTATGTTGGTTGTTTTCAATGCTGGCTGTAAATATGGGAGGGTTTTGCCGTGAGACATTAATAACATGTGCGGAGTTCAATAAGTTTTTATATCTCTCAGGGCTTGTCGCCTCTACCGTCAGCCTTTTGTTTTTATTTAGTCAAGGCACCGTGTTTCAAAAGCTCAAGCAACAAAAAAATGGTATCGAAAAATATTGGCTGTCAATGTCATTAATCGTTATAAATGTTGCTTTCCTGATCGTTGTTTTTGCCTACTTGTCTAATAATATTGAGTATTACCAAATGGTAATGCTGAGAACAATTTTGGGTTTGGGGTTCGTGTATATTGTAAGCACAAGTTTACTCCGCCTGTATACAAATAAGAGTAAGGTCAAAAAAACGCAGGGGGTACAAAAAGACTTTAATGATCAGGAGAAAAAGATTTTTAATAAGGTCAATAATTTAATATTTACGCAAAAAGTATATCAGGAAATCAATTACTCTAGAAAAGAGCTGGCGCAAGAATGCAATACATCGGAAGCGTTAATTTCAAAGGTTGTAAATCAAAGTTATAATAAAACAGTGCCGGCATTATTGAATGAGTGCCGAATCATAGATGCGAAACAATTGCTCCGCGAAACCGACGCACCCATTAAAAGAATTGCTGAAGATGTGGGGTTTAACTCAATGCCGACATTTAATCGCGTTTTTAAAGAATTCTCCGGCCTTTCCCCTTCGGATTATCGAAAAGGAAATAGTCCGGATGATGCTAAAATCGGTTAGAAAACACCTGAGAATAAGCCTATAATTCCCAGATACCTATCAGTTTGTCGTTTTGAGGGGGCTAAACGCCTCTATGATTAGGGTGGGTGTTTTTTTTAAGAAAATATTCATGTTTTCCACGTGAATATAATGGTATATATTGGTTATGAAACGCCGTGCATTTTTCGTGTACAACATAATCATTGGTTTCGTATTCATCTAAATAAGGAGAGTTTTAAAATGTTGAATAATATTAATATGGAAGATCGTGAGAAGGGTTTTACCCTTGTTGAACTCGCGGTTGTTATGGTCATCATCGGTCTTTTGATCGGTGGTGTATTAAAGGGGCAAGAGCTCATTAATAATGCTCGCGTGACGGCGACGGCTAAGGAGCTTGAATCCTATAGCGGCGCGATGAATGGCTTTATCGATAAATACTCTGCCGTTCCAGGTGATATGCGTACTGCAGACACGCGTTTGCCAGCGAACTGCGATGGTGCGGCATGTCCCACTGGGGATGGAAACAGCCGGATCGGAGTGGGCGTTGGTGCACTTAATTTGCCTGCGGCGGATAATTCTGAAGGTGGCAACTTCTTCTCACACTTGCTTGCTGCCGATTTCGTGTCTGGCTTCACGGGGGCTTCTGTCGCACAATTTGGTGAAAATTTCCCGACCTCTCCTGTCGGTGGTGGCTATTTTGTTGGAGATAATAGAGGTACGACGCCAACAAACTTTACTCAAGGCGAGCTTAAGCCTAAACCATACTTACTTGTGATGGGAACTATGGGGGTATCTGCTACCGGCGCGGGGTCTCTTACTCCGCAGCAAGCAGCTCAAATTGATCGAAAGCTTGATGATGGTCGCGCAAGTAGTGGAACCATTATTGCTCAAGCCGATGCCGCTTGTCGTACTGGCGGTACAACTGGAACGGATTATGATGAGCAATCAACGACAGCAACATGCGTAATTGCATACCGTCTTCAGTAATGAAGCTAATATAGTTAACGAAAAAGGCCTGAGTGATCAGGCCTTTTTTATTGTTCGAAAAACGAATCGGAAACTTTGAAGCTCAAGCCTTCAGCGGAGATAATCTGCACCTCATCACCCGCGTTTAAATCCACCGCTATATCCGAAAAAGCATGATAGGCCGTTCCCCCGACCGCAATACGTCCTTGTTTCCCCTCCCATTCCAAAACAACCGCTTGCTGCCCGATTAGCGCTTGCTCCGGTGATTGTGCCTTGAAGCGCTGAAACCCGATATAAACGCCTGCACCAATCAAAATCGATAAAATCAGCGCCATCAAAAACGCCGCCCACATCTGCAATGAAGACGTTACGGATAAAATCCCGCCCGTAATGATCAATGTTAACCCGCTAACCCCAATCATCCCGAACAGGGGAATAAACGCCTCAACGATAAGCAATATAACGCCAAGAATAATCAACAGCGCAATCATGCCGCCTTCGCTTGAGATGCGGATAATTCCGCCACAACCGCATCCCCCATCTCGGCGGTAGAAACTTCCCGCGTGCCGTCGCCCATAATATCCGCCGTCCGCGTGCCGGAGTTCAAAACGCTCTGCACCGCGCCCTCAACCGAACCCGCCAAATCACCACGATCAAAGGAGTAGCGCAAAAGCATCGCCAAGCTCAAAATCGTCGCGAGCGGATTAGCCTTCCCTTGCCCCGCAATATCCGGCGCAGAGCCATGTACAGGCTCATAAAGCCCCGCAACATCTTCCGCCCCTAAGGACGCCGACGGCAACATCCCGAGAGACCCCGTCAACATCGCCGCCTCATCGGATAAAATATCACCAAACAAATTATCCGTCACAATCACATCAAACTGGCGTGGATTCCGGCACAGCTGCATCGCGCAATTATCCGCATACATATGCTCAAGGTTAACATCCTCAAACCCCTCACCATGCAGGGTCGTAATCTCCTCCCGCCAAAGCTTCCCGCTCTCCATCACATTGGCTTTTTCGCACGAATGCACACGCCCATCACGCTTCCGCGCCAACTCAAACGCAACCTTACCAATGCGGCGAATTTCCGATGTGGTGTAGGTTTGCGTATTAAATCCACGTCGCTCGCCATTTGCCAATGTTTCAATCCCGCGCGGCTCACCAAAATAAACACCGCCCGTAAGCTCGCGAACAATCAAAATATCCAAGCCCTTCACAATCTCCGGCTTAAGCGTCGAAGCATCCACAAGCGCATCAAACACAAGAGCAGGGCGCAAATTCGCAAATAAATCTAATTCCTTACGAAGGCGCAACAAACCCGCTTCGGGGCGCTTTGCATAATCAACATCATCCCATTTCGGCCCGCCAACGCTGCCCATCAATATCGCATCCGATCTCCGGCACAACGCCAAATCATCATCGCAAAACGGCACGCCATGCGCATCATACGCCTGCCCACCAATCAATCCATGCGTAACCTCAACGCGCAAATCCGAATTCTCAACCAACCAGCCAAGAACCTTCTCCGCCTCCGCCACAATCTCCGGTCCAATCCCGTCGCCTGGTAATACCGCTAATTTTTTTACACCCATGGCTGCTCTCCCGCGCGCTTTTCCTCAAACGCATCAATGTGAATATTTTTCTCCATCGTCAAACCGATATCATCCAAACCATTGATCAAACAATGCTTCCGAAACGGATCAATCTCAAACTCAAATGAAAATTCATTCCCGCGCGTAATGGTTTGCTTATCCAAATCCACTTCAATAATCACATCCGGATTATCCTTCGCCGAAGCCATCAACTGATCCACCTGTTCTTGCGGTAACGCAATCGGCAATATCCCATTCTTAAAACTGTTATTGAAGAAAATATCGGCAAAGCTAGGTGCGATAATGCATTTAAAGCCCATATCCAAAATCGCCCACGGCGCATGTTCGCGCGAAGAGCCGCAGCCAAAATTCTCCCCCGTCACCAAAATTTCCGCCCCCTCATGCTGTGCCTGATTAAGCGAAAACTCGGGCAGGGGAGCGCCATTATCATCATAGCGAATATTATAAAATGCACTAACCCCAAGCCCCGTCCGCTTCACAGTCTTCAAAAACTGCTTCGGGATAATAATATCCGTATCCACATTAATCATATCCAGCGGCGCGGCCTTGGCCTTTAAAACGGTAAATGGTGTCATAGCTCTAATCCTCTAGGGGGGGGGCTGTAATATACGGCCTTCTTTATAATCCAACATCTTCATTTCCGCAAAGGATTCAAACAAATCCATATCAAAAATCTCCGCCCCTTTCTCATCCCGCATCCGCGCCAAAACACTCGGCGGAGAAATATCACGATCCCCGTAATGCGGCCGCCAAATCCTCCACCCGTCATACGCCTCCACAATCGCACAAAGCCGCACAGGCATAGATAGCGCATCCCCCGCCACCCCGATCGTCCCGCCGCCATCCATCTGTTCATGATGATAACGCATAATATCAATCATCAAATCCTTAAACGGATGCGAAATATCATGCAGCAACTCCTCCGCAATCTGCGCCCCCAATAAGGTATGCGTCCGCCGATACGCCTTAACCGCACCGGAGGGCTTCTCCTCCTGATCCCAAATATCAACCGGCAGGGATTTTTTCCCAATATCATGCGGCATCACCGCCCAATACATATTCCGCGCAACAACATCGCCAAGCCCCATATGAAGGCACGTACGCCGCACATTCTCCGCCACCCGCGCCGCATGTTCATGAAAGATATAGGTATGCCCATCTGGGCGCTGCACGTCATACGCCTCCAACGCCGTCATCTGCTCCTCAATAAACGGTTTGAAAACGGATTGGCAAACTTCATCCGTATCAAAATCAAAAGATTTGGGCCAAATGCTCATAAATTACCATATTCAATTAACGCGATCTTTGCTTTTGCCGCGTATATTCGTTATAAAGGATAAATATCTATGCGATACTCAATTCCAATTCTATCACTCTTATGCGCATTTTTAATGCCAATCTCAACCTTTGCCTTCGAACAAGACGGCGAAATTTTCGAGCCGAAACCAACAATCGAAACCGAAGATAAGAGCATAGCCTATAACTTCTCCGGCGATGCGGAGGAAGAGGGCGCCCTACAACTCTTCGTAAAAGCCTTCGAAACCGACCGCGACCCCACCGCCGCCGATCTAAACAACATCACCCCGGCAGCAGGCGTTAAGCTTAAGTTTGAATTCTAGGACTGTCATCCTGCGACTTGATCGCAGGATCTGTTTGCTTAAGGATGAGATCCTGTGGTCATGCCACAGGATGACGCTTTGAGAAGCTACAGCGCCCTAACATCCGTCAACCGCCCCGTAATCGCCGCCGCAGCCGCCATCGCCGGAGACACCAAATGCGTACGCCCGCCTTTACCCTGCCGCCCCTCAAAATTCCGGTTTGACGTCGAGGCACACCGCTCCCCCGGCTCCAATTGATCCGGATTCATACCCAAACACATAGAGCATCCCGGCTCCCGCCAATCAAAGCCAGCCTCAATCAAAATATCCGCAATACCTTCTTCCTCCGCCATAATCTTCACAAGGCCAGAGCCGGGAACAACCATCGCCTCGATAATATTATCTGCAACGCGCTTGCCCTCAACAATCTTCGCCACCGCGCGCAAATCCTCAATCCGCGCATTGGTGCAAGACCCGATAAACACCTTATCCAGCGTAATATCCGTAATCTTCGTTCCGGCTTCCAGCCCCATATAATCCAGCATCCGCTGCACCGATGCCCGCTTATTCACATCCTCAAAATCATCGGGGGAGGGCACTTCGCCGCTAATCCCGATCACATCCTCGGGCGTTGTGCCCCATGTCACTGTCGGCTCGATATCCTCGGCCTTAAGCGTGACTTCCTTATCAAACACCGCGCCTTCATCGCTGGCTAATCCCTTCCAATACGCCACCGCCGTGTCAAACTCCGCCCCCTTCGGCGCGCGAGGGCGCCCCTTAATATAGCGAAACGTAGTCTCATCCGGCGCAACAAGGCCCGCACGCGCGCCCGCCTCAATCGACATATTGCAAACCGTCATGCGTCCTTCCATGGATAAATTCCGCACCGCCTCACCGGCAAATTCCAGCACATATCCCGTGCCGCCCGCCGTACCGATCTTGCCAATAATCGCCAAAACCATATCCTTTGCCGTCACACCATCTTGCAACGTACCATCCACCGTAATCCGCATCGTCTTTGCGGGGGATTGGATGAGCGTTTGCGTGGCGAGCACATGCTCAACCTCACTCGTCCCGATCCCGAACGCCAACGCCCCGAACGCGCCATGCGTGGAGGTATGGCTATCCCCGCAAACAATCGTCATGCCAGGCAGGGTAAAGCCTTGCTCCGGCCCGATGATATGTACAATGCCCTGACGTTTATCCGTAAGATCAAACAACTCAACCCCGAACTCCGCGCAATTGGCACGCAACGTATCCACCTGTATCCGGCTCATCTCTTCTTGGATAGGAACGCTGCGATCCGTCGTCGGCACATTATGATCCATCACCGCCAAAGTATTCTCCGGCCGGCGTACCGCGCGTCCCGCCATCCGCAGCCCCTCAAACGCCTGCGGGCTCGTCACCTCATGCACCAAATGCCGATCAATATAGATCAAGCCACTCCCATCCTCGCCCGTATGGACAATATGATCATCCCAAATTTTTTCATACAAAGTGCGTGCTTTATCAGCCATGTTAACGCCTCTTTAACTTTCCGTAAGTATAATTTAGAGCAGGTAACGCATTAAACAAGCAGGCACCAGACCTGTCAATGCCAAGCCACCGAAAAGAGTAGGACAAACGGGAATAAAAGAGGTATCAGATGGGTGACTTAGACCTTCAAGACGGGTTCAGAAATGAACCTTATCACGCACATTTAAAAACATTTTCAATGATAACACCGATTGCTACACTTGATAACGGTAGTATGCTTGTGTTTGCACATAGTATCGTAGGGGAAGAGGTTGAGGTAAAGTCTGAAATGTTGGAGGTTCCCGCGAGTGCAATGGAATCGTATCGTGGTGATAATGCTGTCAAAATTGCATCTTTGTCCCCCAATGGCATAGAAAATTATCAGCGCAACGTAGTTGAAGCGGCAATCACGGCGCTTCCAAATGAAGTGCTTGTCCAAATAGTCGCTGAAGAATTTCCTGATATGGATGGCAATGACGCACAAAGGATTCTAGATGGGCATCAAGTCACAAGTGACCAAGCGAATACATTATTAATGTATAGCACATTAATTGAAAGGTTCGATGAGTTTGTGAGTGAGGCGTCGGTTGCAAAAGACGGCGGTGCGGTTGATCTTGCTGATTCAGAACATGCCGCAGTCCATGACAACCTTACAGCTATCCAGGCACAGTTGAATATCGCAATGGACCTGCCTGCATATGCGCATGATTTGAATGAGAGTTTGGAGACAATGATGACGCAAGAGGGAGATGATTATCCCTTGGGGCAGGTCGATAATGCCATTAGGACTCTAGCTGGCGAGGAGCCTGTAGTTAGAGAGGCAGCCTTTACGCTAGACTAACAAAAAAAAACCGCCAAGCGCAGGGCAGGGCGGTTTAAAATCTTTAAAACATAATGCCGCGAGGGTAATCGCGGCATTTTTGTATCTGGCTTACTCTTCCGCCGGCGCTTCGCTCGCTGCCGCTTCCGCCGCTGCTGCCGCTTCCGCAGCCGCCTTTTCCGCCGCTTTCGCATCGGCTTTCGCCTTCAACACTGCTTCTTGCTCTTTGCGAGCCTCCGCACGCTTGGCGTCTTTTTCCGCCTTCTTCTGCGCACGCTTTTGTGTCTTGGTGAGCTTCGCTTCATCCTCATTCACCGTCGTATCAATACCATGACCGGATGTACGCTCGGCAATGCGCGCGCTCTTACCACGGCGATCACGAAGATAATAAAGCTTCGCACGACGGACAGAGCCTTTGCGCACAACTTCGATACTCTCGATCCGTGAACTCCAAAGCGGGAACACACGCTCAACACCAACACCGTAAGAAATCTTACGCACCGCGAAATTCGCGTTAATACCTTGACCACCGGAACGCGCAATACATACACCTTCGTATGCCTGAATACGCTCCCGCGTACCTTCCTTAATACGGACATTCACCCGAAGGGTATCACCGGCACTAAAATCCGGAATAGACTTGTTTTCTTGTTGTTTTTGAAGCTCTTTCGCTTCGAATTTTTGTAGTACATTCATGTTTCTATTTCCTTGTTTTAAACCTCGTAATTAAGCTCACGCCTAGCAGGTTCGTTATGTTTTTTCGAAAATTTGCGCATTTATGACAGAGTTAGCGCCGCTATGCAAGGTTTTTAATCACCCAAAGCCAGAGGTTTTAAGAGAGCGCAGAAAACAAAAGCTTTGTGATTTCTTCACTTTTTCTCTGTGGTTTCTGTGGTTAAAAGATCAGGCCGCCGCGCCTTCGTAATCGCCAAAGACTGTTCTTCCCGCCATTCCTTAATCTTTGCATGATTGCCCGATTGCAAAACCTCCGGCACGCCGCGCGCCACCCCATGCGCATCCACCCATTCGCTAGGGCGCGTATAATGCGGATATTCCAGCAATCCGCCAGTAGCAGAGCCAAAGCTCTCATTATCATGCGTATCCACATTCCCCATCACCCCGGGCAAGAGCCGCACCACCGCATCCATCAAGATAAGCGCCGCCGGCTCCCCACCGCTAAGCACATAATCGCCGATTGAAACCTCTTCAAACCCATGCGCATCCAAAACCCGCTGATCCACCCCCTCATACCGCCCGCAAAGCAGCGTGATTTCGGAGGCCTGCGTGAGTTCTTTAACCTTATTTTGTGTTAGCGGTTTACCGCGGGGACTTAAATATATTCGGGTGACAGAATTACCGTCACCCGTTACTTGTCCACCGTCACCCAAAGAAAGCAAAGCATTCTCAATCACATCGCACCGCATAACCATCCCCGCACCCCCGCCATAGGGTGTATCATCCACCGATTTATGCGCATTATCCGCGTAATCCCGAATATTCACGGCATTATACCCCCAATCTCCGCGCTCCAACGCCTTCCCCGCCAAAGACATCCCGAGCGAGCCCGGAAACATCTCGGGGAAAAGGGTAAGAATGTTAAAATTTAGAGCCATGAAAACACCAAAAAAACCGTCATTGCACGGCTCGTCCGTGCAATCCACCTCGCCGCAAGATAGATTGCATGCATACGAAGCAAAAGCATAGCTTTTGTTCGTTTCTTTTTAAAGCATGCAATGACGGACTTGATAAGGTGTCACCCAACCCCATCCCCCATCGGAATAACGCTAACACTATCCGCGCTAACCTCCGGCACATGATCATCGTTAAAGGGGACGAGATAAGCCTCACCGCTTTTGGGCTTAATCTCCAACAAATCCCCCGCGCCGAAATTATGCACGGCGATAATCACCCCCGCATCTTTGCCGCTATTGGCATTCACGGCGCGCAGGCCAACCAAATCCTCAATATAATATTCCCCCTCCTCCGGATCGGGCAGGGCATCACGATCAACAAACAACTCCGTCCCCTTAATCGCCTCAACCGCCTCGCGCGAGCTCACCCCCGCAATCTCCGCCAGAATATATTTTCCCGACGGGTTCTTAAGCGTAATGTCAAATTCCTCCACCGCCTCAATCAACGAAACATCCTCACAAAAAGGAATGATCTTAACCAACCCCTTAAGCCCATGCGGAGCAGCGATCTTAGCAATGCAGATTTTCTTATCGGTCATTTTGAACCACCAAGACACCAAGGCACAAAGAACACCCAAAATAAAAACCTTGGTGTCTTCGTGCCTTGGTGGTTAGAAAATTTATTCAGCAGGCTTTTCTTCTGCTTTTTCTTCTTCCGCCGGAGCTTCCTCGGCAGCAGGTGCTTCCGCTTCCGCTTCAGGAGCCGCAGCGTCTTCGGCTGGCGCTTCTTCCGCTGGGGCTGCTTCTGCTTCCGCTTTCGCCGCTTCTTCTGCCGCTTTGGCTTCTTCCGCCGCTGCTTTTGCGGCTTCAGCAGCTTCCGCTTGCTTCTCTTCCTTATCAGCTTTCAGCTGAACTTGCTTTTCACCCGGCTTGGATTTGTTCGGGCGGTTGGATTGCTCAGGCATCGGGATCAAGCCCGCTTTACCAAGGAAGATCGCAACGCGCTCGGACGGCTTCGCGCCTTCACCGAGCCAGTATTTCACGCGATCTTCAACAAGCTGCACGCGCTGCTCATTGTCATTTTCGAGAAGCGGGTTATAAGTCCCCAATTTCTCGATGTAACGACCATCGCGGGGCATACGCTTATCCGCAACAACGATACGATAAAATGGACGACCCTTTCGTCCACCTCTAGCTAGTCTGATTGCAAGTGCCATAATTTTTCTCCTTTAATTCAATCAGTTAAAAATTCTAAAATGCCATAACAAATAAATACTGTGACTGCATAAGCAGCAGGAATGAGACTGATTTTTATGCTGTTCTTAAAGCTTCCGTCTATCCATGCGCAAATGCCAATGATTAGGCCTATAATAGGCGCTAAAAATACACCCCATGCGAAATAACCCAAGATGGTACCTAAAGCTTTGTATCCAAGTAACTTTGGTGAAGCATCGTAATAAATTCCCGAAAATGGAATTAAGATTACAAAACATACAATTAGCGATAAAATATTTGTGCCTATAAATGATAATAATTTTAGAGGTTTGGTCATTACTTACCCCCTCTATAAAGCGGGCCGCCGGGGGCAAAAGGATTATCGCCCAAAGGCCCTGCATCCTTACTCCCCAATCCCGCTAAATCCTTGCCAAGCGCATCCGGATCCATGCTCTGCGCCATTAGCTCAAGCTCATCGGCCTTGCCGCCCATCATGCCCTTCATTTGCTTCATCATGCCGCCCATGCCCATTTTCTTCATCTTTTTCATCATGGATTGCATCTGCTTATGCTGTTTTACGAGCTTGTTAATCTCCTGCACGCTCGTCCCTGAACCCGCCGCAATCCGCTGCTTACGACGCATGTTAAGCAATTCCGGCTTCGCACGCTCCTCTTTGGTCATGGAGAAGATGATCGCTTCCTGCCGCTTGATAAAGCTGTCATCCATCCCCGCTTCCTCAAGCTGCCCCGCCATGTTCCCAATGCCGGGCAACATCTTCATCATCGCGCCCATACCGCCCATTTTCTTCATCTGCTGCATCTGGGAAAGCAAATCATTAAAGTCAAACTGGCCTTTCTTGAACTTCTTGGCCATCTTCGCCGCTTCATCGGCGTCCACAGTCTCAACGGCTTTCTCCACCAAGGAAACCACATCGCCCATCCCCAAAATCCGTCCCGCAATTCGGTCAGGGTGAAAGCTTTCGAGCGCATCCCATTTCTCACCAACCCCAAGCAACTTAATCGGCTTCCCAGTCACGGCCTTCATCGACATCGCCGCACCACCGCGCGCATCGCCATCCACCCGCGTCAGCATAATCCCAGACAAAGGCACAACCGCATCAAACGCGCTTGCAGTTTGCACCGCATCTTGCCCCGTCATCGCATCCGCCACGAGCAGCGTTTCAACCGGCTTCGTCGCTTTTTGGATGTCGGCAACTTCCGCCATCAACTCTTCATCAATGCTCAAACGCCCCGCGGTATCGAGCATAACAACGTCATACCCTTCCTTCCGCGCCGCATCCATCGCACGCTCCGCAATCGCGAGCGGCTTTTGCCCCTCTACAATCGGCAAAGTCGCAATCTCTGTCTGTTCCCCAAGCTGCGCCAACTGCTCCTGCGCCGCCGGGCGATACACGTCGAGAGACGCCATCAAAACCTTCTTCTTATGCTTATCGGTCAGGTGCTTAGCAATCTTCGCTGTTGATGTCGTCTTACCAGACCCCTGCAAACCCACCATCAAATACGCACAAGGCGGCGTAGCAAACTGCAAATCCGCAGTCTCAGAGCCAAGCATCTCGACCAGCGCATCATGGACAATCTTAATAACCTGCTGCCCCGGATTAACGCCCTTAATCACGTCCTGCCCAACGGCCTTGTCCTTAATGCCTGCAATAAAGTCCTTCACGACAGGCAAGGCAACATCCGCCTCCAGCAAAGCAATCCTGATCTCACGGCTCACCGCCATAACATCATTCTCCGACAAACTCCCCTTACCGCGAAGCTTCCCGAAAACAGACCCTAATTTATCGCTCAAACTGTCAAACATAAATCCAATAAACCAAAAGCCCCATTGAGCGTTCGCGCCGAATGAGGTGTACCGTTAAGCACTGATTCAATAACAATCAGTGGAAATTTCGTGCAAGCTATGAAATTATCGCTATAGTGTCAAGCAAATTACCACAGAGATTAAAGAGAAAAAACGAGGTTAAAGAGATTTTTACTCTTTAACCTCTTAATACCCTCTTTAATCTCTGTGGTTTGAAAATTTAAAGGTACGATATGAACTTTAAAAAAATGCACGGCCTAGGAAATGATTTTGTCATTTTGGATTTCAGAGGGGAATCCAAAACCCTAACTCCTGAGCAAATTCAACATATCTGCCACCGCAATTTCGGCGTGGGGTGTGATCTCTTGACCATCCTCGAACCCTCCAACAATGCCGACATTTTCGCCCGTTTCTACAACGCTGATGGTTCTGAGAGCGCGGCTTGCGGAAACGCCACACGCTGCGTCGCCGACATCGTCATGAAAGAGCGCGGCAGCACATCCTGCGCCATCGAAACGGGCAGGGGGGTGCTAAGCGCCGAATCCGCATCCAATGGCCTCATCACCATCAATATGGGCGCTGCTTTATCCATCGAAGAAATACCGTCACCCGACACCCGTCTACCGTCACCTGTCACTATCAACATGGGCAACCCGCACTGCGTTTTCTTCCTCGATGACCTAAACGCCATCGCCCCAACCGAACTCGGCCCACAAATCGAAAGCAACCTCGACCTATTCCCCGAACGCACAAACGTAGAATTCTGCCAAATCGTCGGAGACAACAAAATCCGACAAATCACATGGGAGCGCGGCTGCGGCATAACCCTCGCCTGCGGCTCCGGCGCCTGCGCCACCGCCATCGCCGCGCAGCATAAGGGCTTGATAGAGCGTAAAACCGAAATCATCCTCGACGGCGGCTCACTCTTCATAGAGCTCAATGCTCAAGGAGAAGCCCTCATGACCGGCCCAGTGGCCTATGTGTTTGATGGCGAATTAAAGGTTTAAATCTGTAAGTGGCATTCTTTTTTCGATTATATCGACAAACCATGCGGCAGCAACAGGTAGGGCGTTATCGTTAAAGTCGTATGTCGGCTGGTGCACCATTTGGCTGCATGCTGCATTGGGATCTTTAGGGTCAGCTTGCCCTATAAATACCATGGCTCCCGGTCTTTCCTGTAAGAAGCCTGCAAAATCCTCTGACCCTGGAATGGGGTCACTTTGGACATGTACGTTACTCTTGCCGAGAATTGTGTTAAGGACTTCCTGCGAAAATTTTGCGCATAAAGTATTATTAACCGATACGGGATAGAAGATTGGATAACGAATATTGGCACTAACACTAAACTCTTTAGTGGCGGATTTAACAGCTTGTTCTAATTTTCGAGTGAAGTATTGCTCCTGACTAAGCTTGAAAAAACGCATCGTTCCTTCAAGCGTTGCGTATTTCTGAATAACATTTTCAGGGACATTCTCACCGTGGACATTGGCATGAATTTTACTCTTATCACGTTTTATCCTCTTTATGATTCTACTGAGGGGTGAAGGTACGCCATGTCTTTTTGATTTTGTGATTTTACTAAGAATGAAACCTGCCGCATCTGTCGGAGTCTTATCGTTAGCATCAATACCACCATGCCCGCCCTTACCGGTAAGTGTGATGTTAAACGATTTTGCTCCAGCCAAGGCAACATCATGCCAGACCATGGCTTGCCCAAGTGGAAGCAATGGCCAATTGTGGAAAGCGTAAACTTCGTCAACGTTATGCTGATCAAGAACGCCTTCTTTTATCATCTGGAGCGCTCCGCCCCCACCTTCTTCCGCAGGCTGAAAAATGATAACAGCCGTACCATCAAAGTTACGGGTTTCAGCAAGATATTGCGTTGCCACAAGAAGGCTTGCGGTGTGACCGTCATGACCACACGCATGCATGAAACCCGGGTTTTGCGAAGACCACAACAGGCCTGTTTGTTCTGTTATTTTAAGTGCGTCCATATCCGCGCGTAGAGCAACAACTTTACCGGAGGTGTTTTGTTTTCCTTCAATTATCGCAACAACGCCATAGCCACCTTTGCCATCTTTTTTGCCCCAACCATCTGTATATTGAAGGCCGAATTCAGAAAGCTTATGTTTAATAAAATCGCTTGCAAACTCCTCCTCATAGCCCACTTGCGGGTTTTGATGGAGGGTTCGGCGCCAAGATACAGCTTGCTTCGCTTTTGCGATCAGTTCAGGACGAATATTCATAGCTAATGTATTTTCCTATTGGTAGTAATATGCTAGTTTATAAAAACAATATCATTTTATGTCAAACAAATAATGAGTAGAGAACCAAAAATCATAACCTTCGGCTGCCGCCTCAACACTTACGAAAGTGAAGTGATGCGCGGTCACGCCTCCGCTGCTGGCCTCGATGATGCAATCATCTTCAACACCTGCGCCGTCACAAAGGAAGCCGAGCGCCAAGCACGCCAAGCGATCCGCAAAGCGCGCCGCGAAAATCCCGAGGCCAAAATCATCGTCACCGGCTGCGCCTCCCAAATTGCACCGGACAGCTACGCGGCAATGCCTGAAATCGACCAAATCATCGGCAATGACCTAAAACTCAAACGCGATACATGGACGACGCAGCATAACGACCCCGTCCTCGTCCGCGACATTATGGAGGTCAAGGAAACCGCAGGCCACCTCGTCACTGGACATGATGGAGCATTCGAGGATCGCGCGCGTGCGTTCCTACAGGTGCAAAATGGCTGCGACCATCGCTGCACCTTTTGCATCATCCCTTATGGCCGCGGTAATTCGCGCTCCGTCCCGATTGGCGTGATCGTTGCCGAAGCCCGCAAGCTCGTCGCCCAAGGCTATAAAGAAATCGTCATGACTGGCGTTGATGTAACCTCCTACGGCCCTGACCTTCCCGGAAAACCAACCTTAGGGCAAATGATCCGCCGCGTTCTCGCGCTCGTCCCCGACTTGCCGCGCATCCGCATGTCATCCCTCGATCCCGCCGAAATCGACGACGACCTCTGGCAGCTCATCGCCGAAGAACCGCGCCTCATGCCGCATCTGCATCTCAGCCTCCAATCGGGCGATGACATGATCCTAAAACGCATGAAACGCCGCCATTTACGCGAAGACGCCATCGAAATGTGCAAACGCGCTCGCGATTTACGTCCCGACATCGAATTTGGCGCCGATATCATCACCGGCTTTCCCACCGAAACGGAGGAGATGTTCCAAAACACCCTAAAATGCGTCGAGGAATGCGACCTAACCTACCTCCACGTCTTCCCATATTCGGAACGGGACGGAACACCCGCCGCGAAAATTCCGGATCAAGTCCCAGTCCCAATCCGCAAAGAACGCGCAAAAATCCTACGTGCGCTCGGCAATCAACAACTTCAAAAGCTCCTAACCCGAAACTTGGGCAAAACCGCGCAAATCGTCGTTGAAAAGGGCAATACAGGCCACACCGAAAACTTCGCACCTGTTACTCTCGAAGGCGAACACGAAGTCGGCGCATTGATCACCGTCAATTTAAAATCCATCGAAGGTGATAAGCTTCTTGGCGTAACAGCATAAAGAAAGTTATAATGGTAATATGATGTTTTGGCGTAAAAAGAAAAACCAGAAAGCCGCAGAGGAAGAAGCGCGTGACGAAGCGCTCCTGCACCCCAAAGGCGAACCGCAGATCGAACCCTCAACGGATTACGAACCCGAAATCGATCCCGACACGCAACACAAATTGGAGGAAACCGAAACCGAGATTATCGACGATCTCGACATGACCCCAACGCCGGAGCATGACCTGAGCGATGACGCGGCGGAGGAGGAGGAATTATCCGACCATAGCGATGAGGGCGGCTGGCTCTCGCGCCTAACATCTGGCCTGTCCAAATCCACCAACAAAATCACCCAAGGCATCACCGATGTCATCACCAAGAAAAAGCTCGATCAAGAGACGCTTGATGCGCTCGAAGATGTCTTGATCGAGGCTGACCTCGGCCCGCACACCGCCGCCAAGGTTATCGAAGAATTCTCCAAAGACCGCTTCGGCAAGGACATTAGCGAGGAAGAAACGCGCGAGGCGCTGGCCGCCGTCATCGCCGATATCCTAACACCCGTGGCAAAACCGCTCGAAATCAGCAAAACCGATGGCCCATTTGTCATCCTGATGACCGGCGTGAATGGCGTGGGAAAAACAACGACAATCGGAAAGCTCGCGAACCAGTATAAAGCACAAGGCAAGAGCATCATGCTCGCCGCCGGTGACACCTTCCGTGCCGCCGCAACCGAACAGCTCCAGATTTGGGCCGATCGCACGGGCGGAAAACTCATCGCCAAAGACCTTGGTGCGGATGCCGCCGCCGTCGCGTTCGAGGCCTATAGCCAAGCCAAAGAGCAGGGCGCGGATATCCTCTTGATCGATACGGCAGGACGCTTGCAAAATAAGGCGAATTTGATGGAAGAACTCGCCAAAATCGTCCGCGTGTTGAAAAAGCAGGATGAAAACGTGCCGCATGCAACGCTCCTTGTGCTCGATTCCACCACCGGACAAAACGCCTTCTCGCAACTCGAAGCGTTCAAAGACATGGTCGATGTCAGCGGCCTCATCGTTACCAAGCTAGACGGCAGCGCCAAAGGTGGCGTCCTCGTCGGCCTCGCCGATCAATTCGAAACACCGGTCCATGCCATCGGCATCGGCGAAGGAATAGACGACCTTCAACCTTTCGACCCGAAACACTACGCTAAGTCATTGATGGGATTAGAAGAATAAAACCTCCTTCACTTTGTTCGTCCCAAAAGAGGGGGGGAGGGGGTAGGCACTCCTTTCCTATGGCAATGTAAACCCCCGCCGCAACATGCCTAACCCATGCTTTCATGTGATGAGGGTATGTAGAAATTAGGATAAAATACCCATCTCGTCAATGATTCATTGTTTCTAAAGGGTTTTTAGGTGATAATAGAAGCCATGAGCAAGACACCAAAACCCACAAAACCAAAACAATTCGAATGTCCCGAGGCCGCGTTTGCGGCGTTGGAGGCGCTTTATAATGAGCATATTGCCTTTCTGCGCGCCGCCTTCGATGAATATGTGGACGGAAAGAAGCCGAAAGCCCGCGTTTCTGCCTTCTACCCCTATATCAAAATCACAACAAAATATGCCAAACGCGCCGATAGTCGTACCTCTTACGGCTATGCCTCGAAACCGGGGAGCTATTCCACCACCATCACGCGTCCCGATATCTTTAAACATTATTATATCGAGCAAATGCGCCTGATCCGCCATAATCACGACGTGCCGATCGAAATTGGCGTGAGTGATATCGCCATTCCGATCCATTTCGCGCTCGGCTCTGATTATCATCTTGAGGGACGTTTAAGCCCCGATCAAATGGGTGATCTGCCCGATTTATTTGATGTGCCGGATCTGGACATTATGGATGATGAGATCGCCAACGGCACACATGTAGCGGGGCAGGGCGAGGACGACCCCCTCGCGCTATTCACCGCCCCACGCGCGGATTTAAGTCTCCAGCGCCTCAAACATTATTGCGGCACATCGGAATGCAGCTTCCAAAACTACGTCATTTTCACCAATTACCAATTTTATATCGATGAATTTACCTTGATGGGTGAAAAACAAGCCGGCAAAGATGGTTATAGCGATTTTGTGCAGCCCGACCCGCGCGGCCGCATGCCGCAAATGCCCGCCTATCACTTAACGCGAGAGGACGGCAACGGCATCACCATGGTCAATATCGGCGTCGGCCCGTCCAATGCAAAGACGATTACCGATCATATCGGCGTTCTGCGCCCGCATGCTTGGCTGATGCTGGGGCATTGCGCGGGGCTGCGGAATTCGCAAAAATTGGGCGATTACGTGCTCGCCCATGGATATTTGCGCGAAGATCATATTCTGGATGAGGATTTACCAACCTCCATCCCCGTCCCCGCCTTGGCCGAAATTCAACAAGGGTTGGAAAAAGCGGTTGAGGAAGTCTGCGGCGTTGAAGGGTATGAGGTCAAGAAAATCATGCGCACAGGAACCGTCGCCACCACAGATGATAGAAATTGGGAGCTACGCAGCCTAATCCGCCAAAACCGCCGCCTCAGCCAATCTCGCGCCATCGCCATGGATATGGAGAGCGGGACGATTGCCGCCAATGGGTTTAGGCTACGCGTGCCGTACGGAACGCTGCTCTGCGTGTCCGACAAACCCCTGCATGGACAACTAAAACTCCCCGGCATGGCGGATAGTTTTTATAGAGAACGCGTAGACCAGCATTTAAAAGTAGGAATCCGCACCATGGAACTCCTCCGCGAAACCCCGAATGAAAAGCTGCACAGCCGGAAGCTGCGGAGCTTTGATGAGGTTGCGTTTCAGTAGGGAGGGGCTGCATTGCCACTTAAAATCTCGTCATTACACGGCTTGTCCGTGTAATCTATCTAGCGGCATGAATGGATTGCACGCATAAAGCGTGCAATGACGGTTATTATAGTGATTTTATGATGAAGCCTATCTAAACCACAATATCCAACAGCGCGCCACGGCCTTGTTCGGCGGCGGCGAAGAGGTCTTCTTGGCTTAGGTTGAAGAGGTTTGTGCCGGAATTTTCGCTGCTGTTGCTCTCCGCGGCTTCCGCGCCTCTTGGCTGGACTTCGTTGGTAACGGCTTGTTTTTGTTGGTCATTGCGCGCATTCGCGGCCTGTGCCTGCCCCTGCGTCGCATTGGTCAGTGGGATTTGCGTTTGTGCGCCTAAACCGTAAAGTGGTCCTGCCATAATAACCCGTCCTAGATTCTAAATGTTAAACCCAACTATCAGGATAAAACAAAATGCTTAACAATTCTTTTAAACACAGCCTTTTTCCTTTATAAATGAGTCTCGCCATCAAGGCAAATCGTAACATTTCCAATATTAACCTTTTATTCACCGAAACTTAACGAAAACGTAAGGATTCGCGCGTATAAATGGTGAGTGAATATACCAAAGATCAGGATAACCTGACGAAACATATGCTGTATGGGGCAGAATAACAATGGATCTAAGTGTCTTAGATAAATCACCGCAGATGACGCCGCTGCTGGTCAAATTATATGACTCGCAAAAGCTACATGGACTGGCAAAGGATAAGCAGCCGCTCGCGCGGGCCGAGCTAACCTCCGCCGTATGCCAATTGCTTGAGATGGAGCTATCTCCACGCGAAAGCGAACTCATCGCCGATGTGATGGTGCAGCTCATGCGCCAAGCGGAGATTGATCTACGCCAAGCCTTGGCAGAAAAGCTTTCAACGCTTGATAACGTACCACTGCGCCTTATCCTGCAACTCGCCAATGACGATATTTCCGTTGCGGGAAGCATCCTTTCAAAAAGCATGATCCTCAGCGATCTTGACCTGATCTATATTATTAAGGCCAAGGGCGCAGATTATTGGCAATCCATCGCAAAACGCCCGCAAATGAGCGACCAAATCATCAATATCCTCGTCGATACGGGCGAGGAGGGGACGCTCGGTACCTTAATTAAAAACAAAAATATCCGCCTGACCGATTACGCGGTTGATGTATGCGCGAACAAAGCGTGTGAGAATGAGGCGCTTGCTAAACCGCTTCTCCAACGCCCCGAAATCACACCGGATATCGCCAAACGCCTGTATCAACATGTCGGCGAAGCGCTCAAGCAATTCATTAACGACAATCATGATGTCGAAATCGGCAGTGTTGCCGACCTCATTGATGATGTGATTGAGGAATTTGTCGGTGAAGAGGATAGCGAAGACGGCCTCATGCCCACGCAAACCATGCTTAAAGACGCGCAGCGTTATAAGGAAAAAGGCTTGCTGACGTTCAAATTAATGCTCGGCACGCTGCGCCGTGGGCAATTCCCCGCCTTTATCGCGCAATTCTCGAAATTCACCGGTATGCCAGCGGAAATTGTGCGTGATGTCCTGATCCAGGATAACGGGCAGGGCTTGGCGATTGCGTGTAAAGCCTATGGCATTGCGCAATCTGACTTTGTCTCGATCTTCTTGCTCACCAATAATATTCGCGAATCCGAAAAAATGGTCGATATGAAGGGGATGAGCAAGGCGATTAGCTACTACACCCGCATCGACGAAAAAGTCGCCCGCGATATTATTGAGAATTCAAAGGAAAGTTAAAACACCCATAAAAAACGTCATCCCCGCGGCGCAGCTTGCTGCACTAAAACAGCGGGGATCCATTGATGTCAGCAGCTTTGCTGCTGCCTTTGTGGATTCCGGATGTTTGAGCAATGCTGCGCATTGCCTCCGGAATGACTGGAAAGGAAACGAAGTCCTAAGCCGCTTTCTTCGCCGCGCTCAACGCCGCAATGCCCGGCAAAGTCTTGCCCTGTAACCATTCCAAAAACGCCCCGCCAGCGGATGAGACATAGGTGAAATCCCCGCGTACACCCGCATTCTCAAGCGCCGCAACGGTGTCCCCACCTCCCGCAACACTCTGGATGCTGCCCTCGCGCGTACGCTTTGCAATGGCGCTAGCCAACGCATTCGTCCCGCGATCAAAGGGCTTGATCTCAAACACGCCAAGCGGCCCATTCCACAGCAACGTTTTGCAATCCTTAATCTCATCAAGGAAATAAGCAATGCTCTGTGGCCCTGCATCAATCGCCATCACGTCGCCGGGGATTTTATCGATATCGCAATAATCATGCTCCGCATCGGTCTTAAGCTCTTTAACAACAATCGCATCAACGGGGAGCAGGATTTTGCAGCCCTTATCTTTTGCATGCGCAAGGATTTTAAGCGCTTCATCCGCCATGTCGGTTTCGCACATGGACGCGCCAACCTCTCCGCCTTGGGCATGGATGAATGTATTGGCCATCGCACCGCCAAGAATAAGATAATCCACCTTCTCAACCAAATTATATAAAACACTGAGCTTGCTCGAAATTTTCGATCCACCAGTCACCGCCACAACAGGGCGCGCAGGATTCTCAAGCGCAGCATCCAATGCATTCAACTCCGCCGCCATCAATAAACCCGCCGCCGCCGGCAAGTGATGCGCCAACCCTTCGGTCGAGGCATGCGCCCGATGCGCCGCCGAAAACGCGTCATTCACGTAAATATCACCAAGCTTCGCGAGTTCCCGCACAAAGGCCGGATCATTGGCTTTCTCCCCCTTGTGAAAACGAACATTCTCGAGCACGCCAACATCGCCATCATTAAGCGAGCTCGCTAACGCCGCCGCGCGATCCCCGATACAATCGGTGGCAAAACGCACATCACATTTCCAGCATTGCTCCAGCGACCCAACAAGAAAGGCCAGAGACATTTCGGGGTTTTGCTCCCCCTCTGGTCGTCCGAAATGCGAGAGCACCAAAACTTTCGCCCCCGCCTCACGCAAATAATCAATGGTGGGTTTAAGGCGATCGATCCGCGTCGTGTCCATCACCTTGCCCGCCCGCGCCGGAACATTCAAATCCGCCCGCAGCAAAACGCGCTTCCCCTTAACATCCAAATCTTTAATCGTCTGAAAATTCATTGCTATTCCTCGTTCGTCATCCCGAGCGTAGCATAGCGAAGTCGAGGGATCTGACGCATTAGCTTTGTTGATCAGATTCCTCCACTCGTTAGCGCTCGGTCGGAATGACATTGTGTTTCTAGAACCTTTGGAGTTCTTCGCTGCGCTCGCAATGACGCTTAGAAGGACTTCATCGATTCCGTTGCCTCAATTAAGCGCGAACGCAAGGCGGGGTCAAGGGCGGAATGTCCGGCATCCGGCACGATCACATAATCGGCTTCTGGCCATGCTTGGTGCAGGCGATCGGCCGCTGCAATCGGGCAGATCATGTCATATCGCCCTTGCACGATACTCGCTGGAATCGCGCGGATCGCGTCAATTTGGCTTAATATCGTGTCTTCACCCAATAATTCATGCAAAAAATAATGCGCCTCAATCCGCGCCAATGCGAGCGCATGCGCCTTTTGCTCGTCATTCGTAATCGTCTCGTAATTCGGCAGGAGCGAGGCACACGCCCCCTCATAAAGGCTCCACCGTATCGCCGCCTCGCTGCGTAAATTCTCATCATCGCCGATCAGGGCGGTGTAGTAATCGTTGAGCAAATCATCACTATCAGGAAATAGCCCCGAAAATTGCGCCCAAGCCTCGGGGAAAATCTTACCAATCCCGCCCATAAACCAATCGACCTCACCCCGCGTACACAAAAATATCCCGCGCAGGATAAAGCTCAAGCATCGCTGCGGATGCGCAATACCATAGAGCAGGGCAAGTGTGCTCCCCCATGACCCGCCAAATATATGCCATTGATCGATATAAAGCCGCTCCCGCAGCGCCTCGATATCCGCCACCAAATGCGCCGCGCTGTTATGCTTGACCGAGGCCAGCGGTGTCGAGCGTCCGCATCCGCGCTGGTCAAAAATAATAATGCGGTAATGATCCGGATCAAAAAATCGTCGCATCACAGGCGATGCTCCCGCACCCGGCCCGCCATGCAGCATAAGAACAGGCACACCATCCGGATTTCCACTTTGCTCCCAATAAAGGGAGTGCCCATCCCTAACATCCAAAAATCCGCTGGAGTAGGGCTGTATTTCAGGGAAGAGATCGAGCAAGGGCTTACGGTGCATCCAAAACCTCAATCGCCGCAATGTGATCAACGCCCATCGATGCGCCGTTAATCGCCTTGAGATAACCCCGCGCGCGAATGCGCTTATTCCCCCAGTTCATCGGGTCAATCCCTGCCTTATTAAACGCTCGCCGCGCGGCGCTATCCAATGTCACGGTAAAATCATCCCGCCAATTCGCGCCGAAATTAATAAAGATCCGGTTTTTATTCAGCGTTACAGATTGCACATCCCCCTCCACAATCGCAAAACGGCCAATCGCGCCTCCCGCTTCTTCCGGCGTTAAAATCTTAAACCGTTCCTCCGCCCAAAGGCCGAGCTTCTCTGCCCGCGCTGCCGCCTCAAGCGCCAACATCTCCGCCGCCATCTCCGGCGTGCGCTGCTCCGTCTTTACCCGCGCAAGGCCGAGCTTTAACAACGTTCCTTGCACCCATGCTTTATCCCCCATCCGCTCCACATGCATCAAATGATGCCCCATCCGGTTGGTGCGCCCCCAATCTTTTTTCGGTGTCTGATAAAGCTGCACCCGCTGCGCCAACAACATATCCCGCAGGATATTCCGCGCCGCGACTTGCCATTCACTGACGCTAAAATCCTCATTCGCCGGAACATCAATCCCCGACAATCGCGCAATCCGCCCATCACCAAGCAGCAGGGTATTTGCATCCACAACCTCAATCACCTCGGCCTGCCGCTCGCTACGCATCTCCGCAAAGCCAGACGAAGGAAACCCCTCCGCCGATGCGTATAAAGGAAACAAAACACTGGCAAGGAATGTCAGGATGATTACACTATGTTTGATCATAAATAGAATTGAAAAGGTTTTGGGATGAAATTCAAGTCTTTGTTTTTATTAAGCGCGTTAATGCTCGGCGCATGCTCCACCAACCCCGCCACAGGGGCAAAGCAATTCACCGCCCTCATGTCCCCCGCCCAAGAAAACACCGTCGGCGCGCAAGAGCATAAGAAAATCGCCGCGCAATACGGCCTGTACAAAGATTCCGCCATCAATGCCTATGTCAGTGAGATAGGTCAGCGCGTTACACAAAAAACCGAACGCCCCGATGTAAAATATAAATTTTATGTCCTCGATAGCCCGATCGTAAACGCCTTCGCCTTGCCCGGCGGCTATATCTATATCTCGCGCGGCCTCCTCGCGCTGGCGAACTCAGAGGCACAAGTCGCCGCCGTCCTCGCGCATGAGGCCGGACACATCACCGGACGTCATTCTGCCGAGCGTTATTCCCGCGGCGTTGTCACATCATTGGGCGCAGGGGTGCTCGGCGCGG
The DNA here is from genome assembly GCA_050633165.1 of Alphaproteobacteria bacterium. Taxonomy (GTDB): domain Bacteria; phylum Pseudomonadota; class Alphaproteobacteria; order Micavibrionales; family Micavibrionaceae; genus TMED27. The sequence continues at coordinate 2,432 of JBOEFZ010000064.1, read as the reverse complement.
TTATCGGTTCCTCCGCCGCCTCCCAAGCCCTCAGCACCGGCGCAAATCTCTACCTCTCTTCTTACTCGCGCGAGCAAGAGCATGAGGCCGACCATCTCGGCCTTCGCTACATGACCCAAGGCGGGTATGAGCCGGATGAAATGGCAAAATTCCTAAGCTCGCTGCAGGCGCAAAGCGGCCTTGATGCCAAGTTAGACGGGCGCAAAGGCGGCGAGTTCAGCTATTTCTCCACCCATCCCGCAACCGGCGATCGCGTACAAAAAACGGTGAATGAGGCAAAAGCCTATAGCAACGGATCAAAGGTCAATCGTGACGGGCATTTGCAAAAAATAAGCGGCATGATCTATGGCGACAGCGCCGCGCAAGGCTTCATTCGCGGGCAAAAATTCTACCACACCGATCTCGGCTTCACCTTCACCGCGCCCGACGGCTTTAAAATCAAAAACCAAACCAATGCCGTGATCGCAACGGGATATAATAACCGCGCGGCAGTTGTGTTCGATATGGGCAAACGCAGCAGCGGGCAAAGCGCGGCTAACTACCTCACGCAAAGCTGGATGAAGGAAAAGGGGCTAACGGCGGAAAACATAACCATCAACGGAATGCGCGCGGCAACGGCGAGCTTTGATGGAAAGCTCAACGGCAATGCCTCCACCATCCGCCTCATCGCGATTGAATGGAAAGGGGATAAATTCGCCCGCTTCCAAATCGCCTACCCGAAAAACGCTACGGCAGAATTGCAAAATGATCTAAAATCCGCGAGCTATTCCTTCCGCAGCCTAAGCGCGGCGGAAAAGAAAAAGCACCGCCCGTACCGTGTAAAATTAGTAACCGCAGGGGCAGGGGACACGATCAGTACAATGGCCGCCCGCTTGCCATATGATGATCATAAAGAAGAACGCTTCCGCGTCCTAAACGCCCTCTTGCCAAACGAAGCCTTGGTCAAAGGACGTGTGTATAAGGTGATTGGGCAGTAATTTATAAGTGCGGAACAGCTGTAGGGTACAAGGGTACTTTGGGTAACATTAATCGACGTAAACTGTCGATATAGATGTCGAAGAGCTTATCTGTATCTTTAATTTCTTTCATAACGAGCACATTGTGCTGGCCGGTGTGTCTGTGGATCTCGTCGAGCGCAGGCTGCGCTGTAACATTACCAGCTAAATTTTTGTTAGCCTCAGTGTCGTCAACCTTTAATATCTCATATTCGCCTTCGTACAGGTCAGGACGAACCAAATATAACGCGGTATGAATATCGTGCATAAATGAATGGCTATCAAATTTCATTTGATCGAGCCATTCTGGCGCTTTCATCATGCCTATAATTTGTTCGATTTGTTGAGGCGCTATACCCCGCAAAGCGCGGCGTAATTGCAACTCTCTTTTAGGTGTAAATTCCATCTGCTGTGTGCAGTTCAAGGGGAATAGCACTGTTGGAGCCACACCAGATTGTATGACGCTTCGTGCATCTGCTGCGGCCATGTGAAAGTTAAATTCGGCATCGGGGGTAATGTTCCCCTTTCTGAATGCCATGTCATTGGCGGGCATTTTTTCTGTGCAGCCGCCCATTACAATAATTTGCTTTGCAAGTGATAATGTTTCAGGGGAGTCTCTCAGAACTTGCGCAAGGTTTGAAAGTGGTCCCGTTGCCGTAATGGTGATGGTGTTTGGTTCATTAGTTCGAAGCTGTTCGATAATAAACTGTGAAGCAGCTTGACGTTGCGCAGGCTTGTTTGCCTTGGGCATTAAAATACCTCCAATGCCGTTATCACCATGTGCGCCATCGCCGTCGAGGGCAGGTTTGTCCAAGGGGGCTTGCGCGCCTGGAAAGTAGGGAATGCGGTTGTCTAACCTAAATAAATTTAAAATGGATCCGGCATTTTGTAGGACGTGCTCGTGGTCGGTGTTCCCGTGAACGGCTGTGCAGCCGATAATTTTAAAGTGTTCAGGGCGAGCCATTAGAACGGCAGCGAGTTGCATTTCGTCTCCGCCCCAGTCGCCATCAATGATGATTTTGTTTTTCATGTATTTTTGATACGTGAGTGCGTTGTTATATGTCAAGGGGGATTAATTCTCTAAAATCGCCGTAACCTCGCCGCTCGCATCAAATCCGGCGCAGATAAGCTCCCCGCCAAAGCCGCACCCATCATCAATCGTCGCGGTAACACAGTTCAAATGCATACCGCGATGCGCGGGATCGTAACCGCGCACAACCTTATGGAACGGGCGATAGGCCTCGTGAATCGTGTCGAAACTCTGCCCGTCCCACCATAGGGCATCGCCCTGCGCGTCCAAGGGCTTGGCGGCATTAATCCCCGCATGAACAAAAAGGAGCGGCGCTTCGCCACTCTGATCGCTATGGCTCGCGCGTTGTAACTGGTTCATAAATGTATCATGCCCGGCAAAGCCACGAATGCGCGCCCGCACCGCGT
>JBOEFZ010000063.1:0-24169 GCA_050633165.1 Alphaproteobacteria bacterium | reverse complement strand
TTTGTCGCGGTTTTGATCATGTGTTCTTTTTAAACCACGGAGTGCGCGGAGGTCACGGAGTTTTTTATTTTACGTCATTGCGAGCGTAGCGAAGCAATCCATCACCTACTCTATCGGAAAACACTGGAGATGGATTGCAGCGTCGCTACCGCTCCTCGCAATGACGACGTTAAGCTTTGTGTGCCACACCGCCCGTCATTGCGCTTTTTATGCCTGTGGTGGTGGGGAGGGATAGTGGAAGTTCCAGTTTTGATCTTACGGCGAGGTAGGCGAAGGCTTGGGCTTCGGTGGCGTCGCCGTTGTGGAAGGTGGCTTCGATGGGGAGGATTGTTGCGGGGGCTAAGGCTTGGGCGAGTAGATCCATCATATGCGCGTTATTGCGTCCGCCGCCGCAGATATACCATGTTGCGGGTGGTTTGGGGAGGTGTTTGAGGGCGGCGATGATGGAGGCGGCGGAGAGCATGGTGAGGGTTGCCATGGCGTCTTTTGGGTTTTGAGGGAGGCGGCTCAGGATGCTTTCGAAATCATTGCGGTCGAGGGATTTTGGCGGCTTGGCGGCGAAATATTCATGGGCGAGGAAGGATTCGATAACGGCTTGGTCGGCTATGCCAGCTTTGGCGATTGCGCCGTTTTCATCAAAGGGTTTGCCGAAATATTTGGCGGTGTAGTCATCCAGCAGCGCATTGGCGGGGCCGGTGTCGAAGGCGAGGATTTGGTCTTGGCCGAGATAGGTGATGTTGCCGACGCCGCCTAGATTGAGGATGGCGAGTGGCTTTTTATGCTCGGCGAAGATGGCGGCGTGGTATAAGGGGGCGAGAGGGGCGCCCTGCCCGCCTGCGGCTACATCTGCGGTGCGGAAATCATTGATGGTTTGGGTTTGGAGGGCGGCGGCCATTGCCGCGCCGTCCCCGAGTTGCCATGTGAAATTGGCGGCGGGGTCGTGGGTTATTGTTTGACCATGGAAGCCGATAAGCTCGGCGGTGAAACCACTGGCGCGGACGGCATCGATGTGGGTTTGGGTGATGTAGGTTTCGGCGGCTTTGGTTTGAGTGTCTGGTTTACGTTTGCCAAAAGCTTCGGCGATGAGGGCGCGGTTATAATCGGGGACTTTGTATGCGAAGAAATCGAGGGGGGTGACGTGGTTTTGCCCGTCCGTTTCGATGAGGGCGACATCGATGATACCGTCCAGCGATGTTCCCGCCATTAATCCGATTGCTGTGAATAATTTGCTCATTACTTTTATAATAACCACGGATGAACACAGATAAACACAGATAAAAATTTTAAAAATCTGTGTTCATCCGTGTTCATCTGTGGTTAAAAATTTTATGACTTATAAATCGGAATTTTTAAATATTTTGGACGAGCGTGGGTTTATTCATCAATGCTCGGATTTTGAGGCGCTTGATGCGAAATTGTGTGAGGGGGCGCAGAGTGCTTATATCGGGTTTGATGCGACGGCGAAGTCCTTACATATCGGGAATTTGACGGGCATTATGATGCTGCACTGGTTTCAGCAATGCGGGCATAAGGTTGTGACGTTGATGGGCGGGGGGACATCGAAGATTGGCGATCCTTCGTTTAAGGATGAACAGCGGAAATTGCTCACCGATGATGATATTAACGAGAATATTGCAAATATCGAGCGGACGTGTTTTGCGCAGTTTTTGGATTATAGCGGCGATAACGCGGCGCAAATGGTTAATAATAATGACTGGCTGGACGGGTTGAAATATCTCGAATTTTTGCGCGATTACGGGCGGTATTTTACCGTGAACCGGATGTTGAGCTTTGACAGCGTGAAGACGCGGTTAGAGCGGGAAAGCCCGCTAAGCTTGCTAGAGTTTAATTATATGGTGATGCAGGGCTATGATTTTGTGGAGCTGCATAAACGTTACGGCACGATTTTGCAGATGGGCGGATCGGATCAGTGGGGGAATATGATTAACGGTGTGGAATTGGGGCGGAAGGCGCATCAATACGGGCTGTTTGTGCTGACCGCACCGCTACTCACGACGCCGGATGGGAAGAAGATGGGCAAGACCGAGAGCGGGGCGGTTTGGCTCAATGCCGATATGCTTAGCCCTTATGATTATTACCAATATTGGCGGAATGTTGATGATGCCATGGTGGGAACTTTGCTGCGGAGGTTTACGATTTTGCCGATGGATGATGTGCGGAAGCTCGAGGCCTTGCAAGGGGCGGAGATTAATGAGGCGAAGAAGGTTTTGGCCTTTGAAGCGACGAAGCTGTGCCATGGCGAGGATGCGGCGCGGGATGCGGCGGAGACGGCGGCGAAAGTGTTTGAGAGCGGCGGCGTTGGGAACGATTTGCCGAGCATTGTGGTTGATCGCGCGCGGCTCGAGGGCGGGATTCCTGTGCTGGATTTATTTGTCGAGGCGGGATTGGCGGCATCGAAAGGGGAGGTTAAGCGCCTGATTAAGGGCGGCGGGGCGAAGGTGAATGATGTGAAGATTGAGAGCCAAGAGCAAATTGTGGGCGCGGCGGATCTGACCGATGAGGGGCATATCAAGCTCTCGGCGGGGAAGAAGAAGCATGCGTTGGTGAAGGCTTAATTTTTTTGCGTTTGTTGCTCGTAAAAAGTACGCAGAACGGTGTTCATTTTGGTTTGGTAGCCTTTGCCTTGGGCACGGAACCATTCCAGAACATCAGGGTCGACGCGCAGGGAAATCATTTCTTTTGTTACGGGAATTAAGAAATCGGCTTCGCTTAGGTCTGGAATGTCGGAATAATCGATATCTTCTTCACGGATGGCATCAAAGCGATCGAGGGCTTCTTGTGGTGTTTTTGGCGGGTTCTTAGGGTCTAATGTATATTTAATGGTAGCCATGTTTCTTTTTCTCTCTTTTATTCGCCTTGCGTGCCGAAATTAAACGGATGGTTTTATTCAATATATCCTCGGTATACACGACGGCGTATAACCGATCATCAATGTGACCATATGTTACATATCTTTCTTCGCCATATTCAAAGCGGTCATCTGAATAGGTCTTACGATCTGTATCTACAAATACTTTGAGTGCGATTTTAAAATCGACACCATGTTTTTGCAAATTCGCTTGTGCTTTTGCCTCATCCCATTCGAATTGCATGCTTTACCCTTTTTATTGTATATATATTTTGTATATACAGCAAGTTAATTCTCCGTCTCCACTGCCGCACTGCTCTCAAAGAGGATGTTGCGGAGGATTCCCGGGGCTAGGACGGAGAGGGGGTTTAGGGAGACTTCGGGTTCTGCGCCGCCTTCGCCTTTGATGGAATAGGTGGCGGCGAAGAGGCCGCTGGCGCCGCCGAGGAGGTTGCCGACCAGCGGGATATCTTGGAGGATATTATTCACGCCCGCGAGGGGAATGATTGTGCCGCTTAAGTTTACGGCTTGGGCGGCGCTGTCGTAGGTTCCTTCGAAGGTTAGGCCGAGGGAGCTGCCGGAGGTGCGGCCATCTTTGAAGACAAGCATATTACCATTGGGGCGGAAGAACCATTCGACATTGGCGGCGAGTTTTGTGAAGGATACGCCATCGGTGTTGAGGAGTTGCAGCGGATCGGTGAGGGAGAGTTGTCCGATGAGTTGGGCTATGATGGGGGCTTTTACGACTTTGAAATCTGTGATCTCGGCTTTGCCGGTGAGGTTGCGGTTATTGGGGGTTTGTGAAGGTATGCCGCGAACGATTAGCTTGCCGCCACGCATGTTTTCGTAAACGTCGAAAGCCTTGAGCGCCGCGCCAGAATCGTCGGCTTCGAGGGTGAAGGCGAGTTTTCCGCTCGCATCGGGTTTATAGCGCATGTAGATCGCCCCTGCCCCCGCGATGGCGTCCATTTCGAGGCGGTTGAAGCGGCCTTTTGCATCGATATCGGCGTAGAGTTTGGCGTTGCGGACGCTTTGCCCGTCGCTTGTGCGCATTTCATCGATGGCGGCGGAGATTTGTAGGGGGGGGCTTTCCCCTTCGGTTTTTTGCGCATTGGGGTCATTATTGATGAGGGGGCGCAGGTCGAGCGTTGCGCCGGTGAGTTTAAGTTTAACGAGGTCGTTTTGCGCGATTTCGAAACCCAGCGCGCCTTGGGTTTCGCCCAAGGTGAAGCGGGGGATTTTTCCGCCTGCGAGTTCGCCGTTTTTGAAGGTGAGGGTTGAGGGGTTGAGGGTTAGGTCGGGGGCAGAGCCGCGTAGGGCGGAAATGCGTTGCAGTTCTTCATTTTGGAGATGGGCGGTTAGGGTGGCTTGGCCGCTCTGCCCTATTGGTTTGAGGTAGTCCATGGGTTCGAAGAAGAGTTTGGCGAGGGCGAGGTCGGCGGTGATGGCGGCTTCGCTGCGTCCGCCTTTATAATCGGTGTAGGTGATGTCGGTGTCTGCTGCGCCGCTCATGAAGGTGGAGAGGTCGATGCCCATGCGGGTGCGTAAGGCTTCGGTGGCGCGGATTTTGGCGGTTACGCGGCGTTTATGGGGGGCGTTTTTGCTATCCAGATATTCTTCGTAGGTGGCGGTTACGGGGTATTCGGCGAGGAAGCCGTCGCCCGTTACGGTGAGTTTATTATCCGCGATGGCGACATCGAATTTTTGCCCTGTTACGTCCATGTCCTTTATGACGGCGGGGAGGCGGGCGTTGGTTGCCGTTCCGGTGACGGTGAGTTTTACATCCTCCATATTGATGGGGTCGGTGGTGGGGAATTTCACATTGATCTGCATATCCGCTGTACCTTCGATTTTGGTGCGGTCGAAGTCGGTTTGGGCGGCGATGGGTTCTTTTTCGATGTAATCAAAGGCGGTTTTTAGGGGGCCAGAGAGGGTAATATCCATGTCGGCTTTGCCTGCGCCGGATTGGATGATGTTGGTGAAGTTGAGGGCTGCGCCCGTGACGGTGAAGGCGTCGATGTTTGCGCTGCTGATATCAATGCGCAGGGTTTCGGATTTGTAATCGAAGCTGCCCTGCCCTATGCCTTGGGTGACGGGGATCATGGGGGCGCGGTAATCCATGGCAAGGTCTTCGAAATCGAATGTGGCGGTGATATTGTCGAGGGTAAGATCGGGGGTGAAGGTGAAATCGCCCTTTATGTTCTTTAAAATACCGCCGAAGGGTTTATCGATGATCCAGTCTTTGGCGTTTTCATCGTTGAGGGCGGAGGGCCATAAGGGTTTGAGCGCGGCTTGTTCGATTTCATCGATTTCGAGATGGAGGTTTGCGCCGTCTTTGGTTTTCTCGCCTTTGCCCTGTACCACCATGCCGTCCAGATCAATGTGAAGATTTTGGAGGGTTATGTCGGTGTTTTGGGTGTTGTATGTGGCCTCGTATCGTGTGTCGAGGGCGGGAGTGTAATCGTGGAGCATTGCAAGATCGGGGATTTTTTCCGCGAGAAGGCGGAAGTCGAAATCGCGGATATCGCCATTTGCCGTGATTATGTTTTGCGTAGGGGTGTAAGCGAGAGCGCCGCTGATGCGGGATTGGCGTTTTGCGCCTTTTGCCGCGGGGAGGAGGAGGTCGTATATGACCTCCAGCATTTCGGTGCTACGCATGAAGGCGATATTGCTTTCGGGGAGCATCCATGACAGGCCGAGAACGCGGTCATCGACGACGATTTTGGCATCTTTGATTTCGACACGATTGAGATGGGCGAGGATTGAGTCGCCTTGTGCCTCAGGGTTTAGGAAGGCCAGTGGGGAGAGGTCGTCATCCGGTTTGCCATCGACGATATGGGGGGTGTTTTGTTCCAGGGCGATGGAGAATTTATTGTCGGCGGCGCGGGTTAACCGTAAGGCTGGGCCGTTGAGGATGAGGGATTTGGGGGCAATTTTCCCGATCATGAGTTGTGATTTATCGAGGCCGAAGGCGGCGCTATTGACGAAGAAGGCGAGGTTTTTGTTGTCGTCGAAGATTTTGAGGTCGCTAATGCCGAGGAGGAGCGGGCCTTCGAAATCTGGCCAATGCAGGATGAGGGCATTAAATCCGGCGGTGATGCTTTGGTCTTTTAGGGCTTGCTCCACCGCGCCGCGTGCAAAACCGACATCAAGGGGTTTAAGGGAGACACGCCACAGCAGCGCGCCGATGGCGAGGGTGCAGAGCAGGAGCGCTATCGCCAGCCCTTCGAGAATTGCGTAAGCGAGGTTTTTGCGTTTGCGGCCTGTTTGTTTCTTGTTATCTGTCATGTGTGTTTTATATTTAAAGAGGTTATTGGCAAAACGAAAGGATTACAGGTTATGAGCGATTTAAACATTGGGGATGAGGCGCCGGATTTTACTTTGCCGACGGATGGGGATGGCGAGATTGCGTTGTCCGCGATGCGCGGGCGGAAGGTGGTTTTGTATTTCTACCCCAAAGATAACACGCCCGGATGCACGAAGGAATCGTGTGCGTTTAATGATGATTTGGCGGCGTTTGAGGGGATGAATGCGCAGGTTGTTGGTTTGTCGAAATGCTCGGTTAAGAAGCATGATAATTTTAAGGCGAAATACGGGCTGCAATTCCCTTTGGCGAGTGATGAGCATGGGGATGTTTGCGAGCGTTATGGTGTTTGGCAGGAAAAATCAATGTATGGGAAGACATTTTGGGGGATTGTGCGGAGTACGTTTTTGATTGATGAGGACGGGAAGATTGAGGACGTTTGGCGGAAGGTTAAAGTTGATGGGCATGTTGAGGCGGTTAGGGCGGCGGTTGAAGGAGATGGCGCAGGTTAAGTTTTTCAACCACGGATGGACACAGATGAACACGGATTAGCCCCCTCACCCACTGCTACTAAGCAGGCAAGCTGCTAAGCCTCGTTGCCCTCTCCCTTGGGGAGAGGGGATGACAAAAAAGCCCCTCGGTTAAGAGGGGCTTTTGGTTTACGCAGTAACTTTATTTCTTATGCGACAATCGAGTCTTTTACGTCTTCGATGCTCACTTCGCGGCCGGCGCCGGCTTTGTTTAGGTGGTCGTGGACGTGGTCGATCATGAGGTCGGCATAGCCGTGGAAGAAGTGGTTTGCACCGTCCATGACGCGGTAATCGAGGCTGATCCCCTTTTGCAATTGAACATTTTGCACGAAATTGGCAACGGATGGTTCGTCAACGACATCATCTTTTGCGCCCTGTAGCACGAGGCCGGAGGTCGGGCATGGTGCGAGGAAGCTGAAATCTTGCATATTGGCGGGCGGGGCGACGGAGACGAAGCCACGAATTTCGGGGCGGCGCATCAAAAGCTGCATCCCGATCCAAGCACCGAAGGAGAAACCACCGACCCAAACATAGGGTGCATTGGGGTTAATTTCCTGCATCCAATCGAGGGCGGCGGCGGCATCGCTAAGCTCGCCCTCGCCTTGGTCGAAGACGCCTTGGGAGCGACCGACACCACGGAAGTTAAAGCGTAACGCCGAAAAGCCACGCGCGGTGAAGGCCTGGAACATGTTATAGGAGATTTTGTTATTCATTGTCCCGCCTTGTTCGGGACTCGGGTGTAGGATCAACGCGAGAGGTGCGTTTTTAACCTTGGAGTGTGAGTAGCGGCCTTCGAGACGGCCGGCTGGGCCATTAAAAATGACTTCGGGCATATATATCCTCTTAATATTTGTTATGTCCGGAAGGGGCATAAAGAACATTATGTCTTTCCGATCTGATACTTATGTGCAGTTTATAATGACCGCCGCGCTATATGTCTAGAAAATAATGCTAAGTGGTTGATTTTGCTGTGTGTATAGTTTTGTCGGGTGCGAATCATGGTGACGGAAGCGAGAAGGCTTGCTATAGATATTCCATGGATAGAGTTTACCTTGATTATAATGCGAGCGCGGTTATACGCCCCGAGGTAATTGCGGGCGTGGGTGAGGCCATGGGCGCGCCGCATAACGCGTCCTCGGTGCATGGGTTCGGGCGCGAGGGGCGGCGTTTGGTCGAGGTCGCGCGGGATCGGGTCGGGGCGATGACTGGATGTCCGGCGGCGCAGGTGATTTTTAATTCAGGGGCAACGGAGGGGAATAATACGGTTTTGCGGCATTTCGCGCAAAGCTATCCCGAGGAGCAAATTTTGGTGTCGGGGGTTGAGCATCCTTCGGTTTTGGAAGGTGGCGTTGCGGCGGCACGGATTACGGTGGATGCGGATGGGATTGTGGACTTGGCGGCGCTTGAGGCGTTGTTGACGGCGCGGAAGACGAGCCTTGTGTCGGTGATGTTTGTGAATAACGAAACGGGCGTGGTGCAGCCGATTGCGGAGATTGCGAGTTTGGCGCATCGGCATGGGGCGTTGTTTCATTGCGATGGCGTGCAGGCGGCGGGGCGGATTGCGCTTGATATGGCAGCGCTTGAGGTCGATTTTCTTACGCTATCGGCACATAAGATTGGCGGGCCGCAGGGGGTTGGGGCGTTGTGCCTTGGGCTTTGCGGGCAAACGCCTGTGCTATTGCAAGGCGGTGGGCAGGAGAAATCGGCGCGGGCGGGGACGGAGAATGTTGCGGGCATTCACGGGTTTGGCATTGCGGCGGAATTGGCGGTGCGGGATTTGGATGCGTTTGCGGCTAATACAGGTGCGTTGCAGCGGCGTTTGGAAGCGGGCTTAGCGGATTATGAACATGTGGAGATACATGGCGTGGGGGCGGCGCGAGTTTCGAATACGACGCTATTTTCCCTGCCGAATGTTTCGTCGGAGACGTTGTTGATGGCGTTTGATTTGGAGGGGGTTGCGGTGTCGAATGGATCGGCGTGTTCGAGTGGGCGTGTTGGGGCTAGTCATGTTTTGGAAGCGACGGGGGTTGCGGAAGGGCGCGCGTTGGGCGCGATACGGGTGTCCAGCGGGTGGGCAAGTACGCCGAGCGATATTGATGCGTTTTTAGCGGCGTTTGATAAGGTTTATGGGCGGGTGAAGCATAAGCTAGGCGCGGAATGACTTCTTAAAAAACAGGGCACTTTTTCTAACGGTTGAAATCGTCAGATTTTAACACGAAGAGCACAAAGAGACACGAAGCGTTTTGTTCCCAACGTTGGCGGCGCGGGCAGCATGAAGGCTCTTTTCAAAAGAGATGTTTTTGATTGATTGCGCCTTTGGTGCGGTTGGAGCGGCAGGCTTTGTGTAACTTCGTGTGCTTCGTGTTAAATTTTCTAGCGTAGCTTCAATGTCGCCAAGCCGACGAGCGCCAAGATGACGGCGATGATCCAAAAGCGGATGACTATGGTGGGTTCGGACCAGCCTTTTTTCTCGAAATGATGATGCAGGGGCGCCATGGCGAAGACGCGCTTTCCGGTGAGTTTGAAGGATACGACCTGAATCACGACGGAGAGAGTTTCGAGGACGAAGAGGCCGCCGATGATGGCGAGGACGAGCTCGTGCTTTGTCGCGACCGCCATTGCGCCCAAAGAGCCGCCCAAGGAAAGCGAGCCGGTATCGCCCATGAAGACAGCGGCGGGGGGAGCGTTGTACCATAGAAATCCCATGCCGCCGCCGATGATTGCGCCGCAGAATATGGCGAGCTCGCCCGTGCCGAGGACGTAATGGATCTGCAAATATTCCGCGAATTTGAAATTTCCAACCAGATAGGCGATGAGGCCAAAACAAGCGGCGGCGATCATGACGGGGACGATGGCGAGGCCGTCGAGGCCGTCGGTCAGGTTAACCGCGTTTGATGCGCCGACGATGACGAGGGCGGCGAAGGGAATGAAGAGGATGCCAAGCGGGAGGAGGAATTCTTTGACAAAGGGGATGGCAAGGCCGGTGGCGAAGACCCAATCGGAGACGGAGAGCACTGCACCGACAGCGGCGAGGGCGATGAGGCATTCTAGCGCCAGGCGAACTTTGCCGGAGACGCCTTCGTGGCTGCGCTTGGTGAGCTTTTTGTAATCATCGGCAAAACCGATTGCGCCGAATCCGAAGAATACGCCGAGCACCATCCAGATATAGATATTGCTGAGATCCGCCCATAGGAGCGTGGATAGCCCAGCGGAGATAAGGATCATCAGGCCGCCCATGGTTGGCGTGCCGTGCTTATGCGCGTGATCGGGGCCAATCTCGCGCAGGGGTTGGCCCGCGCCTTGTTTGGATTTGAGCCAATAAATGACTTTGGGACCAATGATAAAGCCGATGATGAGCGCGGTCATAATCGCGCCGCCTGTTCGAAATGTCAGGTAATTGAACAGGTTGAAGAGGATGAATTGATCGGCGAGTGGGCTTAGCAGGTGGTATAGCATAATTATGTCGCTTGTTTATCTTATCCCTTATTACTTACCGGAATGGCGCGGAGGAGGCCAGCGAATTTGAAGCAGGCGCGGTTTTTGAGGTGGCGGAAGATCATGTAATCGCCCGGCGCAACAACCTCGGGGACGATGGGCATGAGGGTGTTGGATTGGGCGAGTTCTTCGCGCAGGGCATGGTAGGCATCATAGACAAGGCGCGGGCGGCGACCAGTGAAGACGCAATTGAGGTTGGCGACTTTGGGTGGGATGGCGAGGTGGTTTTGGCCGACTTGGAGGCCGAGGGCGTGGAGTGCATCATCTTCTTCGACCATGCCGGGGAATGCGTTTTCAAGGACGACCGTTTGCCCGCGACCGCGCCCCGTGTCAATGAGGCTTGCGACTTTTAAGGCGGTATAGGGGGAGCGGGCTTGGCGGCGGACGCTGACGGTTGTGCCCTTTACTTTTAGGGACGACCATAAGGTGCGGTTGTCGATGTTCATGTTTTTATATCTCCATTTTTTAGTATTTTTTGAATTTCGGTTTTATCGTCGAAGGGGTCAGTGTGGGTGGCGAAGATTTGGCCTTGCTCGTGGCCCTTTCCGGCGATGAGGAGGACGTCGCCCTGCTCCATGTCTTTGATCGCGGCGCGGATAGCTTCGTGGCGGTCGGGGATTTCTTGCGCCTCGGGCGCGGCGGATAGGATTTGCGCGCGGATGGCGGCGGGGTCTTCGCTGCGGGGGTTATCGTCGGTGATGATGGTTTTATCGGCGAGGGTTGCGGCGATTTTTCCCATCTCACTGCGCTTGCCTTTATCCCGATCTCCGCCGCAGCCAAAGACGCAGATGAGGCGGCTTTGGGTGTGAGGGCGCAGGGCGTTTAGGACATGTTCGAGGGCGTCGGGGGTGTGGGCGTAATCGACGTAGATGGGGTTGCTATCGATGGCTTCGAGGCGGCCTCTTGCGCCCTTTATGGTTTCGAGCGCAGCGATGGCTTTTGCTTCGTCGACGGCGGTGGAGGTTAGGACGAGGCCGAGGGCACAAAGGAGGTTTAGGGTTTGGAATTCGCCGACTAGGTTTATATTTGTGCGATACGTTTCGTTTTTATATATTAACTCGATCTTTTGACCATGCGGGAGGGGCTGGGTTTTGATGAGTTTTAGGTCAGATCCGGCGTAGCCGTAGGTGAAGGGATTTTTGCAAAGGGGGATTAGTTTTTGTCCCCATTCGTCGTCGGCGTTGATGATGGCGGGCTTATCGCTCGGGAGGAGCTCGGTGAAGAGGCGGGATTTGGCGTTGAAGTAGGCTTCCATATCGCCATGGTAATCGAGGTGGTCGCGAGAGAGGTTTGTAAAGCCTGCGGCGCTCAGTTTTACACCGTCGAGGCGGTATTGGTCGAGACCGTGGGAGGAGGCCTCCATCGCGAGGTGGGTTATGCCCTGCTCTGCCTTGTCCTTGAGCGTTTCATGGAGCGTGACGGGATCGGCGGTGGTGAGGTTGCCGGAGAGTGTGCCGAGCATGGCGGCGTTGTAGCCTAACGCTTGCCAGATTTGTTGGGTGAAATTAACGATGGAGGTTTTGCCGTTTGTGCCGGTGACGGCGGTGATTGTTACTGGTTGCTCGGTGTAGAATTGGGCGCAGAGTTGGGCGAAGGTTTGGCGGGGCGTTTCGTCGAAGATGAATTCGACATCGGGACTGGATTGCTTCGCTGACGCTCGCAATGACGGGTCTGTTAAAATGATTTTCGCGCCGGCCTCAATTGCTTGGGGGATATAATCGCGGCCGTCGGATTGTTCGCCTTTGAAGGCGGCGAAGAGGCAGCCTTGGCGAACTTTGCGGCTATCTTGGGTTAGGCCTGTTATGGTGGGGAGGTCGATCATCGTGCGCCCTCCTTATGGCTGATATATTGTTTGAGGCCGCTGCCGAATTCTTGTCCGGCGATTTCGGTTTCGGGGGGGATGCCGAGGATATTTGCCATGGAGGCAATGACGCGGGAGACGGCGGGCGCGGCAACCCAGCCGCCGGTGGCGTAGCCCCATGTGCCTTTATGCCCTTTTGGCTCATCCACCATAATATAGACCGCGTATTTGGGGGCGTTCATGGGGAAGACACCGACGAAGGAGCTGATCTTTTTCTTACGGTCGTAACGGCCGTTCGTGATTTTTTCGGCTGTTCCGGTTTTGCCGCCGACTTTGTAGCCCGCGACGGCGGCTTTGCTGCCTGTGCCTTCGCTCACCACGATGCGGAGGAGTTGGCGGAGGCGGTGGGCGGTTTTTTCGCTGACGATGCGGATGTCTTCGGTTTGTGTTTGGGGCGTGTCGTTTTTGATGAGGGTTGGTTTCACGCGATAGCCACCATTGACGATGGAGGCGACAGCCGTGGCAACCTGCAGCGGCGTTGTGGCGATGCCGTGACCGTAGGATGCGGTGAGGGCGGTGATTTCCGTCCATGGCTGGACTTGCGGGCGGGCGGTTTCACGGATTTCGAAATCGAGCGGGGTGAGGAGGCCAAGATCGGTGTAGAAATCTTTCATGCCTTCGAACCCTGCGGCTTCGGCCATCATGGCGGTGCCTATGTTCGAGGAATGCATGAAGACTTCGGGCACGGTGAGGGGGCGTTTTTGGGCGTGGAAATCGCGGATGGTGTGGCGGCCTTTTTTCAGTGGCTCGGTCGCGTCGAAGGTCGTGCTCATCGGCATGTCGCGGGTTTCGAAAAAATAGGCGGTGGAGAAGATTTTGAAGACGGAGCCAAGCTCGTATGCGCCCAAGGTTAGGCGGTTGAATGTTGCGTCATCCTTGGCGGCGCTCATCGCGTGAGGGTTGAAATCAGGGA
This sequence comes from Alphaproteobacteria bacterium, assembly GCA_050633165.1. Classification (GTDB taxonomy): domain Bacteria; phylum Pseudomonadota; class Alphaproteobacteria; order Micavibrionales; family Micavibrionaceae; genus TMED27. The sequence goes on along the minus strand of JBOEFZ010000063.1, from coordinate 11,197 downwards.
GGGAAACGCCGGCGAGAATTTCGCCTGTTTGCACGTCCATGACCACCCCTGCCCCACCTATCGCGCGGAACTCATCCATTGCGGCGGCGATTTCGCGTTTGAGGGCGTGTTGAATGCGGGTATCGATGGTGAGTTGGAGGGGTTTGCTTTCATTGAGGATATTGTCAAAGCCGCGCTCGATCCCCGCGATGCCATGCATATCGATATCGGTGTAGCCGAGGATGTGGGCGGTTAGGTTTTCTTGGGGGTAGAAGCGTTTTTGCGCGGTTTCGAAGTTTAGGCCGGGTTCGCCGATTTCCAGCACGCGGGCTTTTTCTTGTGGGGTTATGTTGCGCTTGAGCCAGACGAAGCTGCGCCCGCTTTGAAGTTTTTGCAGGAGTTGACCGTAGGGAACATCGGGAAAAATGGCGTGGAGGGCTTTTGCGGTTTTTTGCGGGTCGGAGATTTGCTTTGTATCCGCGAAGAGGGATGGCGTTTTGAGGGTGGTGGCGAGCATAACGCCGTTGCGGTCGATGATATCGGCGCGAAGCGTGGGGGCCGAGGCGGTTTGTTTTGGCGCGACTTCGGGGTCATAGGATTGTGACTGCAGGACGGAGAGATCGACCGCGCGCAAGGCGAGCGCGCAATAGGCCAGCACGAAAAACCCGCCCATCATAACCATACGCCCGCGCGCGAGGTCGAGGGCGGAGCTTTTTTCACCTTGTAGGCGGGAAGGGTTTTGGCGGATGCGGCGGATGAGGATCATGGTGCGTCCTCACCATCATAGGATACGGGGTGGACGGGCTGCTCTTCGGGTTGCGTGTTATTGAGGATAGAGGCAGGGAGCGTTTGCGGCGGGGAGAGGTCGAGGAATTCTTTTGCGAGCTTTTCAAGGCGTTCGGGGCGGTTGAGATATTCCCATTCGGCATTGAGGATGCGGATGGTTTCTTTCTCCTCGCTAATCTCGGCATTGATGATGGCGAGGCGTTCTTCGGCATGTTGCACGCGTTGCGAAACATGAAGGAGCGCAGCGCCGGCGATGGCGGCAAGGGCGTAGATGGCGAACAGGCGGAGATTGAGTTTTTTCATGAGGCTACGCCTCTTTTAGTATGCGAACAAACCTGCGGTTTGCTTCGCGTGCCCCCTTCCCCGACATACGTCGCAGCGCGGAGGCGGGCGGAGCGGGAACGGGGATTTTCGGCGATTTCGGCTTGCGAGGGTTTTATGACCTTGCGCGAGGATAGCTTGAAAATGGCAGGGGTGTTTTCGATTTGCGGGAGGTAGCGGGAGGTGTTTTCGCCGCCGGATTTTTCCTTGAAGAAGCGTTTTACGAGGCCATCTTCGAGGGAGTGGAAAGAGACGATGACGATTTTTCCGCCCGGCTTAAGGATTTTTTCAGCGGCACTCAGGGCGCGTTCAAGCTCGCCTAGCTCATCATTCACGGCGATGCGAATGGCTTGGAAGGTGCGGGTGGCGGGGTCGATGTCGCCGTGCTTTGGCCGGGGGAGGCAGGAGCGGACGAGATCGGCGAGCTGGAAGGTTGTTTCAATGGGGGATTGGCGGCGGGCCTCAATGATTTTATGCGCGATGCGGCGGGACTTACGTTCTTCGCCGTATTTGTAGATGAGGTCGGCGAGGGGCTTTTCCTCGATGGTGGCGAGGAGCTCGGCGGCGGATTGGCCGGATTCTGGGTCCATGCGCATATCAAGCGGGGCGTCTTGACGAAAGGAAAAGCCGCGCTCGGCTTCGTCGAGTTGAAAGGAGGATACGCCGAGATCGAGGACAAAGCCGTCGATTTTTTTGCCTTGGAGTAGCGTTTCAACATCGCCGAAGCAGCCACGGAGGAAAGTTAGGCGATCGTGACCGATTTCATCGGCGCGTTTTTGCGCATCGGGGTCGCGGTCGATGGCGATTACATTGCAATTTGCGGCTCCCAAGATTGCCTTTGCATAACCACCTGCACCGAACGTACCATCGACGTAAGCACCACCATCCACAGGGGATAGCGATTCGAGGACTTCAGGTAGCATAACAGGATAATGCGACAAGATACTGACTCTACTTTGTTAAATTAACATTAGAACGAAACGCATATTTTGCGAATCGTCTGGACTCGACTTTAAGCCTTTGAACAAGACTTGACTCTAGATAGGCTACTCTTTGGATGTAGGATTCGTCAAATTTTCCGCCGAGTCGCATGCAAGTTGTGCACATTTATTTTTATGTGGATTTATTTTCGTTCGCTTCGCTCACTATTGCCTCGCGCAATTTTTAGAAACATTCGTAGAGCGAATGGGCACCCCCGGCGGAGCGGACGCCTTTTACGCGCTGCGCGCTGTGCCTCGCGGCCTTCGGCCTCCGGCGGGGCGCACCATGGGGCGCGAGCTCGCAGTCGCGAGCTTTGGGGCGTTGGGCTGGGGTGGAAGCTTTGAGTTACGCGCTGTGCCTCGCGCAGCTTCGCTGCTCCGGCGGGGCGGACGCATGGGCGTCCGAGGCCGCGGTCGCGGCCTTACTCGCTACGCTCGTTTATTTTCTTGCAAAGCGAGGGGCAGTTTTGGCATATTGCGCATACTCGGAAGGCTGGGTGACCGCTTGCGTAAGTGAGAGGAAAGTCCGGGCTTCATGGAAAAACGGTGCCGGTTAATGGCCGGGCAGAGCGATCTGACGGAAAGTGCAGCAGAGAGTATACCGCCTGATTTATCAGGTAAGGGTGAAAGGGTGCGGTAAGAGCGCACCGCTTGGGTGGTAACATCCAAGGCATGGCAAACCCCACCGGAAGCAAGACCAAATAGGAACCACATATGCGCGTTTTCCGGCGTGTGGTTCGGGTAGGTCGCTAGAGCGGTTCAGCAATGGATCGCGCAGATGAATGGTTGCCGCTCTTTTTTAAGAGTACAAAACCCGGCTTATAGGCCTTCCGAGTTTTATTTTTTATTTTTACGCGCTGCGCGCTAGTGCCTCGCGGCGCTTTGCGCCTCCGGCAGGGGCGGACGCATAGGCGTCCGAGGCCGCGGTCGCGGCCTTGTGTGCTATGCTCGTTTTATATGGCATGGATATTGGGGATGCCGGCGGTGGTGAGATATTGCCAATCGAAGAGTTCGCCGGGGTCAATTTTACGGGTTGGGGCGATGTCGGAATGGCCTAGGACGGTTTTGATATCGTGACGGGTCATGATGGATTTGCAGAGTTTGGCGAGGGTCTTCATCTGTGCCTCGGGGAATGGGTGATAGCCATGTTCGTGCCCGAGATTGACGAGCTCGATCCCGATGCTCATTGAATTGATATCCGTTTCACCCTCCCATTCACTTACCCCCGCGTGCCATGCGCGTTTATCTTCGGGGACGAGGGGGTGCAGCGTGCCGTTTTCTTCGATTAGGTAATGGGCGCTAACCTCGGCGGCGGGGTCGCAGAGGCGCTCTAATGCTGCTTTGGCGGTTTTCATGCCGGTATAATGGATCACAATTATCGAAGGGTTTTTGCCATCCCGCCGTTCGTTGTAATTGGGTGATGTGTGTTTTTTAATGCTCATGTAACGAAACCCGCTTTGATAACGAATTGATTATAAACCACAGGTGCGATTATGAAGAACTTATTTTTACTGACCATGTTTGCCGTTGCGGCTTTTTCGCTTATTTTGATTTTGGGTGGGAATATGAGCCGCGCATCGATGCTTGAAAAAGGGAGCGATATTATGAATGAGAAACCGGAAGGATATCCTCGTGCTGTTTTAGCGGGCGGGTGTTTTTGGTGTACAGAAAGCGAGTATCGGGCGCTGGATGGCGTGCTTTATACACGGGTTGGATATATGGGCGGGGAAATGGATAATCCGACATATCAGGATATAACGAGCGGCAAGACGGGGCATGCGGAGGTAGTCGAGGTGACGTTTGACCCTGCGGTTTTGAGTTATGAAGCGTTGGTGGAATTCTTTTTGACCAAGGCACATGACCCGACGCAGCTTAACCGCCAAGGCGTGGATAAAGGGACGCAGTATCGCAGCGCGATTTTCCCGAGCGATGACGCGCAAGAAGAGGCAGCGCGCGCGGTAATTGCGCGGTTACAGCCGGAATTTGACGGGAAGATCGTGACGCGTATTGAGCCCTTGGCGACGTTTTGGGAAGGTGAAGATTACCACCAGCAATATTACGAGAAATACGAGGCCGAGAACGGGAAGGATCATATTCGGGTGATTTTGAAGAAGGCAGGGAAGCTGTAGGCGTATATTTTTCTTGCATTCCGCAAAGATTTCGCATTATGTCCAACTTAAATCACTTTAGAGTTAGACATGCCTTTTCATCTTTCATCATTGCGCGCACCATGGCAGCAATCAAACCGCTCCGAGTATCTTGCGGTTATTGAAATGAGCGGGACGGGGGTGAAGCTTGAAATTCGTCCTTTGGACAATCTTGATACACATATCTACAAACGTAAATTCCCGATACCACTCGCACATAACATTAAGGCGAATGACAATCGCTTTTCAAATGAGCTGCAAAATACCGTGATTGATACGCTCCTGACCATTAGGGGGATCATTGATGCCAAACGCAGGGAGGGATATCGTATCCACAAATCCCATTGTGTGGGTACATCGCCGCTACGGATTGCCGAGAATGCGAAGGAGATGATCGATCGCGCTTTTTATAAAGCGCATTATCGTTTTGATGTTTATAGCGGCCTATGTGAGGCCAAAACCGGAGCACGGGCGGTGCTAGATAAATTTCCTGATGCTGATGCGTTGATGGTTGATATTGGTGGCGGCTCGATCGAGCTTGCGCGCATTCAAAATGGAAGCATTCAAATGGCAACCAGCATCTCCAAAGGGACAGGCACGATCAAATGTTCGGATAGTGCTAGCGCTATATTAGGTGAGATAGATAACGGTTTTTTTGATGCACCGGCACTTATTCCGATTGGTGGAACATCGCGGCGGATGTGCCGCTGGATTACGGAACAACCAGAAGAAAATGATGCGCGATTTGCGTTAGAAAAAGAGGTTTTTGTCGGTGGCTTAAGCAATTTGTGCGATACACTACAACGTGCGGCGGCGGATGAAGAAGCACCGCTCTTGCAGGCACTTCGTGAGAGAGCCTCTAAAATCACTGCATCCGCGCCTATTTTGGAGGCTTTGATAGAGCGCATGGCAGAATGCGCGAGCATCACATCTTTGGATGTATGCTTACGGGATGGTGTATTTATGGCGGCGGCGGATGAACTCTTGCTCCACCGTGCCCAAAGGCAGCTGGCCATGGGAAACGTGGCAATATTTGTATCGCCGTTCCTACCGCGTTAGGGCGAAAATCTTTACCCCACCACCCCTGCGCATCTATTGCAGATGCTGTTGTTACCGCTCACTTCGGGTAGGGTTTTCCAGCAGCGTTGGCATTTTTCGCCGGGGGTTTTTTGGATTTTTACGGTGGTTTCACTCCCCTGCTCTATCTTAATATCAGAGGTGATGAGGATATCGGCGAGGTTTTGGCCCTCTACGGCTTTGGCGGTTTTTTCATCGAGGGTGATGATGGGCAGAGCCTCTAGTGATGAGCCGATGGTTTTATCGGCGCGTAGGGGTTCGATGGCGGCGGTGACTTGCTCGCGCAGGGTGTGGATGGTTTGCCATTTTTCGGCCAATTGCGGGTTGTACCAGCTCTCAGGGAGGCTTGGGAATTCGCGTAGATGTACCGAAGCGGTGTCCTCGAATACGCCATCTGGCCTGTGCTGCCATGCTTCTTCGGCCGTGAAGGCGAGGGTCGGGGCGAGCCAGGCGGTTAGGCATTCGAATATCTTTGCCATCACGGTGCGGGTGGCGCGGCGCTCATCACTGTTTGGATTATCGCAGTAGAGGCGGTCCTTACGGATATCGAAATAAAAGGCGCTCAAATTCTCGTTACAAAAATCATGGAGCAGTTTGGTGAGCTTCATGAATTCGAAATTTTCGATATGCGTGCGCACGGCTTTGTCGGTCTCATAGAGTTGATGAAGGACGAGTTGTTCGAGTTCCGGAACTTTTTTAGAGGCGAACAAACCTTCGGTTTGCTTCGCGTCGCCCACATCAAACACCGCTTCGTCCTTTGTAAACCCATCCAGCGCGCCGAGGAGAAAGCGCAGGGTGTTGCGGATACGGCGGTAGAGGTCGCCGGTGTTTTTAAGCGTGTCCTTGCCGATGCGAATGTCTTCGGTGAAGTCCGAATTCATGACCCATAGGCGTAGGATATCCGCGCCATATTGCTCCATCATTTTCATGGGGTCGACGACATTGCCCTTTGATTTGGACATTTTATAGCCTTTTTCATCGAGGACGAAGCCGTGAGTTAGGACGGATTTATAGGGGGCGCGCCCACGCGTGCCGACGGATTCGAGCAAGGAGGAATGGAACCAGCCGCGATGTTGATCCGAGCCTTCGAGGTATAGATCGGCGGGGGATTGGAGTTCGGGTTCGGCTTCTAATACTAAGGCATGCGTGGAGGCGGAATCGAACCATACGTCGGCGGTGTCGAAGATTTGCTCATAGTCATCGGCGCTATATTCATTGCCGAGGAAGTCTTCGGGTGGGCGTGACCACCATGCATCTGCGCCTTCGGCTTCAAAGATATCGGCGATGCGGGTTAAAACGGCTTCGTCGCTCAGGATTTCGTCGGTTTCTTTGTGGACGAAGAGTGCGATTGGTACGCCCCAAACGCGTTGGCGGCTGATGCACCAATCGGGGCGGTTTTGGATCATGGCGGTGATGCGGGCCTCTCCTTTGGCGGGAATCCATTGGGTTTTGGCGATTTCAGACAGGGCGTTATCGCGCAAATTATTCTCGCTCATGGAGATGAACCATTGCGGTGTGGTGCGGTAGATGAGCGGAGCGCCGGAGCGCCATGAGTGCGGGTATTCGTGGCGCATCGAGCCTTTGGCGAGGAGTTTTTCACCTTCCGCCAGCGCCTTGAGCACGGCGAAATTTCCACCGCCTAGCTCGCCCTTTTGGGTGTAGACTTCGAGGCCGGCGAAGAGGGGGACTGACCCTCGGAATACGCCGTTACCGGCGACGTTATCGGGGATATCGGATGCGCCGAAATGTTCGAGGTAGAGGAAATAATCGTCTTCGCCGTGACTTGGGGCGATATGGACGAAGCCCGTTCCCGCGTCGTCGGTGACGAAATCGGCGGGGAGAAGTGGGCGGGGGGTGTTGTAGATTCCAACACTATCGTCATCCTGCGGCTTGACCGCAGGATCTGCTTGCTCATCATGAGATCCTGCGGTCAAGCCGCAGGATGACGGGTTTTGGTAGAGAGGATGCGCGCAGATTGTTCCGGCTAGATCTGAGCCTTTGAAGGTGTCGAGTAGCTCGTAATTTTCGATTTTTGCGGATTCGAAGACGGCGGCGGCGAGGGATGTGGCGAGGGCGATTTTGCCGCCTTCGAAGCTGTAGACACCGTATTCGATATGCTCGCCATAGGCCAAGGCCTTGTTGGAGGGGATTGTCCAGGGGGTGGTGGTCCAGATGACGATGTCGGCGCCGTTTAGGGCTTCGATATTTGTCTCGCGTACGGGGAAACGCACCCAAATTGTGATGGATTTGTGTTCTTTATATTCGACTTCGGCTTCGGCGAGGGCGGTTTGCTCGACCACCGACCACATGACAGGTTTTGCGCCCTTATATAATGCGCCGTTGCGGACGAATTTGTGGATTTCGCGGGCGATGATGCCTTCGGATTTATTTGCCATGGTCATGTAGGGGTTGTCCCAGCGCCCGAGCACGCCGAGGCGTTGGGTTTGCTCGCCTTGGCTGTTGCTCCATTGTTGCGCGAAAGCGCGGCATTGCGCGCGGAGTTCTAGCGGGTCGATATCGTCTTTGGATTGGCCTTTTTCGCGGTATTGTTCCTCGACTTTCCATTCGATCGGCAGGCCATGGCAGTCCGAACCGGGCACATAGGGCGCGTCATAGCCGAGCATGGTGTAGGATTTCACCGTGACATCCTTGAGGATTTTATTGAGCGCGTGCCCCATATGGATATTGCCGTTCGCGTAGGCAGGGCCGTCATGCAAGATCCATTTAGGTTTGCCGGCGGAGGCTTCGCGGATTTTGGCGTAGAGATTTTGCTCGCCCCATTTGGCGAGGATTTCCGGCTCCTTTTGCGGTAGGCCGCCACGCATGGGGAAGTCCGTTTTGGGCAGGAAAACGGTGTCTTTGTATTTGTCTTTTTGATCAGTATCGCTCATAGCGATGCACTATGCTGGAAAAGGGATGGCAGTGCAAGATGGGAGTTAGGCCGCGATGCCAAGGACTCGCGGTTGAGCCAATGCTTCTGCCAACATCCGCTGCTGCGCAGCTAATTGGTCAGCGCGCAATGCTTTGCGTTCGTTGTCACCCATTTTTAGTATCGCACCCGTTTGCTGTTGTTGCGCCATTTGCGTGAATTGCGGGTATAAATCTACCGCTACGGATGACGCAGGTTCGAACGCATCGTTTGCCTTTTTCGCCAAAGCGGCAACAAGCATTGCTTGTTGCACCGCTATTTGCCGTTTCCGAATTTCTACATCTGTTTCAGTGTTGCCAGTGTTTAAACCTGTTATATTATCGAGTGCCATTTTTATTAACCTGCTATATCCCAATTAAATTTTGCCTTACATTTGATGCTGCTGCGCCATTTGTTGCTGCTTTTTCAGCTCTTCTAGCACGGGGTCTCGACCTTGCTGTTGCTGTTGCTGTTGCTGTTGCTCTTGCTGCTGAACGCCCCCGCCAGAACCTTCGCTTGCCGCCTTCCATGCGATTTGTATTTGCCCAACTCTACCGTTTAACCCTAAAGTCATTTTTACCACCTGAAATCTATAAATTAATACGTTTACTGCCAAAATTTGCGCGCAATATGAGTCATCCTGCGCCGTAGTACAAACGTTATTTTTGCATGGCTTGTATGCAATTTTCATAGAGTTGTGGAAAATTTGTGGATTACACTACTTAAAGCCCTGTTATCATTACGATAAAGGGGATGTAGATGAGGGCCAGAACGGTGCAAATTAGGACGGTTGTGGCGGCTTTTTCGGGTTGGACGTTTAGTTGGGCGGCGAAGGCGGCGATGTTGGCGGCGGGCGGGACGATGGAGAGGATGAGCATGAGGCGGTGGATTTCGGGTGGGAAGATCATGCTGATCGCGCGGTCGAACATGGTCAGAGCGAGGATGATTGCGGGCCATGCGATGAATTTGAAGAGAGCGGCGAGGCTCAGGAAACGGGGGCCGATGACGAGCTTTTCTACGCTGGCCAGCGCCACGCCGATGATCATCATGCCCATGACCACGTATGCGCCCTTGAAATAGCCCCAATAAGTGTAGAATTGCTCGGGCATTTGGGTGTTTGTGATATTGACAATGAGCGCGAGGGCGATGGCGTAGAGGGCGGGGAATTTGATGAGCTTTTTGATGCTGTCGCGGACGGAGTAGCTGCCTCTCGCGGCGATGTAGTAGCCGATTGTGGCCTCATAAATTGTCACGCCGAGCATCATGAACATATATACGCCCACCCATTGCGGTTGATCTTTGAATAACAGGATCACGAGCGGGAGGCCGAAATAGCCGGAATTGGGCATGGAGGCGCACATAGAGAGGAGATTGGCGCGGTTATCGCCGAAGATGCGCTTGCCGATTTCATAGACGGTGAGGCCGATTAGGCTGCTGATCGCCAGGATGATGATGGGGAGGAAGATGTAGGAGAGTTGGAATTCCAGCGTTGAGACAAAGCCGAATGCGACAACGGGGAGGCAGAGATAAATGACGAGGTTGGCGATGCTGTGCCGATCGACATTAAGGTAGCGTCCGGCGATAAAGCCAAGGGCGATGAGGATGTATAAGGGGATGAGGTTGGTGAAGAGGGTGAGGAAGATTTGCATTAGCTTAAATTAAACGTCATTGCATGGCTTGTCCATGTAATCTATCTGGCTTTTATGGATCACACGGACAAGCCGTGTGATGACGGAATTGAGAGATATTCTTAATGGAAAGGCTTTTTTGCGCGCTTCGCGCTAGTGCCTCGCGGCGCTAAAGCGCCTCCGGCAGGGGCGCGGAACGATCCGCGAAGGCGCGGTCGCGCCTTTGGGGCGCTCAACACCACCATTTCAAGCACCCAAGCTTGCGACTGCAAGCTCGGACGCCCATGCGTCCGCCCCTGCCGGAGCAGCGAAGCTGCGCGAGGCACTAGCGCGTAGCGCGTTAAGAAAGTATTGCCCGCGCCTGCTCGCAATCTTTTTCGATTTGGGTGATGAGGTCGTCTAGGCTGTCGAATTTGGCTTCGCCGCGGAGGCGCTCTATGGGTTTTATGTGGAGAGTTTTGCCGTAGATTTGTTCGTCGAAATCGAAGATGTAGGTTTCGACGAGAGCTTCGGGGGCCTCGAACATGGGGCGGATACCGATATTGGTGGCGGAGGCGCGCCATTCGGTTTCGCCTTCGATACGTGCAAGAGTGGCGTAGACGCCGTAGGCGGGGTGGGCGGTGTTGCCTAAGGCTACGTTGGCGGTGGGGTAGCCTAGCTCCCTGCCCCGTTGATCGCCGCCGATGACTTCGCCGCGGATTTCCCAATCCCAGCCGAGGAGTGCGTTGGCCTCAAGGATTTTGCCGTGGCGGAGGGCGGCGCGGATGCGGCTGCTGGATAATTTTTCATCATGTTCGGCGATTTCCTCGATGATGGTTGTTTCGATGCCGGCGGCGGCGAAATCTTTGGGTTGGCCTTTGCGGAGCTGTCCGAAATAGAAGTCGTAGCCGACGATGATGTGGGCGGGGGCTAGGCCGTCTTTTATGATTTTTTGGATAAAGTCTTCGGCGCTTTGGCTCGCGAAATCCCAGTTGAATTGGAGGGAGAAGAGGATATCAACGCCGGAGTTTTGCAGGCGCTCAGCCTTTAGGGATTCGGGTGTAATGCGGAAAGGTGGGTCGTCGGGGCGGAAAAGGCGGCGGGGGTGGGGTTCGAAGGTAAGCACGCCTAGGGGCTTGCCCAAATCATCCGCGATGGATTTTGCGCGTTTCAGGATTTCTTGGTGCCCGCGATGCACGCCGTCGAAATTGCCGATGACGATGACGGCGTTTTTGGCGGTGGCGGGGATTGCGCTTAGAGTTTTGTAAATATCCATAGGGCTTATATAAACGGAAATTCTGGATTGATAAACTTTTTTTACGCGCTTCTTTTACGCGCTGCGCGCTGGTTTAAAAGCGCCGGACGACCGGCGAGCTTGCGGTCGCAAGCTTT
>JBOEFZ010000062.1:0-15344 GCA_050633165.1 Alphaproteobacteria bacterium | reverse complement strand
ACATGATCAAAACCGCGACAAAAGAGTCCATAAAAGAAGCCGCGCAAATTCTGCGCAATGGCGGCATCGTCGGCATGCCAACCGAAACGGTCTACGGCCTCGCCGCCAACGCCTATGATGGCAAAGCGGTCGCCAAAATCTTCGCCGCCAAGGGCCGCCCCGCCATCAACCCCCTCATTACCCACATCGCCGATATCACCGACGCCGATGATCTGGTTGAGCTGAATGGGGCCGCCGAAACCCTCGCGACGCATTTCTGGCCCGGCCCTCTCACCATGATCCTCCCGCGCAAAAGCGATTGCAAAATCTCCGACCTCGTGAGCGCAGGCCTCCCGACCCTCGCCATCCGCGTCCCCCGCCATAAAGTCACCCGCGACCTCATCAAAGCCGCGGGCATCCCGCTCGCCGCCCCAAGCGCCAACCTCTCGGGCAGCCTTAGCCCAACATCCCCAATCCACGTCGCCGATAGCTTAGGCGATAAACTCGACCTCATTCTCGCCGCCGGCCCTAGCGAGGTTGGCCTCGAATCCACCGTAATTGATCTCTCCGGCGATACCCCCGTAATTCTCCGCCCCGGCGCAATCACCGCCGAAGACATTGCAGAAGTTTTAGGGCAAGACATCACAATCGACACAGGCGATAAAGAAAAGCCAAAATCTCCCGGCCAATTGCTCAAACACTACGCCCCCAACACCCCCATCCGCCTGAATGCTATCGATGTAAAAGAGGGCGAAGCGCTCCTCGCTTTTGGCAAAACAAAATTCATGATCGGGCAAGATTTCGATCAAGACCGCCTCCGTAACCTCAGCGAAACCCAAGACCTGAATGAGGCCGCCGCCAACCTCTTCGCCTACCTAAAAGAACTCGACCAAACCACCCCCACAAAAATCGCCATCATGCAAATCCCAAACACCGGCCTAGGCATCGCCATAAACGATCGCCTAAAACGCGCCGCCGCCGCGCAGGAATAACGTCATAAAAAAACCGTCATCCCCGCGGTTCGCGCAAGCGAACTCAAACAGCGGGGATCCAGTGATGCCAGCAGCAAAGCTGCTGACCTTATGGATTCCGGATGTTTAAGCAAGCCTTCGGCTTGCCTCCGGAATGACGCATGTGTTTATATCGCCCACGCAAAAATCAAAAAATTAGTGTCCATTCGCGTCCATTCGTGGTTAAAAATACCCATGAAAAAAATCCTCGTCACAGGCGCCGCCGGATTCATCGGCTTTCATTACGCAAAGGCTCTATGCGCCGCAGGGCACGAAGTCCTCGGCATTGATTGCGTGAATGATTACTACGATCCGAAACTCAAAAAAGACCGCCTAGCCGAGCTTCAACCCTTCCAAAACTTCGAGTTTCGCAAGGTCGACCTCGCCAACCGCGAAACCATCAACGCCATCTTCGCCGATTGGAAGCCGCAAATCGTCGTAAACCTTGCCGCCCAAGCCGGCGTACGCTACTCCATCGAAAATCCCCACGCCTATATTGACGCAAATCTCGTCGGCTTCACCAACATCCTCGAAGGTTGCCGCCACAACGAAGTCGAACATCTCATCTTCGCCTCCAGCTCATCCGTCTATGGCGCAAATGAAAAAGTTCCGTTTTCCGTCTCCGACCCCGTAAACCACCCCGTCAGCCTCTACGCCGCCACCAAAAAAGCCAACGAGCTTATGGCGCACAGCTACGCCCATCTCTACAACCTCCCCGTAACGGGCTTGCGTTTTTTCACCGTCTACGGCCCATGGGGACGCCCCGACATGGCCTATTACAAATTCACAAAAGCCATATACGAAGGCGAGCCAATCGACATCTATAACAAAGGCGACATGATGCGCGACTTTACCTATATCGACGATATCGTCGAAGCCATGATGCGCCTCATCGACCACACTCCAAACCCCAACCCCGAGTGGAACGCAAAATCCCCCGATCCGGCAAGCAGCAACGCCCCATACCGCCTCTATAACATCGGCAATAACAGCCCCGAAAAACTCATGGACATGATCGCCGCGCTGGAAAACGCCATCGGCATCGAAGCCAAAAAGAACTACCTCCCCATGCAAGCGGGCGACGTCCCCGCCACCTTCGCCGATACGAGCGGCCTCGAGGCCGAGATTGATTTTAAACCCGCAACGCCGCTCAAAACCGGCCTCGCAAAATTCGTTAACTGGTACACGGAGTATTACGGTGTCGGACACAATTCCCGCAAATCCTAAAAGCATAACAGGCCACGAACACCACCCCATAAAATACGCATTATCATGGGTGCTATGGCCTGCTTTATTCATCATCTGCATGGGCATAACCGCCTACGGCTTTTCCATCGATCAAACAATCCTGTACTTCAACGCGGCCTACATCTTCCTCATCCTCTCCCTCTTCCTCCTCGAAAAATACATGCCGCATGAACGGCAATGGCTAAACCCCGACGGCCAAAATATCGCCAGCATCCTCCACACCCTTTCTTCAAAGGGAACAGTCCAAGGCATCTTCGTCTTCGGCGGCACATTAGGATTGCTAGGCCTCCTCGAAGATCCAACCCACGGCATCTGGCCCAACGCTTGGCCGCTCTGGGCGCAAGTCACCCTCGCCATTATAACGGCAGAATTCGGCCTCTATTGGGCGCATAGGGCAGGGCACGAAACCGCCCTCATCTGGCGCTTCCACGCCGTCCACCACTCCGTCACAAAGCTCTGGTTCCTCAACACCGGACGCTTCCATTTCATCGATAGCGTCATTAGCATCATCCTCGCCATGGGCATCCTTGCCGCGCTCGGCGCGCCCATTGATGTCATGAAATGGGTCTCCGCCATCACCGCCTTCATCGGCATGCTCACCCATTGTAATGTCGAAATGCGTTTCGGCTGGCTGTCTTATATCTTCAACACCCCCGGCCTCCACCGCTGGCATCACTCCAAAGACCTAAAAGAAGGCAACCGCAATTACGGCGAAAACGTCATGATCTGGGATATTCTCTTCCGCACCTATTACGACGCAGATTACCGCCCGCCCGCCGATATCGGCATGAAAGACTACATGCCCAAACGCTTCTCCCGCCAAATCATCTGGCCTTTCCTAAGCATCAAAACAAAGCAGCGTTTAGAGCCGGATTACGAGCCGCTCCCCTTTATCAAAGAAGAAAAATGAGCGCTCATTTTGTAAATTAAGAGATAGACATAAAACATTTGCATTTTTTATGCGTTCGCCGTATAGTCATTTCTTACGATGAAAAAAACAGCACTCATAACAGGAATTGCCGGACAAGATGGCGCGTATCTATGCGCCTTCCTCGTCCGCAAAGGCTACCAAGTCCACGGCCTCGTCCGATGGGATTCTCACCTCGGCCCGCTTGACGGCTTACAACGCCTCGATAAACTCGGCCTTGTCTCCGACCTTGTAAAACTCCATATGGGCGACATCACCGACGCCAACGCCGTCACAAAATTAATCCGCGATGTAAAGCCCGACGAAATCTACAACCTCGCCGCCATGTCCCAAGTCGGGGTCAGCTTCGGCACACCATCCTCCACCCTCGATATCAATGCAAAGGGCACATTAAACATCCTCGACGCATTACGCGTTTTGGAAATGGAGCGCGATGTACGTGTCTACCAAGCCTCATCCTCCGAAATGTTCGGCTCCGCCCCCGCGCCGCAAAACGAAACCACCCCGATGCAGCCATGCTCCCCCTACGGCGTATCAAAGCTCGCGGGTTTCCACCTCGCCAAAATCTACCGCGAGTCCTACAAAATGCATATCTCAAACGGCATCTTGTTCAATCACGAAAGCCCGTTTCGCGGCGAAGATTTCGTCACCCGCAAAATCACCAAAGCCGTCGCCATGATCGAAGCCGGAGAGCAAGACGTGCTCGAGCTCGGCAATCTAAGCTCCATCCGCGATTGGGGCTATTCCCGCGATTACATCGAAGGCATGTGGAAAATGCTTCAACACCCCTTCGGCGATGATTACGTTCTCGCCACCGGAGAGGCGCGCAGCGTCCGCGACTTCACCCGCGCCGCCTTCGCCCAAATCGGCATTGACCTCGTCTTCGTCGGCAAAGGTGCAAACGAACAAGGCATCGACCGCAAAACCAGTAAAATTTTGGTCAAAGTCGACCCCGCCCTCTATCGCCCGAACGAAGTCAATCACCTCCTCGGCGATGCATCAAAGGCACGCAAAGTCTTGAATTGGCAACCCAAAATCAACTTCGAACAACTCGTCGAAATCATGGTAAACGCCGACCGCACCACCGTCGCCAACATCCTAAACGGCAAAACAGAGCAGAAAAACGCCCCATGGCGCTTGGCGGGGTAGGGAAGATAGCCCCTCTCTCTCTCATTGTCATTACACGGCTCGTCCGTGTAATCCATCGTGCCACAAGTAGATTGCACATATTTGTGCTCTGTAGGGGTATAAAACGTGCAATGACGAGGGTAGGGCTGTAATATACCACTCACATGTTCCTAAAAACCCCATTCTCCCTGAAAAACAAATCCATCTACATCGCCGGACATCGCGGCATGGTCGGCTCGGCCCTCATCCGTCGTCTGCAAGGTGAAGGCTGCACCATCCTCACCAACCCTCTCGACCTCCGCCGCCAATCCGATGTCGAACAATGGTTCACCACCCACAAGCCCGACATCACAATCCTCGCCGCGGCAAAAGTCGGCGGCATCCTCGCCAATCGCGATGCCCCCGCCGACTTCTTCTACGACAACCTCATGATCCAAAATAACGTCATCCACGCCGCCGCCACGCATGATGTCGAAAAACTCCTCTTCCTCGGCTCATCCTGCATCTATCCCAAAGCCGCCCCGCAACCCATCACCGAAGACGCCCTCCTAACAGGCGCATTAGAACCCACAAACCAAGCCTACGCCCTCGCCAAAATCGCAGGACTTAAATTATGCGAAAGCTACCGCACGCAAAAAGACTGCGATTTCATATCCGCCATGCCCTGCAACCTCTACGGCCCGAATGACCGCTTTGACCCCATCCAATCCCATGTGATCCCCGCCCTGATGATGAAAATCCACGAAGCGAAAGAGCAAGGCACGGATAGCGTGCAAATCTGGGGCAGCGGCAGCCCCTTGCGCGAATTCCTCCATGTCGACGACCTTGCAAATGGCCTAATCTTCCTCCTCAAAAACTATAGCGCCGCACAACACATCAACATCGGCTCCGGCAAAGAAATTACCATCCGCACCCTCGCCGAAACCCTCTGCGACATCATCGGCTTCAGCGGAGCACTAAATTTCGACACCTCAAAACCCGACGGCACACCCCGCAAAATCATGGACAACACAAAAATCCAATCCGCCGGATGGAAACCCAACATAAACCTCCGCGACGGCCTCACCCAAACCTACCAATGGTTCAAAGAAAACCACTTAGACGCATAATTTATTCGCAATAACGCTTGACCGATTCGCCATCCTGTGGATAACTTAGTAAATACAAAGTTTCATGTGTGGGGATAAATCAATGAAACGCTCCTATTCATCACCGGATTCATCAGCGCGCAATCCGCTCCTATCATCAAAAAATTGGGAAAATAATATCCGCTCTGTGGTTGTTGAATCTTGCGATGCGGCTGAGGATACAATTGGGTATAAAGCCATCTTCTACCTAACCTTAGAAGCCGCCAAAGAAACCGGAAAACAATCCTTCGAAATCGGCGCCAGCTTCCTCGCCCAACGCCTCCACAACCTGAAGAAGGCCGGCTACACCGCCCCCATGACGGACAAGGCAATCACCTCAATCGAAAACAAACTCGGCGAATCCCTCCCCATCTTCCTCGGCCTCCCCAACACCGTCCGCCAAGGCGAATACGCTTAACCTCAAATTCATTATTGCACGGTTCTTTCGCGCAATCTAACCTATACATTGTTGCTTGATTTTATGTTTGCAGTAGGCACGCGTGACGACGAATATCGGGCATATTTTAGGATCGCGTAACGACCTGCAAACATAAAAGGAAGTGACAATGAAAAAACAATCCACAAACCACCTCTTCATGATCGAACCGGCCTCTTTCTACGCCAACCCCGAAACGCTGGAAACGAACGCCTACCAAATCGACGAGCACGAACCACCCGAAGAAATCTACGCCCGCGCTTTACAAGAATTCCGCACCTTCCGCGACACCCTCATCGAAGCCGGCGTGATCATCACCGCCGCCAAAGGCCTGCCCGAATGCCCCGACATGGTCTTCCCCAACTGGGCCTCCACTCACCGTGAAATAGGGGGTGACCCAACCCTCTTTCTCTACCCCATGCTCAACAATAACCGCCAAAAGGAACGCGATCCCGCGCTCGTGGAAATGTTCAAACGCCTCTACCCCAACACCGAGGATTGGACAGGCATGGAATCCGAAGGCAACGCCTTGGAGAGCACCGCCAGCATCGTCATGGATCGCGTGAACAAAAACGGCTACGCCGCACTCTCCCCCCGCACGGATAAAAACCTCGCCCGCCTCTGGTGCGCCGATATGGGCTACGCTCTGGAAACTTTCCAAACCCGCAGTCACACCGGAATCCCAGTATACCACACCGATTGCGTCATGTGGATCGGCACAACCCTCGCCGGAATTTGCACCGAAGCCATCATCGAAGAAGACCGCGAACGCATCCTAGCCAAACTAAAATCCACCCACGAAGTCGTCGAGTTCACCTCCTCCCAACTCCGCGCCTTTTGCGGCAACGCCTTAGAAGTCATCGGCAAAAATAACCAAAAATTCCTAGCCATGTCCACCGCCGCGTATGAGGCCTTGGAACCCGCCCAAAAAACCCTAATCCTCCAACATTTCAACGGCATCATCCACGAACCCCTCCCGACCTTAGAAAAATACGGCGGCGGCTCCGCAAGATGCATGCTAATGGAACTCTTTTAAGCGCCGCAGGCAAAAAACAAAACCACAACGCACACAAAGACCACCACGACATCGCGCTTACGCTAAAATCAAACCAGAAATCGTCGTGGTTCAAATATTCTAAAGCGGAATGATTATAAGCGCCTATCACATGCTCATCGAGAAATATTTTCACTAGACATTTAAAAGCCGATCTTCACGAGTATAGTCGTTTGGATTAAGGATAAGACAGTCGGCGAAAATTTTCGGCTTTTCAAAAAATGAACGTAAGCGTACATTTGGTACGTGCGGATCATTTTTTGAAAAACGAAAATTTGCAGCACTGTATTATTCTTAAGGCGAATGACTATATAAATCATGCTAGACCTCTCCCGATATAAACAATCCCTAAACGGCAAACCGCTCGCCGTATTCGGCCTCGGCCTATCCGGCATGGCAACCATCAAAGCCCTCACCCAAAACGGCATAGAAACCATCACATGGGACGATAACGCCGATAAACGCGAGGAAGCCGAAAGGCTAGGCGCACGCTGCACCAACCTCACGCCCGAAACGCTATCCTCCTGCGCTGCCCTCATCCTCTCCCCCGGCGTGCCCTTAACACACCCCGCGCCACACGCGGTTGTCAAAGCCGCCAATACCGCCAAAATAGAAATCTACGGCGATCTAGAAATCCTCCACCGCAGCGGGCACAGCCATAAAACCATCGGCATCACCGGAACAAACGGAAAATCCACCACCACCGCGCTCCTCACCCATACGCTTAACGCTTGCGGGCACGATGCCATCATGGGCGGCAATATCGGCGTTCCCGCCCTCGCACTCAACCCGCAAAGCAAAGACACACTCCTCATCCTCGAAATCTCCTCCTACCAAATCGATCTCTGCCCCACATTCCGCCCCGATATCGCCATCCTCCTCAACATCACCCCCGACCATATCGACCGCCACGGCACATTCGAAAACTATCGCCGCATCAAACACCGCCTCCTCGAAGGCGCAGGGCAAGGCATAAAGGCCGAGACGCTAGCACTTTCTCCCGAAGATTTCCCAACGCTAAAAGGCGAGCACAACAAACAAAACATCGCCGCCGTGCTCGAGGTCTGCAAAGCCCTAAACATCCCCCGCGAGGAAGCCATAGCCGCCATCAACACCTTCCCCGGCCTCGCCCATCGCCAATTCCTCGTGCGTGAAATAGGCGGCGTAAAATACATCAACGACAGCAAAGCCACCAACGCCGAAGCCACCGCCAAAGCCTTATCCTCCTATGAGAACATCCACTGGATCCTCGGCGGTCAGGCCAAAGACGGCGGCCTAAAAGGCCTTGAACCCTACATGCCCCGCATCATCCAAGCCTACCTCATAGGCGAATCCGCCAAAGACTTCGCTGGATATTTAAAAATACAAAACGTACCGTATCAAATATTTGAGGATTTAGAAGGAGCAGTTCAGGAAGCCCATCAAGACGCTCAAAAATCCGTCTACCGTCTACCGTCTACCGATAACTGTCACCCGTCACCCACCATCCTCCTCTCCCCCGCCTGCGCCTCATGGGATCAATTCAAATCCTTCGAACACCGCGGCGAAGTGTTTGAAGAAATCGTGAACACATTAACAATGTCACCCTGCGGCTTGACCGCAGGGTCTAACGATGAGCAGACAGATCCTGCGATCAAGTCGCAGGACGACGAGGGGGAGGTATGAGCCGTTTCTCCCGCACCGACACATCCATCCTCGGGCAATGGTGGTGGACAATTGATAAGCCGCTCCTCGCGGCGTTCCTCACCCTCATCATCTTCGGCATCGTCATGGTAACCACAGCCAGCCCCCCCGTCGCCGAGCATCTAGGCCTCGACCCCTATCATTTCCTCAAACGCCACGTCATAATGCTCGTCCCCGCGCTCACCGCGCTCTTCGTTGTATCACTTCTCCAGCCCCGCGACATCTGGCGCCTCTCCAGCCTCGTCTTCATCGGTTGCATCCTCGCCCTCATTCTCGTCCTGCTCACGGGCATGGAGATCAAGGGCGCAAAGCGCTGGCTGCACCTTTTCGGCTTCTCCCTCCAACCGAGCGAGTTCATGAAACCCGCCTTCGCCATCGCCGCCGCATGGTTCATGGCAAAGCAAAAAGACGAGGAAAGCTTCCACGGCAACGCCATCGCCGCCGCGTTGTATTTCATCACAATCTGCCTCCTCCTCCTGCAACCCGACCTTGGCATGACGGTCGTCACAACCTCCATCTGGGGGGCGCAAATCTTCCTCGCGGGCTTTCCGTTCCGCCTGCTAATCCTGCTTGGCTTGTCCGGCATCGGCGGCCTCATCGCCGCCTATTTCTCCTTCCCCCATGTCCAAAGCCGTATCGACCGCTTCATCAACCCCGAAAGCGGCGATAATTTTCAAGTCGATAAATCCATCGAGGCATTCCAAAATGGCGGTCTCTTCGGCACAGGGCCGGGGCAGGGCGCGGTTAAACTCAACCTCCCCGACGCCCACGCTGATTTCATCTTCTCCGTCGCGGGTGAAGAATTTGGCCTCATCTTCGTCATTATCGTCATCGCGCTCTACGGCTTTATCCTCCTGCGCGGCTTCAAACGCCTCTCCGATAGCGGCGATATGTTCTGCGTCCTCGCCGCTGGCGGCCTCCTCACCATGTTCGGCCTCCAAGCCTTGGTGCATATGGGCAGCTCCCTCCACCTCCTCCCCGCCAAAGGCATGACGCTACCGTTCATCAGCTACGGCGGATCATCCGTCATCGCCATGGGCCTGTCCATGGGCATGGTTCTCGCCCTAACCCGCCGCACCAAAAAATCCGGCATATCCAAGGGCGGATTATCACTATAAAGTTTTTTGAAACGCGGAGGTGCGGAGATACGGAGGGACTTCATGCTTAATGCTAAGCGCCGCAGGCAACTTGCAAATTCGACACATACGGGATGCTGCACGTTATGAATGCCTTCGGCGGTATAAAAGAAAACTCCGTGTCTCCGTACCTCCGCGTTTCAAAAAACATCACGATGCTTGTTTTAAACCCCATTTCTAATTATTGATAAACCATGAGCCAAAACGAATCCCCCCTCATCATCCTATCCGCCGGCGGCACAGGTGGTCACGTCATGCCCGCCCAAGCCCTCTCCGTTGATCTCCTCTCCCGTGGCTACCGCGTTATCCTCATGACCGACGCACGCGGCATGAAATTCGCTCACCATTTCGGCGATGAAGTCGAGATCATCCCCCTAAAAGCCGGAACATTAGGCGCAGGCATAATGGGCAAAATCAAAGGCCTCACCAATCTCGGCCTTGGCATCCTAAAGGCGCAAACCCTCATCCGCCGCCTCAACCCCGATCTGGTGATCGGTTTTGGCGGCTACCCCTGCGTTCCGGCCGTTTACGCCGCGCAAAAGGCGAAAATCCCCACCATCTTGCACGAATCCAACGCCATATTGGGCAAGGCCAACGATTACCTGAGCAAAAAAGCCACCCGCATCGCCCTGTCATGGGACAATAGCGCGGGGTTGAGCGAGGAGGAATGGACGCGCGCAATCGTCACCGGAAACCCCATCCGCCCCGAAATCGCCGCCCTCTACACAAAACCCTATGCCCCCTTAACCGACAAAACGCCCCTCCGTATCCTCATCATGGGCGGCTCCCAAGGCGCAAGCATCTTCAGCCAGATCATCCCCGCCGCCCTGTCCGAGCTTTCAACCGAATATCGCGCGCGCCTGCACATTATCCAGCAATGCCGCGAAGAAGACCTCCAATCCACGAAAGAGCAATACGGCAAAGCGGACATAAAAGCCGAACTCTCCACCTTCATCAATGATGTCGCGGCGGAGCTAGAGGCATGCCACCTCTTCATCGGTCGTTCCGGCGCATCAACGGTCACGGAAGTCAGCGTCGCCGGACGCCCCGCAATCTACGTCCCCTTGGGCGTTCACAAGGACAACCAACAAAAAATCAACGCCGATTCCGTGTCCGACGCGGGTGGCGCATGGACATTCGTCCAGGAAGGCTTCACCGCCAAGGCGCTCCAGGCAAAAATTGAAACCTTCCTCCAAGACCCCTCCATCCTCTTCCGCACCGCCGAAAAAGCCCGCGCCTGCGCCAAACCCGACGCCGCCCGCAAACTAGGCAACCTCGTCACCGCCATCGTCAGCGGTTGGGATGAGGAAGAAAAAAATATATAGGGTTTTGTCAAAGCCATTTTGTTTTTCACTAGGCATGAGGAGCGCCGCCTAGTAAAACTAGGCCAAGGGAATAAATTGACGAATAACAACGTGAAAAGCGAAAGGGCGAAGACAATGCAAGGCATGCCAAAAGACATCGGTCCCCTCCACTTTATCGGTATCGGCGGTATCGGGATGAGCGGGATTGCGGAAATCCTGAACACCCTCGGTTACAAAGTCCAAGGCTCCGACCAAGCCGACGGCGCAAATGTCAAACGCCTCCGCGATAAAGGCATGACCATCCATATCGGTCACGAACCATCAAACATCACCGAAGGCCTCGCAGCAGTCGTCATCTCCTCCGCCATCAAACAAGACAACCCCGAACTCACCGCCGCGCGCGAGGCTGCAATCCCCGTCATCCGCCGCGCCGAAATGCTTGCCGAGCTTATGCGCATGAAATGGGCCATCGCCATCGGCGGCACACATGGCAAAACCACCACCACCTCCATGGTCGGGCAAATGCTCGACACCGCCGGTTTTGACCCCACCGTCATTAATGGCGGCATCGTCAACGCGTATGGCACCAACGTCCGCCTCGGCCAATCCGACATCATGGTGGTTGAGGCCGACGAATCCGACGGCACCTTCACGCGCCTCCCCGCCTCCGTCGCGGTCATCACCAATATGGACGCGGAACATATGGACCATTACGGATCATTCGACGCCGTCAAAGACGCCTACCGCACCTTCATCCATAATTTACCATTTTACGGCTACGCCGTGCTTTGCATCGACCACCCCGAGGTCCAAGCCCTCGTCCCCTCCGTCCGTGACCGCAAAATCATCACCTACGGCTTCAACCCCCAAGCCGACTTAAAGCTCAGCAATGTGCGCATCAATGCCGAAGGCTCAACCTTCGATGCCAACCTCCCCGACGGCACGGATCTAAAGGACATCTTCCTCCCCATGCTGGGCGAGCATAATGTCCAAAACGCCCTCGTCGCCATCGCCATCGCCCATGAAATGGGCGTGCCCGCCGCCACATTAAAAGACGGCCTCGCCGCCTTCACCGGTGTCAAACGCCGCTTCACCAAAACGGGGATCAGCCACGGCATAACAATCATCGATGATTACGCCCACCACCCCATCGAGATTGAAACCGTTCTAAAAACCGCCCGCAGCGCCGTAGCGCAAAGCGGGGCAAAAGTCATCGCCGTGATGCAGCCCCACCGCTACTCCCGTCTCGATGACCTCTTCGAAGATTTCTGCAAATGCTTCAACGACGCCGACACGGTAATCATCACCGATGTCTACGAGGCCGGCGAAACCCCCATCGAAAACCGCAATAAACTATCCTTGGTCGAGGGCATAAAATCCCACGGTCACCGCAACGCCCACCCCCTGCCATCCCGCGAAGAACTCCCCCACACCATCGCAAAATTCGCGGAGGAGGGCGATTACGTCATTTTAATGGGCGCAGGAGACATAACAAGCTGGGCGTATGAGCTTCCAGAGCAATTAGAGGCTGAACGCGCAAAACGCGTCGCTTAAAACCGCAGCTTATCTCTGTAAAATTTTTTAAACACAGAGTCACAGAGGTACGGAGGTTCTTTCATACCGCCGAAGGCATTCATAACTTGCAACACCCCAAACGCCCAGAGTTTGCAAATTGCCTGCGGCGCTTAGCCTTAAGCATAAAACTCCTCTGTATCTCCGCCCCTCTGTGTTAAAAAAATCACGATACCTGCCTTAAAGCACCTGATGAAATTATTGCCCCACCAAGCCACCCCAAAAGCCCCGCAGGCAAAAAATTTAAAACGCGGAGAAACGAAGCCACGAAGTTTTTTGAAATGCTATCCTCATAAAACACCCCCTTCGCTTCTTCGTAACTTCGCGTTCCAATGAAAACCGCCGCGCCTTGTGTGGTCAAAAAATAATCTGTGTTCATCCGTGTCCATCTGTGGTTTAAAAAAGAAACCATAAACTTGACAAAATAGGATAAATTTCCTACAATCAAAACAAAAACCACAAACAAAAAGAAAAACCCAACCCCCTCCCCCCTCTCTCAAGACGAACAAAGTGAACAGCCCCAATAAACAATTAATAATCAAAGCCTTACCATGCAAAACCCTCACAAAAACCTAAAAGGAACCCTCACAAAAAACGCCCCCCTTGGTGCGCAGAGCTGGTTTCGCTGCGGCGGCAATGCTGATCTCCTCTTTCAACCTGCTGACCAAGCTGACCTCGCGGCGTTCTTGAAAACGCACCCCTACGGCGAACCGCTCACCATCATCGGCGGCCTCGCCAACACCATCATCCGCGATGGCGGCATTCGCGGCGCAACCATCCAATTGGGCAAGGCCTTTTCCGATATCTCCCTCATACCGTCATCCTGCGGCTCTAGGTGCCCTTGGGCTATGACCGCAGGATCTCATGCTGAGCCGCAGGGTGACGCTGTTTTTGTAAAAGCCGGCGCAGGCGCGCTCAACGGCTCTATCGCCGCCTTCGCCGTAAAAAACGGTATCGGCGGTTTTGAATTCCTCTCCGGCATCCCGGGAACGCTCGGCGGCGCATTGCGCATGAATGCCGGCGCATATGGCGCGGATATAGCCGATATTCTTATCGAAATTCACGCGTTGGATTGCGCGGGGAATAAGTTCGTCCTTCGCCCCCGCCCTATGGACACAGCTAATATCCCGAGCGATGCAGAAGCTTTGGAAATCAATCTCTCTTACCGCAACAACGACGCGCCGCACTACCTCATCTTCACCGGCGCAATTTTACGCGGCAAAGTCGAGGATTACGCCACCGTCAAATCCCGCATCACCGATATCAAGGCCAAACGCAACGAGACCCAACCCATCAAAGAACAAACCGGCGGATCAACCTTCGCCAACCCAAACGCCGCCGCCTTACGCCGCGTCAACCTTCCTCAAAACACCCGCGCATGGCAAGTGGTCGATATGGTTGGCGGGCGCGGCCTAACCATCGGCGGCGCGAAAATGAGCGAAAAACACTGCAACTTCATGATCAACACCGGAAACGCCACCGCCACCGACCTAGAAATGCTAGGCGACGAACTCATCACTCGCGCCCGCCACGATCTAGGCCTCGACCTCCACTGGGAAATTAAGAGAGTAGGGGAGAAGGTATAGATGTAAGGAAATCAAAGAGATTTTTTCGTAGGCTAGGCGCGATGAGCGAAGCCTATAAACATAGGCGAGTGAAGAGCAACGACGCATACGGGAAAATATCGCAGATTTTACATCTTCGGAATGCGCTCATACATATCAGGCAAATCATTCTCGATCAGAATAACATCGCCATCCTGCTTATTCCGGATAACCCAATCCTGAGCCTCGGCAAAGCTATCATACTCGATCAAGGTTTTGCCCTTCGCCTTAAACGCATTGACAAAGGTCGGAATCCGCTTCGGTGTCACCACGATACAAATATCGCAAACATCGCCCGCCGTCTCGCCAATCTTCGCATGCGCTTCATCATGCGCAAGGCCAAGCTCAATCATCCCCGGCGTAATCAAAATCTTCCGCCCGCGTTTCCCCAGCGCATCCAAAATCGCGAGTGCCGAAGCAAAGCCAACCGGATTGGAGTTATACGCATCATCAATAATCGTTGTTCCATCGGGCTGCTTTTTAACCTCCAAACGATGCGGAATTTGCGGCAAGCTCCGCAACGCATCCTGAATAAAGTCAGTCGACAGCCCCAGCTCGACACACAGCGCAAAAACAAGCGCAATATTATAGCCATGATGCAAACCATAAAGCGGCGCTTCGGGCGAATAGGTGATCTTCTTATAGGTAAATTTCAACGCCAAGCCGCTCGGCTTTTGCTCGATATTATGAATCTGCAAATCATCAGGCTGGATATAGGAAACATCTTTGCGTTTCGCCATATCAACTTCCGGCGCATCACCAATCGCGATAAAGCTGTTCATATATCCATTCTTCAACTTCCGCGGAAAAGCAAAGCGCAAGGTGCGCTCATGAATAACGCACTTTCCTTCATTCTTGACCACGGCTTCACCAAGCTCGAATTTCGTCCGCGCCACGGCATCAAGCGACTTAAACCGCTCATAATGCGCATGCCCGATCGAAGAAATAATCCCGAAATTCGGCGGCGTCAGCTTGCACAAACGCGCAATCGAACCGGGGCCGTAAGCGCCCATCTCGACAATCAGGTATTTATGGCTCGGCTCCAACTGCTCTCGAATAACGCGCGTAATACCCATCGGCGTATTCACGCTACCGGGGGTCAACAAGGTCGGTGCATGCATGCCCAAAACATGCC
>JBOEFZ010000061.1:0-18172 GCA_050633165.1 Alphaproteobacteria bacterium | reverse complement strand
TTGCGGTGTGTGGGCTGTTGTGAAATCACGCATTAGGAAAAGCTAATTTCAAAGGGGTGGATAATCCAGTAAAAATATTGCGGCAACGCACCAATTCATTGAAACATTATTACGCGCATGCGTTTTTCCTAATCCGCACTCTCCCTAAAATTCTCGCTCTTATGATCCCTCAGCCAGCGTCTTACGGCGGCGATGCCGTGTTCGTCGCGGTTGTAGCGGGTGGGGGCAGTGCTTGGTAGGCTTTCCAGATCTTTCTTGGGGATAGATGAGCGTTTTACGCCATTAAGCTTATCCTGCGCGCGGATGAAGTGACGAATGCGGGGCATGATTTGCTCGCGCCAACGCCGCCCGTTGAAAATCCCGTAATGTCCGCAGCCAAGCTGGAAATGATGAAATTGCTTGGTTTGGGGCAGGGAATAGCACAGCTCATGCGCCGCCGTGGTCTGCCCGCGCGCGGAGATGTCGTCTAGCTCCCCTTCGACGGTGAGGAGCGCCGTGCGCGTGATATCTTGCGGCCTGACATCATAAAGCTGCTCGTCAATTTCATCCCGCCATTTCATCATGCCGCGCGGCAATAAATGGCGTTGAAAGACAGTTTCAACCGTTTGCAGGTAAAATTCCGCCGGAATATCCATGACGGAGAGATATTCATTATAAAAGACGCGATGCTTCTCCGCCGTTTCGCCATCCCCTTCGATGAGATGTTTGAAAAAATTCATGTGCGAGCCAACATGCCGATCCAAATTCATCGACATAAAGCCGCCAAGCTGCAAAAAACCGGGATAGACGCGGCGATTCGCGCCAGGGTAATAGAATGGAACATCATGCACAGCGGCCTGTTCAAACCATTTTAGGGGGCGCGTTTCCGCCAATTCCGTCACGGTTGTCTTTGATATGCGCGTATCAATTGGCCCGCCCATAAGGGTCATGGAGGCCGGCTGATTCGGATCATTGTCGCTCGCCATCAACGCCGCCGCCGCCAAAACGGGCACGGCCGGCTGGCACACCGCAATGATATGTGTATCAGGGCCAAGGAGGCTCAAAAACTCGCGTAAATAGGTGATGTAGGTATCAAGGTTGAAAACACCGTCTTTGGCGGGCACTTGGCGCGTATCCTCCCAATCGGTGATATAGACATTGTGATGCGGCAACAATGCCTCTACCGTGCCGCGCAATAACGTCGCATAATGCCCCGACATCGGCGCGGCGACGAGGACGTTAGGATCATTCCGCTTCACATCCCGTTTGAAATTAAGCAGGCGGCAAAACGGCTTTTCCACAACGTAATCTTCGGTAACATCAATCTCTTTGCCGCCAATGACGGTGCTGTGAATACCGAACTCAGGGCGGCCAAAATGCCGCGTCGCTCGTTCCACCATTTCCGCCGAGGCACTGATATTTCGTCCGATTTGCGTATGGGATAGGGGGTTAAAGGGGCTGCGGAAAACATTCCGCGTGATCTCCGCCTGCAAACGCACCGGCGTCATCATGGCATGTTGCATATCGTAGAGGTGGTAAAGCATATGTGAAGAAACCCTTTCTCTAAGACCCTTATCCTATTATTATACGCGTAATTGATAATAAAAGCAGCAAATTTGTGCGCAGCACAATAAACCTATGAGCGAATTTATAACCCACTGGCACGACATGTTTTTCGACCCTGATCGTATTCCCTTTGCGATTGCCGCAATATTGGTGACGATCGTTGTCGGCATGGTGTCCGGCCCGTTTATAGGCAGCGGCAACGCGAATCCCTTTATCTGGATTGCGCTGGATAAAATCTTCGGCGGCGTTGGCGACCGCCTGAATAAAACCCATCGCCAGCGTGCGGATTTGCTCTTTCGAGGGTTTATTTTCACGATCGTGATTGTGCTGCTGATGTTTATCGCGGGTAAGGGGATCGATATATTCATCGCCACCCGCAACGCGCAAAGCTTGTTTGAAGTGCTAGCCCTCTGCTTATGCATCAGTAGCGGCGCAGTGTGGTTTTCGCTCCTGCGGCTCTATTTCGCTATGGAAAAGGATGAGGTCGGAAGCGGCGCATATTACGCCATATCCCGCTCCACACGCAGCAACCTGAGCAATAGCGATGATTTCACCATCACACGCTGCGCGATGAATTATAGCGCTCGTAGCTTTGATAAAAGCGTGGTCGCGCCCATATTCTGGTATCTCGTCGCCGGATTGGTTGGTGTGTTCCTCTACACCGCATTATCCTTCCTCACATGGCGCTTCGGACGGCAGGGCTTTACCAAAGGATTTGGCGAGAGCGCAAACGCGCTGGAAAAACTGCTCGGCTTTGTACCTAATGCGTTGAGCGGCCTCCTCATCACCTTCGCCGGGTTATTCACCCCGACGGCAAAATGGCATAAGGGACTCCTCGCCTTTTTCGGCCATAAAAATAGGGCAGGGTACGCCATCGGCGGCGCGCCGCTCTCCGCGCTGGCATGGAGCTTGGGGCTAAGCCTTGGCGGCGCCTCGCAAAGCATAGATGGCACAGCCATAAAAGCCCCATGGGTCGGGCCACAAGGCGCAACCGCAAAAAATGACCACAAACATCTGCGCCGCGCGATCTATATCAATGTCATCGCGCATGTTTTATGGATCGTGCTGCTGCTCTGTATGTATTTGTGGGCGGGCGTTTTAGGCGGTGGAGAGTTAAAACACATTAAAATCAGTTAGGGACGCAAAGCTTGCGACTGCAAGCTCGGGCGTATAGCCCGCCCCGCCGGAGGTGCGAAGTGCCGCGAGGCAATAAAAAAGTTCCTTGACTTTAAACCCACACTTAGACTATTTTCCGCACACAGAATTTAAATATAAGGATTAGAGTCATGAGCAGACGTTGTGAAATTACCGGAAAAGGCGTGATGAGCGGAAATAACGTATCCCACGCATTGAACAGAACCCGCCGCAAATTTTTGCCGAACATTCAAGATACAAGCTTGTTCAGCGTGACACTCGATCGTTGGGTTAAAATCCGTGCCTCTGTTGCCGGCATCCGCACGGTTGAGCATAAAGGCGGTCTTGATGACTTCCTGACAGGAACAGCGAAAACAAAGCTCGACCCAAAACTTCGCCCCCTTAAGGCAGAAGTCGAGAAAAAGCTCGCTGCAAAAGCGGCTTAAAAACGATTAAACGGTTTTTGAAAGCCCGCCGCAGAAATGATGGCGGGTTTTTTATTGGAAACTACGATGCCCGATTACGATAATTTCAAATTCGATATCACCCATAAAGACCCGAAAAGTCGTGCACGGATCGGGATGCTTGCAACGCCGCATGGTGAGATTGAAACCCCCAATTACATCTTCTGCGCCACCAAGGCCGCGATTAAGGGCGTAGCCCCCGCGCAAATGGTGGAGGCAAAGACGGATATTATCCTGTCCAACACCTATCATTTGATGTTGCAACCCGGTGCGGACCTCATCGAAAAAATGGGTGGCCTGCATAAATTTACCGGCTGGAACGGCCCCATGCTCACCGATAGTGGCGGTTTTCAGGTTTTCTCCCTTGGTGAGGGAACAATGGCTAATGAAATCAAGGGCAATAAAAGTAATAAGCCTGATGATAAAAACCGCAATCTCCTCAAAATCACCGAAGAGGGCTGTACGTTTCGCTCCTACGTCGATGGCTCTCTCATCAAGCTCACCCCCGAAAGCGCAATGGAGATTCAGCGTAAATTGGGCGCTGACCTCCTCATGCAATTTGATGAATGCACGCCATATCATGTGACAAAGGATTACACCGCCAATTCCATGGAGATGAGCATAAGATGGGGCGATAGATCATTGCAGCAATTCGCCCGCACCGATAACGGCGCGCAAGCACTCTATGGGATTATCCAAGGCGGGGTATATCCCGATTTGCGCAAAATCTCCGCCGAATATACAAAAGACCGTAATTTCTTTGGCACGGCGGTCGGCGGCTGCCTCGGCGGCACGGATGAGGAGATGTACGAGGTCGTCGATACCTCCCTCCCGCACGCACATCCCGACCGCCCCGTCCATTTTCTCGGCATCGGGCAGATCAAGGATATCTTCACCTTTGTGCGCCTTGGCGTTGATACCTTCGATTGCGTCATCCCGACACGCCTGGCCCGCCACGGCTCGGCATTTATGAAGGGCGTGAAAAAGGAGACAATCAACCTTAAAAACGCCAAATACCGTGAGGATAATACCCCCCTTGATGAAGGAAACGGCATTGCCGCCTCCTCCAATTTCTCAAAGGCGTATATCCATCACCTGTTAAAGGCCAATGAAACCCTCGCAATCCAAATCCTCGCGCAGCATAATGTCGCCACCATAAACCGTCTGATGCGCGAAGTCCGCGCCGCGATAAAGGCCGGAACGCTTGATGCGTTGGAAAAAGAATGGCTGCCGGAATAAACAAATCTTAACGATTTTCCCGTAAAAACAGTGTAGATTAGAATTTGACGCTTTTGAATCGTGAGGGAAAGCGAAGATGCCATTATATTATGATTTAAATGAACAGATCGCCGCGCTAACGCATATCTCGAAAGATGCTCTCGCATGGGGCGCGAGTATTCACGAGGCTTACGCGCAAGGCAAAAATTCCGCGATGGTGCCACCGCTGGACCAGGATATGGAGCGATGGTGCGAAAGTATCATTGAACACGATGCGATCTGCCCCTATGCGCTAGAGGATTTAAAAGCCTTATATCGGCAGGCAAAGGCCGCCATCCACACGCCCGAAAAATTTTCGTCCGCTTTTAATGCCTTTATCAACGCAATGATTAAAATCGAACAAGATGTACTGCTCACGGCGGCGGGCATTGATGTGCAAACCGGCCTCAAGCACCGCAGTATCATGCGACAGGATATTGAAAAGGAAATGGAGCGCCTTTCACGTGAAGGCAAAGCATTCTCCATCGCCTTGGTGCAAATCTCCGGCTTTGATGTGCTAAAGGAAAAATGCGCGGACGGTGAGGAAAAGCAGTACGAAAAAAGCGTTGCGAATGTAATGAAGACAATTTTACGCCCCTTCGATGATGCCTATTTTATCGGGGATGGCGCCTTTATCCTGACCCTAAAGCAATCAGAATCCGGCGGCGGCGTAAAGGCGATGGAGCGGTTAAAAGTAATTTTGGACACCAAAGATATTCAAATCGACACAAGCGGCGGAGCCAGCGGGCACATATCCCTGACATGCCGCATCGCAGAGCCGGTTGCCGATGATGATGCAGAGGATATTATCCAAAACCTTATTTTAGATGCCGAAAAAACCGCAGACGAGGAATCCACTGTATTCGAATATCAGGAGATGAGCCCGCTCCAACGCTTCGCACAAGATATCTCTCAGGAGTAAGCTGTGCCTATGCCGTTACCCGATGAGCCATCAGAATTCGAACAACTCTTCACCGACATGCCCATCCCGCGCTTTATTGTTTGTGTGGAAGGGGTAGGGCAATTTACGATTGCGCATGCCAATGCGCTTGCGCTGAAATATTTCGATATGTCGCCGGAATTGCTAATCGGTAAAACAATGCAAGATGTTACGAGCCGCGACAATGCCGTACATTTCGAACAATCTTTCGAGGTCTGCACCGAACGAAAACAAGCCGTAACAATTCAGGCATTGCCCGGTGTGCCCGGAAACCTGAGGGTGCAGGGATTCTACATTAGCCCCATCATCAATAAATTCGGACGTATCGGGCATTTGGACGTTATCGGAAATGTGGACATGGCCGATAATTCTCTTGTCCAACGCGAACGCGATGACGCGATTTCCCTCCTGACCTCTATCTTCGATGTGAGTGAGGTTGCGATTGTCGTGAGCGATCATAACCGCCGCATTGTCCGCGTGAATGACAGCTTTGTCCGCACCTATGGCTGGGACAGAAATGAGTTGATTAATGAGGAGGTGACAAGCTTTATTACCCCCGATGAACGTGACATTGCCATCAAAAACCACGATGAATTCATCGCCAAGGGGGATCGTGCCTCCGGCGAGATGAAGATCATCCGCAAAAATGGCGGCATCGCAAACGCGCTCTTCACCACCGCAACGCTAGAGCTAAGCCAAAAGCGCCGTTTTCAGGTTACAACGGTGATGGATATAACCTTGCGCAAACAAATGGAAATCTCCCTGAGAATGGCAAAGGAGCAAGCTGACACCGCCAACCGCGCCAAATCCACCTTCCTCGCCAATATGAGCCACGAGCTAAGAACCCCCCTAAACGCTATTATCGGCTTTTCGGAGATGATGCTTAAACAAACCTTCGGCGCGCTCGGGCATCCGAAATACGAGGAATATATGGGCGATGTCCATAGCAGCGCGGAGCACCTCCTCGAGATTATCAATGAAGTCCTCGACATGTCGAAGATCGAGGCCGGACGCATTGATCTGGATGAAGCCGAAATCGATATCAAAGACACCATAAAATCCGTCACCCGCATGATGGAATCGCGTATCTTTGGCAAAGACCTGAACCTTACCCAAGACATTGCGCCCGACCTCCCCAATATCATGGGCGATCAACGCTTGCTCCGTCAGGTGATGATCAACCTCACCACCAATGCCATAAAATTCTCCGAGGCGGGCGGAGATATAACCATCAAAGCCTATAAAACCAAAAGCGGCGCGATGGAGATTGTCGTGAGTGATACGGGCGTTGGTATCCCGAAAGATAAGATCAAGCAAGCCATGGAACCCTTTGGCCAAATCAACGAACATGCCGAAAACACACATGAACAAGGCACAGGCCTCGGCCTTCCGCTTGCCAAAGCGATGGTGGAGCTGCATGATGGTGATATGCGCGTAACCTCCGACACGGGGCAGGGCACGCAAATTACCATCGAAATCCCCGCCTTTCGCGTCATGGCGGATTAAATTTAGTGAACATACACCTGAGTAGGTTTTCGTCATCCCCGCGGTGCTTCGAAGAAGCGCTTAAACAGCGGGGATCCAGAAAAGTGAGCCGCTATGCGGCTCGCATATAGATTCCGGATGTTTAAGCAAGCCTTTCGGCTTGCCTCCGGAATGACGTTTCTTTTATGGAAGGCTAGGCTATGCAGGCTAACGGGGATTGTATGTTCGCGGAATGCTAAAGAATCTTGAAGCTTGCTTGAAATAGCCTTATCATCACCTCATATAAAAACATGAGGACATATCATGAGTGAATTAGAACAAAAATGCGCCGAAGCCGGTTTGAAAATGACCGGACAGCGCAAAGTGATTTTAAAAGTATTGGGCGAGGCCGATGATCACCCCTCCGTGGAGGAGGTCTATGACCGCGCCAAAGAAATCGATAAATCGGTTTCCATCGCAACCGTTTACCGGACATTGGGCATGCTGGATGAGCTTGATTTGGTAATCCGTCATGAATTCCAAGAAGGCTACGCGCGATACGAGCTTAACCACGATCACCACCACCACCTCGTTGATTTGGAAACAGGCGCGGTTGTAGAGTTCCAAAATGAAGAGATGGAACGCCTGAAGGTAAGAATCGCGGAAGAGCTAGGTTACGAACTTGTCGATCACCGCCTCGAGCTCTATGGTAAAAAGATCAAAAAAGGCAAAAAATAATGCCCTGCCAACTCCCCACCGAAACCCCGCTCCAAGGCGGTATTAAGCAGCCAGTCGATTGCAAATGCTATGGCGCGGTCATGCGTACCTATGTGGGGATGAGCGATGAACCGGATTTCGTAGCCTTGCAAGCCGCAAAACGTGTCTACCGTTTCCACCACCCCGAAGATAACAAGCTCGACGCCGGCCTAACGGTCGAACGCTGGATCAATGAGAGCAGGGTGCAGTAATCTAACGTTGTTGTGCATCCTGACGAACGTCAGGATCTCGTAGCCAAAAGATCCTGAATTAAATTCAGGATGCATGAGTTTAAAGAAATGTCCGACCGCCTCCCCACACATCTTTACGTCGATGCACATCTGAGCACACTCACGGCGCGTGGCGTGTATTACACCTATCTGCAAAAGGGCAACGCATCCTCCGGCCTAATTCTGCTCAAACTTAATGACCTAAAAGGCAGCATAAAACTCCTCGCCCAAGAACGCGATTTCATGAGCGATGAAATGACATGGATAAACCCGCTCCCCGAAGAAACGCTAGACGAACCCGCCATCGACGCCTATATTCAGCGCGCAATCGATAGAGACCCCGATTTATGGGCGATTGAAATCGAGGATGCCAATAACCCGTTTGAAGATTCATAAATGACCAACCTGACCGAAATCGTAAAAGACCGCCGTACCTTCGCGATCATCTCCCACCCCGATGCGGGGAAGACGACAATCACGGAAAAGCTCCTGCTTTTTGGTGGCGCGATACAGCTCGCGGGCGCGGTCAAGGCAAAGGGCGACCGCCGCCGCGCGACCTCCGATTGGATGAAGGTCGAGCAAGAGCGCGGGATTTCCGTCGCATCCTCCGTCATGACGTTTGAAAATGGCGGCATTACCTACAACCTCCTCGATACACCTGGGCATGAGGATTTCTCCGAAGATACCTACAGGGTTCTCACCGCCGTCGATAGCGCGATCATGGTGCTCGACAGCGCAAAGGGGATTGAAACCCAAACCTATAAGCTGTTCGAGGTATGCCGCCTGCGCGATATGCCGATCATCACCTTTATCAATAAACTCGACCGCGAAGGCCTCGACCCGTTTGACCTGCTCGATGAAATCGAACAAAAGCTAGCATTGGACGTCACCCCCGCTAGCTGGCCCATCGGCATGGGGCGGGATTTTAAGGGCTGCTATGACCTCATCAATGATCAACTTGTCCTGTTTGATCGTGGCAAGGGTGATAAGTTACAGGAGGGGGTGCAATGCGACGGCCTCGATGATCCAAAGGTGGATGAGTTATTGAGCGCGCAAGAAGCCGAAAAGCTCCGCGAGGACATCGAAATGGTGCGCGGCCTGTGTCCGGAATTCGACCGCGAGGCATATCTCCAAGGAACAATGACCCCTGTCTTCTTCGGCTCGGCTGTGAATAATTTCGGCGTGCAGGAATTATTGGGCGGCGTAGGGCTATACGCCCCGCACCCCCGCCCGCAAAAAACCCAAAGCCGCGATGTTGAACCGGATGAGAAAAAAGTCTCCGCCTTTGTCTTTAAAATTCAGGCCAACATGGACCCCAAACACCGTGACCGCATGGCCTTCGCCCGCATCTGTTCGGGAAAGTTCAAGCGCGGGATGAAGCTCAAACATATACGCTCGGGCAAGATGCAAACTATCCATTCCCCGCAAATGTTCTTCGCCCAAGACCGTGAAATGGCGGAAGAGGCGTTTCCCGGTGACATTATCGGCCTGCCCAATTACGGCGGTCTACGCATCGGCGATGCATTGACCGAAGGCGAGGATCTGGTCTTCGCCGATATCCCGAGCTTCGCGCCGGAATTGATGCAACGCGCCCGCCCCGAAGATCCGCTAAAGGCGAAGCATCTTGGCAAAGCGCTAGAGCAACTCGCCGAGGAAGGCGCGGCAAGATGCTTCAAAACCGTCCTCGGCTCGGATTGGATCGTCGGTGTTGTTGGCGCGCTGCAATTCGATGTCCTGCGCGATCGCATCCGTAATGAATACGACATCCCCGTAAAATTCGAAGCGACCGAGCTTTACACCGCCCGCTGGTTATCCTGCGACGATCCCGCGACCTTAAAGAAATTCCTCGACACAACCGGCAGCGCCATCGCCCATGATCACGACGGCGACCCCGTCTTCATGGCCCGAAACGCATGGCATCTCGATGACGCCGTAAGCAAAAACCCTGACATCAAGTTTATGAGCACGAAGTAGCCCTTATTCGGCGTGATCTTGCTTGATGCTTTTATTTTGTAATTGCAGCACACTAAGAATATTTGAAAAGCTGTCCGTCCAAAGCCTAAAGTTTTTGCGGCTTTTGATATTGCGCCACTCCGCCTGTTTCAAAACGTCAATAATATCCAAATTTTTCGTAAGCACCGCATAGTGAGAGGGCAAAAACGGAATATCCCCTCCCTCTAGCTTTCCGCCCTCATTAATCCGCGCCATACCCGTCATGCCAAGTGCCGCGCCCGCAGCTTGCAAAACGGGCTCGAGATCCATATGGCGATTAGATATATGGAACAGTAAAACGCCATCAGGTTTTATCACGCGCTGCATGTCCTGAATTGCCTCAAATGTCATTAAATGAACGGGTATAGAATCCGAGCTAAAGGCATCAATGATAAGGATGTCATAGAGGCTAACAGATTGCGCTTTTAATGACAGGCGCGCATCGCCTAAAATAATTTTATAAGGGCTGCCGCAATCGCTAAGATAGGTGAAATATTGCTTGTCCTCGGCAACCTCTACGACATTTTTGTCAATCTCGTAAAAATCAAAAACGCGGCCCTTATGGCTGTAGCACGCCGTAACACCAGACCCTAAACCGATAACGCCGATA
This sequence comes from Alphaproteobacteria bacterium, assembly GCA_050633165.1. Lineage (GTDB taxonomy): Bacteria > Pseudomonadota > Alphaproteobacteria > Micavibrionales > Micavibrionaceae > TMED27. Next base: position 7,780 of record JBOEFZ010000061.1, on the reverse strand, counting down.
CGTTGTGAATTTGCGCTTTTATCAAAATGCTCAAAAACATCGCTAATCGGGTTTCCCCGGGAATAGTATGAGATTGGCGTTAATCTATTTTCTTCTTGCAACAATTGCATGCCGTGCAACGTCGTTCCGTGGAGTAGGCTCGTTTCCGTATCTGTTTGGGTGACTTTAAGGACACCAAAAAAATTGCGATCTTGCCGCAAAATTTTTGCAGATGAATCCACTTGAACATAGCTAGAGCCAAGAATGCTGCATAAATAAACAACAAAGGCAAAGGCAAGAACGGCCTTATCTGATCTGTATCGATAAAAAACATATGCCAATAAAGCAAAATTCACGGCTGCGGATGGCAAGATATAATCGCTAAAATTAAACAACAAAGCGGAAAACAATAGCAAAATCGGCAGGTAGTTTTGATCCAGAAAGCTAAGGCTACGTTTAAAGGATGGTTTAGGGATTGCGCCATGCCAGATGGCAATCGCAAGCAAGGCAACAATGAGATACTCATACGTGTCATTAAAAACCGCCGGCGCAATAATCGCATTGAAGAAACCGCCCAAAACCCCGCCAATGGACATCATAAAATAAAACGCCGTGAGATAGCGCGCATCCGGTTTCAAATCGGCAAGCTTCTTATGGCAGAGCAAGGCACAAGCCGCAAAAAACACAAAATGGCTCAATAACAAAATATAAGGGGTATGAACAAGTTTCGTAATCGCAACGTTACATATAATGAAAAAACAAACCGCAGCAATAAAGAGCGATTGCGTCCCCTTAAACGTAATTATTTCACGGCGCGAAAACACGATGATAAAACTACCGACATAAAGCGCAAAGGGGATAATCCACATCAAGGGTACGGACGCGATATCCGTCGTAATAAAACTCGTCGTACCAAGCATAAGCGATGAAGGAACAAAGGCCAGGCACACCCATGTAAGGCATCGTTTAAAAGAGGGGCTATTACCCGCACGCACTTCTTTTTTTGCCTGTACGTCTTGTGATGATTTGCTCGCACTGGCCTTAAGGATAACGGCACATAAAACCGTAAAAACACAAATCCCCCAATACCCATACATCCAGACATCCGCCTGCGTCCCGATATTTAAATGCGGTTCAATCAAAACAGGATAGCTTAAAAGCGCCCCCATGCTGCCAAGGTTGCTCGCGCCATATAAAAAATAAGGGTTAGGCGCATCGGGGTGTGATGTTTTCGAAAACCAATGTTGGAATAGCGGCGCACTAGCCGATAAAATGAAAAAAGCGCCGCCAATTTGCGAAAACATTAAACTAACCTGCCACAGGGAAAGACTCCCATCCATCGGCGGCGCGGCATCGGCAGGTATATAAAAGGGAAGCGAACCAATAAACAAAATCAGTAAGGCCAGATGAATAATAATCTGAAGGCTTGTCTTGAAATAGGTGCTGAGGGTATGCGCATAAAAATACCCCAAAAGCAGCACAAATTGAAAAAACAACATCGCCGTATTCCAAACCTGCGGCGTACCGCCAAGCAGCGGCAGGATCATTTTCGAAAATAAAGGCTGCACCGAAAATATAAGCGCCGCGCTTAAAAACAAAGTAATGGCGTATGTATATAATAAAAACCTGTTCATCTGCCTAGCCTAGCAGCTTTACGCGCTTTCTTATCTTTCAAAACAAAGTTTTCAACATGAAACTTTTTCCCTTGAAAAATCGGGGGCAGGGTGACATATATCTCATACCGTACAAAAACAGTACGATATTGAAATTGATAATGAATCTCAACTGGTTATGATTAAGTTTTCAAAATTAACGGATTACGCGGTGGTCATACTCACCACACTGCAAAACAGCGATGAGGCCTTGCTCAGCGCCTCCACATTGTCGCAGCGCACATCCTTGCCCGAACCAACCGTGTCAAAGGCGCTAAAGCTACTGGCAAAGGGCAGCATCATTACCTCCCTGCGCGGCGCAAATGGCGGGTACAGCCTTGCGCGAACGTCAAAGGAAATCACCGTTTATGAAATCGCCTGCGCGATGGAGGGGGATATCGCGCTTGCCGCCTGCGTCGATGATCATGATGGTTGCTGCGATATCGCCGATAGCTGCGCACTCAATGGACGTTGGAACAGCGTGAATAACGCGGTCAAAGACGCCTTGCAATCGGTCACGCTCTATGACATGACACCCCCGAACCCGTTTTTAACCGACGCAGATTTTGAAGAGATGCCCCTTTAAGGATAAGACATGAATCAGGCCGTAGAACAAGAAACCATCGATCAAGTCGAAGCCCTCGCCGGAAAATACGAGGCGGGCTTTGTCACCGATATCGAAACGGAAAAAGCCCCGAAGGGCCTGTCCGAGGATATCGTACGCTTTATCTCCGCGAAAAAGGGTGAGCCGGAATGGATGCTGGATTGGCGTTTAAAGGCCTATCGCAAGTGGTTGGAGATGCCCGAGCCCGATTGGTCAAAACTCAATATCCAGCCGATCGATTACCAAGATAGCTACTACTACGCCGCCCCGAAAAGCGCGAGCGATGGCCCGAAAACCATCGATGATGTTGACCCCATCTTGCTCGAAACCTACTCGAAACTCGGCATCCCCTTGCGTGAACAAGAGATATTAGCAGGCGTACAGGAACGTACACCCGTCGCGGTCGATGTGGTCTTCGACTCCGTCTCCGTCGCCACCACGTTTAAGGCAAAATTGGCCGAATCCGGCGTGATCTTCTGCTCGATCTCCGACGCGATCAAAGACCACCCCGAATTGGTCAAAAAATATATGGGTAGCGTTGTCCCCCCCGGCGATAACAAACATGCCTGCTTAAACAGCGCAGTCTTCACCGACGGCAGCTTCGTCTACATCCCCGAAGGTGTCCGCTGCCCGATGGAGCTCAGCACCTATTTCCGCATTAATGAACTAAACACAGGGCAGTTTGAGCGCACATTAATCATTGCGGAAAAAGGATCGTACGTGTCCTACCTTGAGGGCTGCACCGCGCCCATGCGCGATGAAAACCAACTCCACGCCGCGATTGTAGAATTGATCGCCCATGAAGATGCGGAGATCAAATATTCCACCGTACAAAACTGGTATCCTGGCGATTTTGAAACGGGCAAAGGCGGGATTTATAATTTCGTCACCAAGCGCGGCATCTGCGAAGGGCGCAATTCCAAAATCAGCTGGACCCAAGTCGAAACCGGATCAGCCATCACATGGAAATACCCATCCTGTATCCTCAAAGGCGATAACAGCCAAGGCGAGTTCTACTCCGTCGCCATCACCAATGGCCGCCAACAAGCCGACACCGGCACAAAAATGATCCATATCGGTAAGAACACAAAAAGCCGGATTATCTCAAAAGGCATCAGCGCAGGGCGCTCAGACAACACGTACAGAGGCCTCGTGAAAATCAACGCCGGCGCGGAAGGCGCACGCAACTTCACCGTCTGTGACTCCCTCCTAATCGGCGACCAATGCGGCGCACACACCGTGCCGTATATCGAGAGCAAAAACAAATCCGCGAATTTAGAGCACGAAGCAACAACGAGCAAAATCGGCGAAGATCAACTCTTCTACTGCATGCAACGCGGCCTTAGCGAAGAAGAAGCCATCGCCCTAATCGTAAACGGCTTCGCCCGCGAGGTGATGCAAGAATTACCGATGGAATTCGCGGTAGAGGCACAAAAATTAGTAGGAATTAGTTTAGAAGGAAGTGTTGGATAATGATCAAAATAAACAACTTAAAAGCAAATGTTGAAACGGACGAAGGTGAAAAGGAAATCCTCAAAGGAATAACGCTCGACATCCCCGAGGGCGAAGTGCACGCCATCATGGGGCCAAACGGCAGCGGGAAATCAACGTTATCTTACGTCCTCGCCGGACAAGAAGATTACGAGGTTACGGAGGGCTCGGCTACGCTCGACGGGCAAGACCTCCTCGACCTCGATCCCGAAGAGCGCGCCGCCGCCGGCCTTTTTCTTGCCTTCCAATACCCCGTCGAAATTCCGGGCGTTAACATGAGCACCTTCCTAAAAACCTCCATCAACGCCATCCGCAAACAGCGGGGAGAGGAGGAGCTGGACGCGCTCGGTATGCTCAAACTCATCAAATCAAAATGTAAAGAGCTAGGCATCTCCGACGACATGATGAAACGCGCGGTCAATGTCGGCTTTTCGGGTGGAGAGAAAAAGCGGAATGAAGTCCTGCAAATGGCAATGTTAGAGCCGAAATTCTGCGTCCTCGATGAGACCGATTCCGGCCTAGATATTGATGCGCTGAAAGTTGTGGCGGATGGCGTTAATGCGATGCGCGACGGTAAACGCTCCTTCCTCGTCATTACGCACTACCAACGCTTGCTCGATTATATCAAGCCCGATGTCGTGCATGTCTTGGCAAAAGGAAAAATCATCAAAACCGGCGGCCCTGAGCTCGCGCTAGAGCTGGAAGAGCGCGGCTACGCGGAATTTTTGGAAGAGGCAGCATAATTTTCTACGCGGAGTTTCGAAGAAGCGGAGTTTTAAATTTTTATAAAATAAAAAAACTCCGAACCTCTGTTTCTCCGCGTAAAATAAAAAGTTTAAAAATATGAAACAAGCATTAGACATACAAAACCTCCCAACCCCAAAGGTGGAAGAGTGGAAATACACCAATCTCCCCCGCGCCATCCCCGCGAATTTGGTTGATGGAGACGTACAGGAAATCGTTATCCACAAAACCAGTGGGGAAACCTGTGAGATTCCGCAAGATATCACCTTCACGGCGGCGGATAAGGAACACGTACAGGTACACTTGAAAATCACCATCGAGGATAACGCCGAAGCAACAATCATCGAACGCCAAGGGGGGCAGGGCAGCTACTGGAAAAATATGACCACCCAAATCACTCTCGGTCAAAACGCGAAACTCCACCACATCCGCATTAATGACGACATGCCCGATGGCGTACAGACCAATATGGTGCATATCACCGCTGCTCGCGATGCTGTTTATAATGGGTTTAGCCTGAATATCGGCGGTAAACTCACCCGCCACGACATCCATGCGGAGATACAGGGGCAGGGCGCAGAGGTAAGTTTTAACGGCGTAAACCTCCTGAATGGCACGCAGCACGGCGACACCACCATCCTGATCGAGCACCAAGCCCCGCACACGCAATCCAACCAATTCTACCGTACCCTTTTGGATGATAAGGCGCGCTGCGTGTTCCAAGGCAAAGTACACGTACACCAAATCGCGCAAAAAACCGATGGCTACCAACTCTCCAACGCGCACCTTCTCTCCCCCGATGCGGAGATGGACACAAAGCCGGAGCTAGAGATTTACGCCGATGACGTAAAATGCTCCCACGGCGCCACAACCGGACAACTCGACGAAGAACCGCTCTTCTACTTGCGTCAACGCGGCCTCAGCGAAGCACAAGCCCGCTTGCTCCTCGTGCAGGCCTTTGTCAGCGAGGCAGTCGATAAAATCGAAAACGAAACCATCCGTGAGGAAGTTTTAGAGAGAGCAAATAACTGGCTTCAAACCGCATTGGAAATTTAACGCGAAGCAACGAAGTTACGAAGTTTTGATTCCTTATCTTCGTTGCTTCGCAACTTCGAGTACAAAAAATTATGACGATAGTAAATAACAGAGCAGATTTTCCAATTTTGGAAACAACAATGAACGGCAAGCCTTTGGCGTTTTTGGATAGCGCCGCCAGCGCGCAAAAGCCAATTTCAGTTATAAATGCGATGTCCGACCTGCAAAAATCCGGCTATTCCAACATTCATCGCGGCCTTTATCGCATTTCGCAGGATTTAACGGCTAATTTCGAGGCTGTGCGCGCCAAAATTGCGCGTTTCATTGGCGCAAACAGCGAAAAAGAGATTGTTTTTACCAGAAACGCAACAGAATCCATCAATTTAGTCGCGCATAGCTGGGGGCGTACGCATCTCCGCAAAGGTGATGAAATCATCATCACCGCAATGGAACACCACGCCAATATCGTCCCGTGGCAACTGCTCCGCGATGAAATCGGCATTGTGATAAAGGTCATTCCTGTGCGTGATGATGGCACGCTTGAGCTTGATGCGTTCGAAACGCTCCTCTCCGATAAAACAAAACTCATCGCATGCGTACACACATCAAACGCATTTGGTGTGATTAATAATGCAAGTAAAATCATAAACTTATCGCGTAAGTTTAATCCAAAGATTAAAGTCCTGCTAGACGGCACACAGGCCATTGTGCATGAAAAAATCGACGTAGAGACCCTTGATTGCGACTTCTTCGCCTTCACAGGGCATAAGCTCTATGGGCCAAGCGGTATCGGCGTTCTCTACGGTAAATACGACATCCTTGAAGTCATGTCCCCCTACCAAGGCGGTGGCGATATGATCGAGCATGTGACACTCGACAAAACCACCTACAAAGAACCGCCATACCGCTTCGAAGCCGGAACCCCCGCCATTACCGAGGTTATAGGTTTAGGCGCGGCGATTGATTACATCGAATCCATCGGTCTCACAGCGATCCAAGCGCATGAAAAAACATTAAGCGATCTGGCGCATAAGGAATTAAAAGCGATACAGGGTGTACGTGTCTACGGCGACACCCCCGATAAAATCGGCGTGCTGAGCTTCACCCTCGACGGTGCGCATATTTCCGACATCGCCATGATCCTCGATCAATGCGGCGTAGCAACCCGCAGCGGTCACCATTGCTGCATGCCCTTGATGCAGCGTTTCGGTATTGATGGTACAATTCGCGCCTCGATCGCACTTTATAATAACGAAGACGATATCCATCAATTCATTGAAGGTGTCAAAAAAGCGAAAGATATGCTGCTATGACTGAACCAGAAAAAGGCTTGAAAAATCAAGTTCCTACACCGCCCCGTGTATCTGATACTTTATCCGAAGAAGAGGCTGCCCTTATCGAGCCGCCGCATGTCGAGGTCGATAAAACCCACCCCCTATGGCCCGCCGTACGTGATGCAATGCGGGAGATTTACGACCCCGAGATTCCGGTCAATATATATGAGCTTGGCCTGATCTACGCCATAAAATTTTTAGAGAATGATGGCGTCATCGACCTTGATATCAAAATGACCCTTACATCTCCCGGCTGTCCGGTGGCGCAAGAAATGCCCGGATGGGTGCAGGGCGCGCTTTTCCCGCTACAGGCCGTTGGCGAGGTCGATGTTGAAATCATCTGGGACCCGCCATGGGACCCGTCAAAAATGTCCGAAACCGCAAAAATGCAACTGAATATGTTCTACTAAAGGATTCGCCGCAAAGCCGCAAAGCGCGCAAAGTAACACAAAGAAATAACATTAAAAAAACTTCGTGAAACTTGGTGTTCTTGGCGTCTTGGTGGCAAAATAAAGCCATGATTACAATAACCGAAAATGCAGCCAATCAAATCCGTACGCTTTTGGAGCGTGCACCGCAAGAGACGCAAGGTGTACGTCTTTCGATAAAGGCAACGGGCTGCTCCGGCAATTCGTATAAAATGGATTACATCAAGGCAGGCGATGATGGCGCGGGCGATGATATCATCGAGGCACACGGCATTACCCTCAATGTCCCGAAAATCTATTCATGGATGCTGATCGGAACGCAGATAGATTACATCACCGATGAACTCGGTAATTCCCGCTTTGATTTCTCAAACCCCAATGAAACCGCCCGTTGTGGGTGTGGTGAAAGCTTCCATGTTGATGTGAATAAAATGCGGGAAGAAGGTGCACAATCCTAAGGCTTCGTCATTACACGGCTTGCCCGTGTAATCTACCTCGCCGGCAAGATGGATT
>JBOEFZ010000060.1:0-36691 GCA_050633165.1 Alphaproteobacteria bacterium | reverse complement strand
AAATGGTGCCCGGGGGGAGAATTGAACTTCCGACACGGGGATTTTCAATCCCCTGCTCTACCACTGAGCTACCCGGGCGAATAGTCTGCGACCGTTCGTTTTTTGAGTGGCGCTATCGCACCCCGTGTACGTTTGTACACTTCGTTGCTCATGCCTTGTCAAAAACGAAACCTCTTTGACTATTCCATCGCACGTAAAATACGTGCGAGGAATGGAAGGGTTATAAGAAAAAGCAGCGGGGTTGTCTAGTACTAAACAAAGGGTCAGGACAATTTTATTCCCTGCATGCGCTCTCGCAAAGGGGGTGTGCGGCGTTTGCGGGTTAGCTCCATCATGCCAAGATTGGTAAAGCCGTGGATTTGTACCGTGCAGGGGTCATCGTTAATGGCCTCTTCCAAGGCTGCGATCAATTTCCCTTCTTCGGCTTTACCGTTCATCTTCAGGAAATCGACAATGATCGCACCGCCGCAATTGCGCAACCGTAATTGACGGGAAACCTCGCGCGCGGCTTCGATATTCGTGGCGAGTTTCGCGCCCTTATCGCTGCTTTTATTCACATCAACCGCCGTAAGCGCAGCCGTTTTTTGCAAAATAATATTTCCGCCGGAGGGGAGTAGGATGTAGCTCTGGGTTAGTTCTTCAATCTGCCCGATAATATCGCGCTCATGGAAAAGGGCGAGATCCTCATCGGCATTTCTTAGCTCAATCGGGACAATTTTCGGCACAAGATCGGGGGCAAAAACCGCACACCAATCCTCGACTTCCTCGAAATGATCCATCGTGACGATCTCAATGCGCTCAATCGCTTGCGCGGCCTGGTCACTTAAGGTGCGTTGGATCGCATCGGGGCCAAGCGCGATGAGCGCAGGCTCATCCCCTTCAAGAAATTGCTGAACCTCGCGCCATGCGCCTTGCAAAATCTCCGCCTCCCGCAGTAATACATCCGTTTGTGTATCCGCCGCCGCCGCGCGCAGGATAAAGCCGTCCAGCCCATCCAGATCATTGAGCATCTTACGCATCGCGCTGCGCATTTTTTTATTCCGAATGCGCGAGGAAAGGCGGTTCTTCCCCATCATCGGGCAATGAATGGTGTAGCGCCCCTGCAGCGTTATATCCATCGATAGCTGCGGTGTTTTTGTCTCTTGGCTCGCGTAATCATCATATTCTTTGGGCAGGTACGCGCTCTTGGCCTGCACCGCGATCATATCACCGGGGGAGAATGTCTTGCCAATCGCCTGCGCCCCGCCCTTGATGTAGCCATCGCCATCCTTAATCCGGACATCGCGGTTATAAAGAATGCCGGTGTTATAACCATCCAAATCAACAAAAACAGCATCTAGCGCGGCATTAACAGAACTCACACGCCCCCAATAGATCGAGCCCCAACGCACTTCCTCAAGCGCAGGCTCAACCTCCAATCCGTCAAGCCGACCGCCCTGTAGCGCTGCAACCCAAAGGCTGCCTTCTTGTTCTTCGATAAGAATATCCATGAATACTCACTTCTTTTGTCATCCCCGCGGCCGAACATCCTGAGGCTAAGACAGCGGGGATCCAGTGATGTCGCTAGCTTTGCTAGCGTCTTTTTGGATCCCGGATGTTTAAACGATGCTACGCATCGCCTCCGAGATGACGGCGAGAGGGTTAGGCTTTAAAACCATTTCCATTCAACATCGCCAGTGTATCATAAAGCGATAGCCCAACGACATTAGAATGCGATCCGCTGATGAATTTAACGAACGCCGCCGCGCGCCCTTGGATCGCATAGCCGCCCGCTTTGCCTTCCCATTCGCCGGATTGGATATAGGATTCGATCTCCGCCTCGGTCAGGCGTTTAAACTGCACCACCGTATCACAAAGGCGCGTTACCGCGTTGCCATCCGGCGTGATCAGGGCAATGCCGCCATAAACATGATGCCGCCGCCCCGATAAGGTTTTAAGGCAGTGCCGCGCATAATCCGCGTCCTCCGCCTTATCCAAAATCCGCCGCCCGCACCCAACAACGGTATCGGCGGCGAGGATATAGGCACCCGCACGCTGCTCTGCAATCGCCCGAGCCTTACCCAGCGCCAAACGCTGCGCCAGCTCACGCGGCAATTCACCTTTTAGCGGTGTTTCATCAATGTCGGCGGGAAGTATATCATCCGGCGAAATGCCGACTTGTTTAAGGAGGTCAACACGCCGCGGGGATGCAGAGGCGAGGATGAGAGGCTTATTTCTCACGGAAAATAATGCGGCCTTTGCCGAGGTCATAGGGGGTCATTTCAACGACGACTTTATCACCCTGAAGCACGCGGATGCGGTTTTTGCGCATTTTTCCGGCGGTGTGGGCAAGGATTTCATGCTCGTTTTCCAACGTCACGCGGAACATGGCGTTTGGCAAAATCTCGGTGACGACTCCTTTAAATTCAATGAGGTCTTCCTTTGGCATGTAAAATACTATCCTTAATTCGTTAATTGATTGTGTTGTTATAAGCCTTTGGATAAAAAATGCAAGCTCTAGCGCCATAACGCCGTATTTTGCGCGTGAAGGACGCAGATAAGCGTAAAAAGTCGCCTTGCCGTATCAAAATCCATCTCAATTTTATCGCTCAAGCGCTCTTGCAACAATTCCGCCCCTTCATTATGCAGGCCGCGCCGCCCCATATCGATTGCCTCGATCCGTGATGGCTTGCCATCGTTAACCGCCTCGCGATAACTCCGCACGATCATGAAGTAATCTTTAATCAAACGGCGATAGGGTTTGAGAGACAGGACGAGCATCGGTAAATCCGCGCCCGCTGCATTCGTAATCCGAAACACCAGTCGCCCTTCCTCCACCGAAAGTGAAATATCATACGGGCCGTTTTCATCTTTAAGCGGTTGAAACACACTATTGCGGCGCAAATCTCGCAGCGCAATTTGCCGATCCCGTGCGATCAGCTCTTGTTCATCATTCAAGGGAAGGTCGATAATGGCGATAGAGGCAATGGAAGCGCTCATTTCGTGACTACCTTTATTGCGCCGCGTCGCGGAATTTCTCGATCCAATCGCCGAGTACATCAGGATTGGTTTTAAGCGCGCTGCGGTTCACGATGAGTTTCGAGGCGATGTCTAAAATCATATCCGTTTCGGTGAGGTTATTGGCCTTAAGCGTGCTGCCCGTCTCCACCAAATCGACAATATGATCACATAGGCCAAGCGCAGGGGCGATTTCCATCGCGCCATTAAGCTTGATGCATTCCGCCTGCACACCATTTTTTGCATAATGTGCGGCGGTGAGGTTTGGGTATTTCGTTGCCACGCGAATATGGCTAGCGTGCGAGGCTTCGTTCAGCTTTTCATTCGGCACAGCAACCGAGAGACGACAGCCACCAATGCCGAGCGGCACAGGCGCGTAAATCTGATCGTAATTAAACTCCTCAATCACGTCGCTTCCCACCACACCCAAATCCGCCCCGCCATAGGCCACGAATGTCGCCACATCAAAGGCGCGCACGCGGATAATATCCAGATTATCGTGATTGGTCGTGAATTGGAGCTTGCGCGAGGCTTTATTACTAAAATCACCCTCCGGCACGATATCGCACGCGGCAAGAAGCGGTAACAATTGCTCCAAAATTCGCCCTTTAGGCACAGCAAGAATGTATTTTCGTATTTTCATAGGCCTGTTGTAACGCGAAATTGTGCGAATGCGAAGGGGTTTTTAAACCTTGCGAATATTCGCGCCAACGCCCTCAAGCTTGCCAACAATATTCTCATAACCGCGTTCCAGATGGTAAATGCGGTTAATGACGGTTTCTCCTTCGGCAACGAGGCCGGCGAGGACGAGGGCTACGCTCGCACGCAAATCTGTCGCCATGACCGGCGCACCTTTCAGGCCAGAAACACCACGCACAATCGCCGAATTTCCCTGCACGCTAATATCCGCGCCCATACGGTTTAGCTCCGGCACATGCATAAAGCGGTTTTCGAAAATCGTTTCCGTGACCATGCCCGCACCCTGCGCCACGGTTAGCATCGCCATAAATTGCGCCTGCAAATCCGTTGGAAAGCCGGGATGCGGTTCGGTCATGACATCAACCCCGTGTAGCGGCGTCGATAGCTCGCGCCCGACGATTACATCCTCACCATCTTGATCAATTTCAAACCCTGCTTGGCACATCAGGCCAACCGCCGCGCCAATGTGGTCAAGGCTCGCGCGCTGCAGGCGCACACGCCCGCCCGTCATACCGGCGGCAATGGCGTAGGTTCCTGTCTCGATCCGGTCGGCGACAACGCGGTGATGTGTACCGTTAAGCTGCGCCACGCCTTCAATACGAATCGTCTCTGTTCCGAGCCCGTCAATCTTCGCACCCATAGAGATCAGCATTTGCCCGAGATCCTCAATCTCCGGCTCACGCGCGGCATTAGAAAGGATCGTCGATCCCTTCGCCAATGTCGCCGCCATCAATAAATTCTCGGTCGCGCCAACGGAAACTTTGGGGAACATAATCTTCGCACCTTGCAAGCCGCCTTGCGGTGCGCGCGCATTGATATATCCATCCTCGAGCGTGATAATCGCGCCCATTTCCTCGAGGCCCTTAATATGAAGGTCAACCGGACGCGTGCCAATCGCACACCCGCCGGGAAGGGATACCTTCGCCTCCCCAAAACGCGCGAGCAGCGGGCCAAGCACAAGAATGCTCCCGCGCATTTTACGGACAATATCATAGGGCGCGGTTAGCGTTTCAACGCTTCCCGCATTAATCGCCATCACATCATTTTCACGCGATATCGTGCAGCCTAAATGCTCCAGCAATTCCACCTGTGATCCAATATCCCGCAAGCCATTGGGCATATTTTCAAAATAAATCGATTGATCGGAAAGGAGCGAGGCGCACATTAATTTGAGCGCGGAATTCTTCGCCCCGCTAATCGGGATAGTCCCATGCAGCGGATTGCCGCCAATCACCGCGATTTTATCAAGGGGTTGCGTACGCGGGTAAATATCAGGGCGTAAATCATAACGATCCACCGCGCCGGATACGGCTTCCTCGATCTTAATGACATCCTCGGCCGGAACTTTTTGCGTCGTATTAATCCACGCCCAGATTGTCTTTTGCTCTCGCCCAATCAAGCGCCCTAACGCTGATTGACCACCCGCCGCATCCACGGCCTTCTTTAATGCTGAAATACTCATATATGTGAGTTACTAATTTTTTAGTAGCGCGTCAAGCTTTATAGCTTTGGCAAAGTCGTGCCGCGCTGCCCCATATATTTCCCCGCACGATCGGCGTAGGAAACCTCGCACGGTGCACTGCCCTTAAAGAAGAGGAATTGCGCGATGCCTTCATTGGCGTAAACCTTTGCGGGGTTTGGCGTGGTGTTGGAAATTTCTAAGGTCACATGCCCCTCCCAACCGGGTTCGAGCGGCGTAACATTCACAATCAACCCACACCGCGCATAGGTCGATTTCCCGAGGCAAATCACAAGCACATCTTTGGGGATTTTGAAATATTCAACCGTATGGGTGAGGACGAAGCTGTTGGGGGGAATGATGCAAACATCTTGCTCCCGCGTGACGAAATTTGCCTCGCTAAATTCCTTCGGATCGACCATCGCCGTATCGACATTGGTGAAAATTTTGAAATCCGGCGCGCAGCGTGCATCGTATCCATACGAAGACAAGCCATAAGAAATAACGCCATCCCGCGTTTGCTTTTCCACGAACGGCTCAATCATCCCTTCGCTTTGCGCTAAGTCCCGAATTTGCGAATCGGCTAATATCCCCGGCGTGGCAACCAATCCTTGAAAATTCGCGGCATCTTCACGCTCTTTTATGGCTTCCATACTCAATCCTTATCTTCTTTTTTGCTATCGGCTTTGGGCTTTTTCTTTTGAATCGGCTTACGCTTCATAAGATTGTCCCGCAACGCCGCCGCACGCTTATCCAGCTTATCTTGCTTTTGATTATTCGACATTTTCCAACAATAGGCAAAAACACACGTGACAGGCTAGGGTTTTTGCGTTATCTATCTCTTCGTTTTGGGGATAAGAGTGCGACTGCGCTTCGGGCTTTCGCCCGCCCCGTCGGAGCAGCGAAGCTGCGCGAGGCATAACAGGCTGCTGTAGCTCAGTGGTAGAGCGCGTCATTGGTAATGACGAGGTCGGGAGTTCAATTCTCCCCAGCAGCACCATTTTATTGCATCTCGGCACATGTCACCTATAATAAACAGCATGAGAAGCCTCCAAAATAAAACCGCCATCATCACCGGATCAACAAGCGGTATTGGATATGGCATTGCGCAGCGTTTGGCAAAAGCCGGCGCTAACATCACCATCAACGGTTTCGGCGACGCGGATGATATCGAAAAAAAACGCCAAACCATCGAAAGCTTAGGCGTCAAATGCACCTACCACCCCGCCGACATGACAAAACCGGAGGAAATCGCTGCGCTTATCACCGCCGCAAAGGAAACATTCGGCTCACTCGATATCCTCATCAACAACGCAGGAATACAACATGTATACCCCGTAGAAGACTTCCCCGCTGAGAAATGGGAAGCGATCATCGCGATCAACCTCTCCTCCGCCTTCTACACCACGCACCACGCCATAGCGCACATGAAGGCCGCCGGATGGGGGCGCATTATCAACATTGCCTCCGCCCATGCTCTCGTCGCCTCGCCTTATAAATCCGCTTATGTCGCGGCAAAGCATGGCGTGCTCGGCCTCACAAAATCAACCGCGCTCGAACTGGCCGAGGACAACATAACCGTTAATGCCATCTGCCCCGGCTACGTCAAAACCCCGCTTGTCGAAGGACAAATCGCGGACACAGCCAAGGCACGCGGGATGAGCGAAGAAGAAGTCGTGAACGATGTCCTGCTAAAGGCGCAAGCCACAAAGAAATTCGTAACCATAGAACAAATCGCCGAATACGCAGCATTTTTATGCTCCGATGCCGCCGAGAATATAACAGGATCAGCACAATCCATCGACGGCGGCTGGACCGCCGCCTAATCCAAAAAAACCGTCATTGCGAAGTACATGGTGCTGAAACAACGAAAAACCACCATCAAAGAAATCAAGCATCCAAAAGCATTCCAACCGCCCGCGTCCACCCTTCATAAAGCGCGGCACGATCATCATCCTGCATTTCTGGCTGATACGCTTTCTCACAATCCCAAAGCGCAGCAATGTCGCCAAGCCCGTCAAACACCCCCGCTTGCATCCCCGCCAGCGCCGCTGCGCCCCATGCTGTGGCCTCATGCACACGCGGAACATCGATGCGCGCGCCAACCATATCGGCCAAAAATTGACACATAAACCCGTTCGCGACCAACCCGCCATCGGCGCGGATAACATCCACGGGAAAACCACTATCCTTCGCCATCGCATCCATCAAATCGCGCGTCTGAAACCCTTGTGCCTCCAATGCTGCGCGCGCAATATGCGCCTTGCGGCTCTCCCGCGACAACCCGCAAATCATGGCCCGCGCATCGGGACGCCAATATGGCGCTCCAAGGCCGGTAAAAGCAGGTACAAAATACACATCATTATTATCGGGAACGCTGCGCGCCAACGCCTCACTCTGCGCAGCATTCTCAATAACCCCCAAATTATCCCGCAGCCATTGTACCGCCGCCCCCGCAATAAAAATCGAACCCTCAATCGCGTAAGTCACCTGACCGCCCAAACGATACCCAACCGTGGTGAGCAAACGATTTTGCGAGGGTTTAAACACCTCACCAACATTCATCAACGCAAAGCACCCCGTGCCGTAGGTAGACTTCACCATCCCACGTTCAAAGCACCCCTGCCCGATGAGCGCCGCTTGCTGATCCCCCACCATCCCGCCAATGGGCATCGCCGCGCCAAAATGCTGCGCATCAATCGCGCCAAAATCCGCAACATTATCGCGAACCTCCGGCAAAATGCTGCGCGGAATATCAAACAGCGCGAGAAGATCGTCATCCCAATCCTGCACCTCAATATTAAACAGCATAGTGCGCGAGGCGTTGCTCGCATCACTCACATGCATTTTTCCACCCGTGAGATGCCAGAGCAAATAACACTCCACCGTGCCAAAGGCCAATTCACCGGCCTCCGCCTGCTCCCGCGCACCATCCACATTCTCCAAAATCCACGCAATTTTCGTGGCAGAGAAATAAGGGTCGAGCAGCAATCCCGTCTTCGCCGCAATCGCTTCCTCACACCCTTGTTCCTTTAATGCTGCACAAATATCCGCCGTTCGCCTATCTTGCCACACAATCGCGTTATAAACCGGCTCCCCCGTCTTCCGATCCCAAACAATCGTCGTTTCCCGTTGATTGGTAATCCCGCAACCAGCAATAGCCGTCACATCATTCCGCGCAGCAATTTCTTGCAAACACCATAAAGTACCCTGCCAAATATCACGCGGATCTTGCTCCACCCAACCCTTATTCGGCGTATGCAACGTAAGTTCTTTTTGCGCAACATCAACCACGCCGCCGCGCACATCAAACAACACCGCACGGCTGCTCGTCGTCCCTTGATCAATCGCCAATAGCATCTAAATAATCCTCCACCTTCGCAATCACCGCCTCACCAACATGCAGCCCCAATTTCGAGCGCCGCCAGAATATATCCTCCGCATCCCGTGCAAATTCATATTGCAGCATATAATCAATCTCCGCCTGATAAACATCATCCCCGAAATACTGCCCCAAATCCTTCACCGATGCCGCCCCCGCCAAAAACACATCCATCCGCGTGCCATACGCCCGTGCATAGCGCCGCACCAGCCCTTCATGCATCCAGCCATACTTCGCAATTTGTTGCATCAAAAACGCATCAAAATCCACCTCCGGAATATCACCGCCTGGCAACGCCGCATCCGCCGTCCATGGCGCAGCATAATCATTCCCCAGATGCAGCAACCTGTTCATCACATCCTCCGCCAAAACTCGATAGGTCGTAAGCTTCCCGCCAAACACCGACATAAGCGGCGCAGCAAACCCATCATGCCGATGCAATTTATAATCCCGCGAGGCACCAGTCGCACTACCCGTCGCATCTTTTCCATCATCAAACAAAGGCCGCACACCACTATAACTCCAGAGCACATCGCGACGTTCAATCGGCGCGGCAAACGCCGCATTATACGCCGCAATCAAATACTCAATCTCCACATCCGATATCCGTGCATCCCTTGGATCTCCGCCATATTCTTCTTCCGTCGTGCCGATAAGGGTATAGCCCCCCTCATACGGAATCACAAAACAAATGCGCCCGTCATTTTGCTGCAAAATATACGCCTCATCGCCCTCATAAAGCCGCTTTGTGATAATATGCGAGCCCTTCACCAACCGAGCAATAGGCGCAGCATGGTCCACCACACCCGCCTCATGCAAAAACTCCGACACCCAAGGCCCGGCGGCATTCACCACCATCCGTGCCGATATATCCGCCCGCCCATCAAGCGAAACACGCCACGCCCCATCCACCTCGCGCAATCCGGTGCAACGCGTATGTGTCAAAATCTCCGCCCCCTTCTCCGCCGCATCCATCGCATTGAGCACCACAAGCCGCGCATCATCCGCCCAGCAATCCGAGTATTGAAACGCCACATCAAATTCCGATTTTAAAACACCACCCGCAAGCCGCAGCATTTTCGAACCCTTAAGCACCCGCCGCCGCGCCAAATGATCATACAAAAACAACCCGAGCCGTATCATCCACGCCGGACGCTGCTCCGGCGTATGGGGAAGCACAAAATCCATCGGCCAGATAATATGCGGCGCAAGGCGCAGCAAAACCTCCCGCTCCCGCAAGGCATGCCGCACCAAATCAAATTCAAAATATTCCAGATACCGTAAACCACCATGGATCAGCTTCGTACTCGCCGACGAGGTCGCCCCGCCCAAATCCGCCGCCTCAACCAACAAAACGGACAAACCGCGCCCCGCGGCGTCACGCGCAATCCCCACGCCGTTAATCCCGCCGCCAATCACACAAAGATCATAATCTGCATGGTCCATATCCTTTATTTTACACCAGAACACAGCGCACGTAAAAGCCTCATCAATCTTTCTCCATACGATACAGAACAATCCGCAATTTCGCCTCCAATTGCTGCGCCGAAAACGGTTTTGTGATATAGCCCGTAACACCGGATCCCTTCGCCTCCATCACCGAATCCATATCCGCCCGCCCACTCACCATCAAAAACGGCACATCCGGATCAACACTCCGCAATTGCCGCAAAAACTCGACCCCGCTCATATTCGGCATATTCCAATCACACATAATCAAATTCACAAAATCAAACGCCGAATCCATAAAATCCAAAGCCTGTCGTCCATCTGCCGCATCAAAAACCTGATTAATACCAAGCTCCATCAGCATATTACGGATCATCGCCCGCGCCTCTTGCTGATCCTCAACAATCAAAACCTTTAACGCAGAAAAATCGATATCACTATGATGCGCCATGAGCATCTCCCTTCTTTTCGTCCAAATTCCATTGCTGCGCCAAAATCACATTCTGCTGCCCACTTAACGAGGCAAAAATAAGCTGACACAAAACATCCAAATTCACCGGCTTGGATAAAAACAAACAATCTTCCGGCAACTCCACCCGCGCATGATCCCCACGCGCGGGATAACCGCTCATAAAAATCACACGCATATCGGGGCGCAACGCGGACATAAGCTCCGAAAGCTTCAGCCCGTTCAAAACCGGCATCACAACATCCGTCACGAGCACATCAATATCCCCGACATGATCATCCTGCACGACCAAGGCTTCATCACCATTTTCGGCACACAACACATGCATTCCGCGCCTCTCAAGCTCCCCACAAATCAGCGTACGCAAATCCTCTTCATCCTCAACCACCAGCGCCGTATACCCCTTAAGCACAATACTATCTACATCCTCGACATCACCATCCAAAAGCTGCGTTGGAGCATCATCGGATTTCGGCAGGCAAATCGAAAACACCGTCCCGCGTGACAATTGTGACGCAACCACAATCCGCCCGCCAATATCCTGTATCAATCCATAAACAACCGATAGACCAAGCCCGGTCCCCCTGCCTTGCTCTTTCGTCGTAAAGAACGGATCAAAGATATGAGCCAACGTCTTCGGATCAATCCCTTCCCCTGTGTCACCAACCCGCAAGCGCCAAAATGCATCATCATCAGGATCATCAGCCAACGTAATGCTCAACACACCACCTTGCGGCATCGCATCCCGCGCATTAATGGAAAGATTGATCAAAACTTGCGAAATTGTATCCACGCCCGCACGCACAAAAACGTCATCCACAAGGCACTCAAACCGTAATTCAATAGATTCATCCAACAACGGACACAGCATAGAGACCTGATCTTCGATCACATTCTTAAGATCAATGACCGTGTCTGTTATAATTTTATGGCGACTAAAGGCCAACATACGTTTGGTTAAATCCGCCCCGCGCTGCGCCGCGTTTTGCACCTTCCCAATCCGCTGCACCGTCCCTTCCGTATCATCGGGATTACGCGAAATCTCCCGCGCATAGCCATCAACGATAGACAAAACATTATTAAAGTCATGCGCGATCCCCGCCGATAACCGCCCCAGCGCATCCAGCTTTTGCGCCCGATAAAACTCGCCCTCGCTCCGCTTTAACGCCGTCATATCCGTAAACACACAGATAAACAGATCCAAGACCCCATCCGCATCAAACACCGGGGTTAATCGCACATCAAACCAAGACGCATCTTTATCCTCACCGCTCCCCGCGCCAACGCGCGTTTCAGCCTGAAACCCTAACCCCGCATCAAAGGCGCCTTGTATCCCCTCCAACGCATCACATAAATTCAAGCGCTTCAAAAAAGCGCCTAACGTCATATCGCGCGCATCCTCCGCCCGTATCCCCCAAAACGCACGGCACGCATTATTCACAAACAAAACCGAATGCGGATCGGTTTTCGGGTCAGTCAGCAAAACCCCGCACGTACTTGCCTCCACCGCCTGTATCAAATCCTTATTAATACGACCCAACTGATCAAGCTGATTTTGTTGTTCCATATACCGGCTAAAATCATTCAGGGTAATAGTCGTCGTATTACCGTCACTCTTACGCGCCTCAACAAGACAAAGCTTACCATTGTCAGTACGAATTATTTCACGAAAGCTAATACTCTCGGCATCGCCGGACACATCATGTAACGCCATTTTAAAATACGCGTCGACATCCTGCCCCTTATCATACAAAACATTAAAAAACCGCCGTAACGTAAGGTGAGAGTCACCTTCCAAGACATGAAGCAACGCCCGCGCTTCCCCATTCACAATACGCATATTCTCACGCGCATCAAAAAACACGAGACCAACCCCACTCGCATCCAACGCAGTCCCCAACGATCGTGCATAACAACGACTACGCCAATACCCCACAAAGGTCAAAACAAGCAGCACAATAAAAGCGCAAATGAGCAAAGCCACAATTTCAAACAAAACAATCTCCTAAAACTGAAAGACCAGCAATACAACTATAGATTATTTTTAACGCACAATCTATTGCCGCTTATACAGCCACGCGCTTTGACATACAGGGGCATATCAAGAACACTAAAAATTGTGAGATTCTAAGGGCATAACACCTATGCAGATTCGCAAAACACTCACCTGTATCGCGGCAATCAACCTCGCCGCGCTTGCTTATGCATATAATAGCTATGCACAAGCCCCTCCCCCTGCCGCTCACCCATACTCCACAAACGCCATAGGCATGCTCGGCCTCAACACCATCCCCAGCGCCCGCATGGACAAAAGCGGCACGGTTCGCCTCAACCTCGGCGCGACTGATCCCTACCTCCACGGCGCGCTAGGGTTTCAAATCGCCGACCCGCTCTATATCAACGTTCGGCAAAGTGGTGAGATGTCGACATTCGATGCCGACCCCAAACGCGTCTATCCGGGCATCGACCTCAAACTCCGCCTGATGGAGGAAAACAAAACCCGCCCGCAAATCGCCCTCGGCCTACAATCCGCCATCGGGCATAAACGCATGAGCGGCGAATATATCGCGACCTCCAAACGCTACAATAATTTCGATTTCACCGCCGGTATAGGATGGGGACGATTCGCCGGCGCAGCGCATATCGACAACCCGCTCGGCGCACTTGGTGGACATTTCGATCGAAACCGCGACATTGACGGCGCCAACCCCGCCCGCGCCGCCGATTGGTTCACGGGGCAAAAGATCGGATTTTTCGGCGGCATCGAATATTTCCCCCCTTTCCTAAAAGGCCTCTCCCTCAAAGCCGATATCGGCGGCAATCGATATGAGGCGGAAAAAACCGCCTTCGATTTCAACGCCCCACCACCATACTCGGTTGGTCTGAACTACAGACCACCTCAACTCCCCTACCTCGACCTCTCCCTCGCCGCCCAAGGCAAGGATCGCTTCATGGGGCGTATCTCCTTCCAAGGGAACATCAAAAACATCCGCGATCAAAACGCAAAAGACAAATCCACCGCCTTCATGCGCCCCTACCGCAGCGATTTCGGCGTTCCCGCATGGATGACCCTCGCCGCGCAAAAGGATAAAATGGCGCTCCTCGACACCGTTATCACAAACCGCGAAGCCAGCGCCCGCCTCCCGCTCGCCGCCCACCTCTCCACGCCCCATCAATTAGGACGCGCCGCCATGCACATAGCAAACCACGCCGGACA
Organism: Alphaproteobacteria bacterium; assembly: GCA_050633165.1. Lineage (GTDB taxonomy): Bacteria > Pseudomonadota > Alphaproteobacteria > Micavibrionales > Micavibrionaceae > TMED27. The sequence goes on along the minus strand of JBOEFZ010000060.1, from coordinate 23,019 downwards.
AACTGTCGAAGCCCTGACCATCGCCCCCACCTCATACGGCCTGCGTGGCGCAAGCATCACCTTCATGCGCCACGACCTCGAACGCGCCCTCGCCCACGATGCGGGCAGCGCCGAAGAAATCTGGCACAACGCCGAATTTAAACATAATTTCAATGGCATACAAAAGCTCCGCTATAACGATGTCGCCAACAAACCCTACCCCGATATCTCCCTCACCCTCGACAATCAAATCGGCCTGTCGGAAGAAGATGACGGCTTCCTCTTCCGTAACGCCGCGATAGTAGAGCTCATGCACCCCGATGACAAAGGCCTCTTCACCTCCGCCTTCGGCCTACGCTTCAACCTTGCCGAAAACCTGCACAAACTCGATAAAATCCGTCCGCAAACCATCCTTCCGGTCCGCAGCGATATCGACGATTTCGCCGATCGCTTTGTCTCGGTCGAAAAAAGCTTCGGCGCACTCACCCACACAATCGCCCCCGATCTCCACATCATGAGCGCAAGCGGATATCTCGAGGAAATGTACGCCGGAATAGGCGGTGAAACCCTCTACCGCCCCTTTGACAAACGCTTCGCCATCGGCGGCGAGGCTTGGCTCGCCCTCAAACGCGACCCGCATAGCGTGCTAAATCTCGGCCTAACCGGTGATCACCTCATTAGCGGGCATATCAACGCATGGTACGACATCCCCGAGCTTGACCTCACCCTAAACGGAAAATTCGGACGCTATCTGGCCGAGGATATCGGCGCGACGCTCGCCCTCTCCAAAAACTTCAAAAACGGCGCATCGCTCTCTGGCTACGTCACCATGACCGATAACTCCGAACCCGACCTTTTCGGCGGTGAAGTGCATTTCGATCATGGCATTAAGCTCAGCGTCCCCTTAGGCGGCTATATAGGCGGCTACAAATACGCCCCCCACACACGCCTAAACCTCACCACTGCCCCCTTCGGACGTGACCTCGGGCAATCCTTGAAAAACCCGCTCCCCTTATATGATCTCTCAACCCCGCTATCCAAATCCCACTACATCCAGAACTGGAAAGACATAACGAATAAATAGATTTTTCATGATTCCATACTATAGTAGGACAAGCACATTCAATTTTAGTATGATAGGGGCAGTATGCCACACCGAAAGCTAAAAATTCTAATGGTCGATGACAATGAGGCCGATTACACGCTCACCAAGGCGCATCTTGGCATGCAATCGGACTATGACATCGATATCGAATGGGCCTCTACTTACGATAACGGCCTCGATAAAGTCGTCGAAAACGACTATGACGCTTGCTTCGTCGATTATAATATCGGCAGCAACACTGGCCTAGACCTAGCCCGCGTTGCCCGCGAAGAAGGGGCAGAAAACCCGATCATCCTCTTCTCCGGCCTCGATAAACAACAAGTCGATAATTTAACCGGCGACAGCCAGCTCGTCGAAGGTTTCGTCTCCAAAAACGACCTCTCCGCCGATGTGATTATAAACGCGATGCAATCCATCCTCGCCCAGGCAAGCACCAACAACGCCCCGCAAGAAACAACAGATTTCGATGAAAAACATGTCAGCCAATTCATCCTCGAAAACCTGCCCGATCCAGTCATGACCCTCGACGATGAATGCACCATCACCATGGTCAATCGCGTCTTTAGCGAGCTTATGGCCCTCCCGCCCGAAGAACTTCTCGGCGTAAACGCCTCCGTCTTCCTCAACTGCACCAAACCGGAACTCTTAAACGCCATCGACAACACCAAATCAGGCCGCCAATTCCGCAACGCCGTCAAAAAACCGAAAAACGGGCACACCCACATCCTATGGACATTCATCAAACCTCAAAAAACCCCGAACAAAAGCTTCACCATCATCGCAAAGGGCACCTTGGGGCGAAAAACGAAACGGCGTAGCGCCCCCCTCGGTGCACTTTCGAACATAATCGGATCAATTTTCAAAGACCCCACCTATTACAAAATGAATGATGTTTATATCCGCAAAGACACGCTTTAACGCGTATTAGAGAGTGTTCATTAATAAAGAGAAATGTGGCGAAAATAACGGTTTTCGAGAACCGGAGCACAGCGTACATTTGGTACGTGAGCACCGGAAGCACAGGAAATCGTTATTTGCAGCCCATTTATCGCAATTAACGGACAGTCTCTATTTTTGATAAATGCTCGCCATAACCTGATTACCGGCAGTATTATATTTAACCTCATCAAAGCACCGCAGCGCCTTCAGCACCCCATACCCGTGGCACATATCATCGCGCGCCTCTTCAAACGCGCTCCAGCTTTTCCAATCAAACCCCTTACCTTGATCCGTAACACGAATAGAAAAACGCCCGTCTTTTTGAATAAACTGAACCTCAATCGATTTATCCGCATTGGCTTCTTCAAGCTTGGAAAAAGCCTCTTTATAATCCGGAGCATTCAACAACGCCGTCTTCCCATCAAACCCAAGGCCACAACTCCCATGCTGCACAGCATTACTAAGCAGCGCACTAATCCCCGAAAACACCGCAAACGGCTCGGGGAAAAAGCTCGCGAGCAAAATCGTCATTTTACGTGCATCTTCCATCTTGGAAAATTCAAAAGACGAACTTCGCAACAAATTCACCGGCGCATAACCCCGCGACAAACGATCCTGCAAAACCGAGCGCAGCTCTTGATTCCCAATCGCAAAATTCAACGCATTTTGCAGCGCCTCGATCTTGAACGGCTTGGTCAGATAGTAAAAAACACCACTTTCAATCGCTTCACGAATATCTTTCGGCTCTTTCGATCCCGATTGCATAATAATTTGCGTATCCGCACACCCATCAATCGCATGAATCTTCTTAACAACCTCTAACCCATCCATATCCGGCAAATGCCGGTCCAGCAAAACAACCGCAATATTCGCGCCGCCAACCTCGATAAACTGAATGGCCTTCTCGCCATTCTCGGCAATCACAGGCTTAAACCCCGCCTTCTCAATCATCCCCTGCAAAATCAATTGCATCGTCGGATCATCATCAACAACCAGAATATATTTTTGAGAAGCACTATTAGGCATATTAAGAAAAACCGCTTGTAGAAAAAGCCAAACCAGAACTTTCAGAATAGTCAAAAACTCAAAAAAATCAAGTTCGTTCGCCTCCAGCCGCACTAACAGCCACAAGACAGAAAACCAAATCTTAAAATTTCCCTATAGTCGTTTTTGAAAAATTGCTTTCATACTTAAAATACTTTAAATAGGCTTAAAAAACGTTAGAAAAGAAAAATACATGCCTGAAACAAACCTCCTTAACAATTCACATATAGCAATCATCGGATTGGGATATGTTGGCCTTCCTGTTGCACATATGCTTAGCCAACATTTCCGTGTGACAGGTTATGATATAGACACTAACCGCATTGCAGAGCTAAAAAATTCAAAAGACACAAACAATGAAATACAGCACGAAGAGCTTCTAAAAAGTAAGGCAGAATTCACCGATAACATTAAGGATATTAAAGGGTGTAATATCTATATTCTAACAATCCCCACCCCCATCGACCATTATTTCCAGCCTGATTTAACCCTACTATCTGATGCCTGTAAAAATATCGGAGCCTTCATCCAAAAGGGCGATTTAATTATTTTTGAAAGCACAGTCTATCCAGGTGTCAGCGAAGATGTATGTGCACCCATCATAGAAAAACAAAGCGGCCTAAAATCAGGTCACGATTTTTTCATTGGCTACTCCCCCGAACGCATTAATCCCGGTGACACCAAAAACACACTCTCAACAATCACCAAAGTGGTAGCAGGGCAAACACCACAAATCACAGAAATAATGGCCGCGCTATATGGCACAATCAATAATGGTAATATTTTCAAAGCAGGAAGTATAAAAGTCGCCGAAGCAGCAAAAGCAATAGAAAACGCACAACGCGACATCAATGTGGCTTTTATAAACGAAATAACCATGGTTCTCAATAAAATGGGCATTACGGCAAGTGACGCTTTAGAAGCGGCAAAAACAAAATGGAATTTCCTCCCTTTCACACCAGGCTTAGTTGGCGGTCATTGTATTGGAGTAGACCCCTATTACATGGCTAAAGCCGCAATGAAACATGGCCATACCCCACAAATGATTTTAGCCGGACGGCACATCAACGACTCAATGGGCGCTTTTTTCGCAAATCAAATACATGATCAAATAGCCCCCAAAAGCAACATTTTAATCCTTGGCTTTACCTTCAAAGAAAATATTTCAGATATTAGAAACACCAAAACAATAGAAGTAATCCGCACATTAAAACAATCTGGGCATAACGTCCACGTCCACGAACCCAACGCAGACAAGGCACGCGTCAAAAAAGAATACGGTATTGAACTCATAGAAAAGATTGACGATTTTGCCCCCTACGATGCCATAGGATTATTAGTTGCGCATGATAACTACAAAAACATGCCCATAAACGATATCGCAAACATCGCCAATACAAACGCGCTCATTTACGATATTAAATCAATATGGAACCAATATGATTGGCCCGCAAATATCCGTTACAAACAGCTTTAGGAAGAAGAAAGAGCCTCATCAATTAACACTTCCCAATACGGCTTAGGATCAAAAGACAAATATTCCTGAACACGAACAACACTTTCCCTGCTCATATCCTCCAAAAGCTCTTCAGATTGCATCATTTCTTTCAATGCATCGCTCATACCACGCACACGGTCTTGGTCAGAAACAAGAAAACCTGTCTGACCATTAACAATAATATCCCTTGTACCCGGGCAATCCGCAAACCCGACAGCCGGCAACCCCGCCGCCATCGCCTCAACCGTCACAAGGCCAAAAGATTCATAAAGCGACGGCAATGCAAATATTTTGGCACGAAGATATTCACACTCAATCTCATTCGTAACCCCCGGCAAAGCAATTCGCTCCTCCAACCCATAACCACGAATCAACCCTTCCAATTCATAACGCAATCCCCCTTCCCCCCTAATCACAACACGCCAATCCGAAAAATCATCCGCAAGCTGGGCAAAGGCATGAATTAACGTCGCCTGGTCTTTTTGCGCCTCAAGCCGCCCAACACTAAGAATGACATTCTCGCGCAAAGCAATGGCAGAATGCGCCTTAACCTTAAGATCAGGAGGGGGGTTAGGAATAATCTCGATTTTATAATGCAAAAAACGTGGATACCGAGCCTTCATCTCATCCGATAAAACCACGATTTTATCAATCGCAAAAAGCGATAAAAACATCAAAACAGACTCTAAAGGACGAGTACGGTAATGATGAAAGACAATATGCTCACTGGCAACAACGGGTATCTTCAAACCAATCGCAGCAATAACCGTTGGTATGAACATAGAATGCATAAAAGCAATCAACACTTCCGGCTTACGGCGTTTAATAATTTTTCGAAGCCGAGCAATACGACGAACAGTCTCCCAAAACCTCGCCCTACCCTTTGCATGACCTAAACCAAGCCTTATCAACTTAACATCTTCATGCAAAGAATAATGCGGCTCCTCTCTAAAACCATCAAAACACACCAAGCCTATATCGCGATCATCCGAAGCTAAAGCACCCAAAACCTGAGTCAGGACTTTCTCAGCCCCCCCCATACCATGCGCCATAGTTTTGATCGCAAACAAGATCATTGAAATTTTCCTATCAACCGACACCATTGATCATATATTTGATCAGGCTCATATTCCTGAATGAATTCTGCAGCACGATATCCCATTGCCACACGCATGTCATGGTCTTTCATCAACAACAATAACGCAGTCGACAAGCTTACTTCATCATCAATCAAAAGCCCCGTCTTATCATGCACAATCAAATCATTAACCCCATCACAAGAACGCAAACCAACCGCTGGAAGCCCCGCTGACATAGCCTCCGCCAGAGCATTGGGAAACCCCTCCCATTTCGACGGCAAACAAAATAAATGTGCACTATGGTAATGAGCCTGAGGATCGGAAACCTGCCCATGTAAAAAGACGCGCCCTTGCAAATCATGCTCCTGTATGAACGTCTCAAGAGAATGTCGCTCCTCTCCCTCACCCAATATATGCAAATCCCACAATGAAAAATCTTCTACCAATTCAAAAAACGCTTGAATCAATAAAAGTACATTTTTCTGATATCCTAAACGCGCAACACATAAAAGCTTATAACGCCCATCATCACCAACCTCGCCTGGCTTAGCCTTTTGCAAGCTAGCTTTAACTGGATTACCAATTGCGGTAATTTTTGATCGTAAAAAACTCGGATAATCCCGCATATACCTAGGGAATTGAACAGTAATAGCCTTACAACATCGTAACAGTTGGAAATTCAAACTCTTTTGCGTATTAGAAGTATGCGCATAAATAGATAAAGCATGCCGCTCCGAACAAATAACAGAATTACCAAGCCCAAACTTAGCTGCAAAAATTCGTAGCAAAATACCATGATGGAACACAATAATCGGCGTACCGAGAGATGCAGATGCAATGGCTTTACGCACATTGAACAACAATTTCAAACGCATGAAAAAACTTATTTTCTCATGCGGCTTTGACACACCACATTCATAACGCACAACATTTTCAGATACATCAAAAAAGCTCTGCGCATTTGGCAAATCAAACGAAATAAGATGCACCTTATACCCCCGAGCATCCAAAGCATTTGCAAGCCTCACAACATTACGCTCAACACCGCCCGCCATGTTGTTTAAAGCAATCGTTGCAATAATTACGTTTTTTTGAGACCCTTCGGTACGACAACTCATAAAAAAGACTTTTCACCCATGAACAAGAAACAACAATTCGGCACTCCCAAAGAGAATAATGCGACATGTATAGACATCATTAACAAAACACAAATTAATACAAAATATCTATACAAACATCTCGATTTCCGAGATGAAATTCTAACACATATAAAAACCGACCACGCTGTATTAGATATAGGAAAATCCTCACGCGATTATTTTGATCATATCATCGTCAAAAAAAAAGACACAATGGACATCAATGATTTCGGCGATTACCCCAACATTATCGGTGATTTATGCGAGGACAAACTCCCGAGCACACTAAAAAATACTTACGATATAATTATCTGCCAAGCGATCCTCGAACATGTATATGATCCAACGAAGGCGGTTACCAATATTCGAACAATGCTACGCGAAGACGGTGTTTTATTTGGGTATGTGCCATATCTCTACCGCTATCATGCCCCGGAAGATTTAACATTTCAGGACTATTATCGTTTTTCAAAAGATGCACTATCCTATTTATTGCGAGATTTCAGTGAGGTAACGTTATACCCGACACGCGGCCTAATCTCGACATCCTTACTCTTGTTATTTGGTGGTTTTTGGAAAAGGAATATCGAAAAATTAAAAATAAATTACGCCCTTGATCGCATCGCAGGCGACAAAAGAAACATCAAACAATGTAGCGGATTTTTCTTCATTGCCAAAAAATAAAACGACGGATCAGACCCCTCCCATCTTACGCTCATGCAAAAGCCGTGCGGGACCGGTCTTTAAAATATGTCGCAAAACAGCAAAGGGGTGACGCACCAACAATACCAACAACAATAACAAAAACGAGACGTATCGCCTTTCAAAATGAAGGTACCGTAAACGCGGCCATTCACATGCATAAAAATATCGCTTTTTCCGAATAAGATACACCTTATTTTTCTCTGCCAAATATTGTTCAGCCCGTAAATTCGCCGCCGCATTTTTATCACCTGCCATAGTCATATATTGTGTCACAAGCGACTCCTCACAACCAATAAAACACGCACCATTTTGCGCAAGCCGTACTGCCAAATCCAAATCCTCCACCCGTCGCATCGAAGCGTCAAACCCACCAATATCACGCAAAACCTGCGTCTCTATCATTAAGGCGCATGTCGGCATCACACCAAAATCAATATCACGGTCACCGGCAAAAAACAAAATACGGTCCGCTACAATCTCACCATGCGGAACGCGCCCAAAAAGGCCTGGAGCATAAAATAACTTCTCATATCCATTAGCATAAACACGCTTTCCAGACGCATAACAGGCAACCGCAACACCCGGCCGCCCCTCCTTAAACGCACAAATTTTTTCATATTGGCGCCTAACACGCGAAACGTCACTTTCGTCATCGTCATCAAAAAACACCAAAAACTGCCCCGAAGCATGATCGATAAGCGTATTACGCGCCGCTGCCGCTCCTAAATTTTTCTCATGCTCGACAAGCCGCAAACGCGCATCTTTTTTCACAAAATCGTGTAAAACCGCAACAGAATTATCAGACGAGCAATCATCAACAACAAGCACCTCAAAATTCGGCCAATCCTGCCCCAAAGCGCTCATAATCGCACGCGCAACGGTATCTTGTGCATTAAAACAAGTAATACCAATAGTAATAAGCGAACAATCACTCACACGCCCCTCCCTAAAAAAGATTTTTGTTTTTTATTAAACGCCATATTTGGAAATGCCCACAATACCTTCTTTAAAAACAAAACCGGATGCCTGATAATCAGCCAAAAAGCCTTTCGTAAAAACAAAAGCCACAAGCCCTTCAAATAATAATACCTAAGCGTTAGCCAGCCTTTTAAAAACAGTTTGGACACATGCGCCTCGATAAAACCTTCATGCTTATCTATCAATTTTAGATGCCATTTATGCTCCATCTCAAGCGTCTTTTCATCCCCATACGTCATAGCTTGCGTCACCAGCGCATCTTTAATGCCTACAAACACACCACCAGACAACGCAAATCGCACCGTAAAATCCGTATCCTCCGAACGCTCAAACTGCGGATCATAGCCAATATTTTTTAAAACCGATTTACGCGCAAAAAGCGAACATGACGCAAGCGACCCATATCCGTTCACAACAGGCTTCCCCGCCAAAATCCGAAGCGCCATACTCTCACCACCAGGCAACGCGCAGGCATCGTCGCTACCTGCCGTGACCTCATAATGCCGCACACCATCAGGATAAATTTGCAAACGCGCGCAATGACACAATGCATCACATTGACTACCCTCCTCTGCCAATAACAGCGCCTTATACTGAACACGCAAACGGCTTTCAGCACTCACATCGTCATCATCAAAAAACGCAATAAACGCCCCACACGCCTCTTGAATAATACGATTACGAACAACGGCCACACCTTGGTTATCTTCATGAACAATAACGCGCACACATGAATGTTGCCGCTCAAAATTCTGTAAAATGTGCCGCGTGTGATCACTAGACGCATCATCAACAATCACAATTTCAAAATTCGGCCAATCCTGCACAATAGCACTATCCAGCGCCGCATGGATTGAATCTTGCGCGTTAAACGTCGCAATCCCAATAGTAATCAATGGATGTTTGTTAAGTTGGCAGGTCACAAAAAATACTATAAAAGAAATTCATGACAATAAAACAGGCAATCATCATTAATGCAATGCCACGCACAGGATCAAACATCTTGTGGAATATCATCGGCTCCGCCCACAATGTCGCTATGACAAAGCATGAATTTCACGGCGCGCTTAATATAACAAATAGTCGCATCTTAAGACTATCAATGCGCGCCTGCACCTATGCACCCACTCTACCCCTCTTTCAAAAAACCATATTATCCCACATAGAGCACTCCAGACAATGCGCAATCCATGAAAACACACAGCTGCAAAATAAAAGAAACATAGATACCAACGCATGCGACACCATATGTTTTAAAGTAATGGGCGGCGATGCAATCTTCAATCAAATCATCGCAAACGCCTTCGAGAACGTAAAATTCATCTTCCTAACCCGTAATAACGCAGGAATATGCGACAGCTATTACCGCAGAAATTACACCATAAAAGAAGCCGTCCGGGACTTTAATAGACCACTATCCTTCATGCAAAAAACAGCGAACAAATTCCCTGACGATCACCTATGGGTGCGGTACGAAGACCTAATGCAAGACGTTGAAGGTCAAACAGAATGGCTTTTCAAAACATTAAAATTAAACATGCCGGAGAATAAAAGGTTTTTATACAAAGCCAAAAACTTTGGAAAAGGCGCGGAAACATCATCAGAAGAAGCGCATGAAAAAATACTCATCACCCTTCCCGAACTGCAAAAACAGCTAATATCCAAATCACCGGATCAATATTTAAAAAATATTCCCAGCGAATACTGGAACGTCTTCAACGCCCGCACCCAAACAAAGCACAAAAAATCTGTAACACCACAAAATAAAAGATCAAAAAAGGTCAAGTAATGATTAGAAAGCTTCACTATCATATACGTCAGTTCAGCAAAATTTTTAGCCGCACAAAACTAAAGCCATGGCTAGAAACTGAAACAAAAAAAATTAAAAAAACCCTGCCCCAAAACTATAAAATCATTAGCTTTGGAGCCGGCGGCGCTATCAATAAAACACTCAAAGACAATGGCCTAAACATTACACAAATCGATATAGACCCCGCACGCAATCCCGACATAGTAGGAGATATTTGCGACCTAAAAACAATCAAAGACGACAGCATAGACGCCGCTTTTGTGATGGAAGTTTTAGAACATGTCAAAGACCCTTTCGCCGCGATGAAAGAGCTAAAACGTATTGTAAAACCAGGGGGACAATTAATCCTCAGCACACCATTCATTTTCCCCATTCATGACGCGCCACATGATTATTTCCGTTACACCAAATTCGGCCTTCAGCACCTATTAAAAAACTTCCAAGACATAACAATCCGCAACAGAAACGATTATATATTCGCAATCTTCACATTAACATCGCGCACCATAATCGCAAATGATCGCAAAAACAGGTGGATCGGCGTACTGATTTTTGCCTATTTCACGCTACAGCTCCCCATAATTGCCCTACTCTCATATCTTTACAAAAACGATGCCGCGACAACAGGCTATTTTGTCACCGCCACAGCATAAAAAAAGCATGCAAAACACGGTAAAATTTGGACAAAACAAAACACCCTTTCGACCCGTAAAACCGCGCTCGCGCCAAAAACCGCGCCGCCCGATATACTCCCAATCCTTTTGATTGCAAATACCCCTTATGCTTTTCACGCAACATTAATGAATATTGCAAAGGTATGCTCCCGGCCTTATCCGCTGTTCGCGTTTTAAACTGCGTCACCAACGGCTCATCAACACTAACAAAATAAACAGAACGATCAAGCAACGCCGCACGAACCGCCAAATCCCATTCAGCACAACGCCGAAACGCCGGATCAAAACCTTCTAAATCAAGAACCAACTGACGCTTCACAAGCAAAGTACAGCTCCCAAACAACCCCCAACAATAGCCAGCCTTTCCCAAATGGCACAACAAAAAATCTGCTACCATTTGACCATGGGGTTCAGGTGAACGGCGCCCTATCGCATCAATTTTATATACAAAATCATCACCCTCATAGACATCCCGATTCGCATAACAAAACGCTAAATCAAAACCAGATAATCGCGCAATCTGCTTTTCCAAGCGCTCGGGAACACTCTCGTCATCATCATCAAAAAGAGCAACATACTCACCCTTTGCATGCTCAAAAATTGTATTTAACGCGGTTGGGAATCCTTTATTGACCCCATGGCACACAAGCCGAATATTTTCACATTTCTCCAACAACGCAACCGAATCATCACTAGATCCATCATCAACAACCAAAATCTCAAAATTTGGGTATGTCTGCAAACGTGCTGATTCAACCGCGCGGATAATACTTTCCCTTGCATTAAAGCAAGTAATACCAATCGTAATCAACGGAACATCGCTCATAACGCAACATCCTTAAACACACATTCCCAAGCATCAAAAACATTATCCGGAGAAAAATGACGCGCCTGTTGAGAAGCCCCCTCCCCCAAGCGCACCCGCAACTCCCGAGAATCAATCAACTGCTTCAACGCCCCATACAAACCGTCAACATTATCATTACCCGCCGCCAACAGCCCCGTTTTCTCATGCACAATCAAATCCCGCGCACCACTTGTTTCAGCAAACCCAACACAAGCCAGACCGTGCGCCATTGCTTCTGCCAATGCATTTCCAAACCCCTCCCAACGCGATGGAAAACAAAAAACAGACGCATCGTCATACAAAGCCCCCACATCCTTAACCGGCCCTAAAAATTCAACACGGCCCTCAATACACAAACTCTTGGCAAGCTCCTTTAGATTACCATCCTCTGGCCCACCACCAGCAATTTTCAAACGCCATTCACCCTCTTCCGGTAAACGAGCAAAAGCCTTCAGCATCACATGTGGATTTTTCTCATACGATAATCTTCCCACATACAACACGATATTTTCCTTCTCACCATGCTCGGACAAACGGTCTGGCATAAAAACCATATTTGGTATTGGCGTTATCCGATCTCGCAAAAATGAGGGATAATCATGCCGATAACGCTCAAAAAACACTGTTATGCGCGCAGCCAAAGCCAACACAACAAACAGCTTCAAACGCCCCGTTCCACCAATTTTATGATCATAACGACTCAATGCACTACGTTCTGCTGCTATAACAGGCACCCCCAACCCAACACTCGCAAGGATTGCTGCACTGTAACAGCTATCATGAAACGCACAAACGACGTCAGCACCGCTCTCCTTTATCAAACGCCGCAACTTCAAAAATCGCTTTACTTTCATGTGCAGAGTCGCCTTTTCATGCGGATTGCCCAAATCCAAACACGTCCAATTCACCAAAGGCGACAACGCAAAAAACGGTTCAGGATCGGCTTCATCCCATGTAATAAGGCTAACATTATGCCCGCGCTCAATCATGGCGTTCATAATACATGAACTGGAAAACTCAATTCCACCTGCCATATTGTGGAAAGATCGGCATATAAACAAAATATCCATATTGCAACAAACATACGATATCGTACATACTCCGACAATGCATAATGCCTTCGATTGGAAAAAACAGATTGAACGTGAACAAGAAATTCACAAAACGCAAAATTACGATACCTTAATCACACTTCAAGAAACAATATTCCACCATGCCTTCGCAAGAACAAAAAACAAGCCAAAGCCACGCAAAAAAGCGGCAACTCGGCTAACAGCAAAGACCATAACCTTCCTCAAACTGTTAGCAATCACTGCCCATTCTATAAAAAACATCTTCGTGTATATTTTAAAAACAAACAAAAATGAGAGGATCATACACTACATGATCCAAAGTCGCTCGGCAGAGCTTTACGATACAAGATCAGCCCCCGTACTAAAAGTAATACCGGCATCCAAAACCTTAAATCTACTACATCTCAATAACATCAACGCCGCACACGCCAATTTAAAAAAAATCGAAAATGTCGTTTATTTCGAGGCATTTGAAAAACTTATCCCCTCATCACAAAAAAGAATAATTACAAAAAAAGTGCTAAAATGGATTCTAAAAACGCTCACACCCCAAAGAATTCTAATGATCGATGACGCACGCCATACAATCTGGCTACGATCATTCGCCAAAAAGAAAAACATTAAAACAATCTTTTATATGCATGGCCGCTTTAATGAATTTCACATCGGCCTATTCCATGCACAGCCTGATACATATTTAATGTGGAGTCATTATTTCGCAAACCTTTACAAAAAAGAGCTGAAAAAACGCAACATCCCGCTCACGACACAATGCATTATCACTGGGCACCCGCAAATCCCCCCCCTCAAACAAACGAATAGAACACAGCCCCAAAAGCCATATAACATCCTTCTGCCGCTAGAAGATAATATTAACTACTCAAAAATAGAACCTTATTTAAAGCAAATTTTGCAAACAAAAGAACTAAACCTCATCATCAAAACAAAAAGCAGACACACCCCCGATACAATTACAAAAATTGCCCCAGACACACAAATCATATCAAGCGGAAGCTTTTTAGAAGCATGCCAAGCACACAACATTTCATGCATCATTGGAACACACTCAACCGCACTACTGGAAAGCTGGTTAATCAACATTCCCTCCGCACTCATCCCCTACAATATCCCCTATGCTCAACATATAATCAAAGATGAACTTTGCCATACCGTGAAATCACAAAACGACCTAAACATTACCATTCTCAAGGCTTGTCAAAGCACATTGGAAGAGATAAACCTATTCAAAGAAAAAATTTGGTCGCCCCCCGATATAACACTAACAAAAGCACTGAAGAAATATGTATAATAGCACCGAAATCATATCTTATAAAAGCGTGCTAAGCTCCCCTAAAAACTTTCTCAAAAGCACACTGAAAGAGCTCGGTGGTTCTTGGCGATTAGGGCAAGCATTTTTTATACGTGATTTAAAAGCACAATACCGCCTATCTTTTCTTGGGCTATTTTGGTCAATTATTCCACCATTGTTTTTTGTAATCGGATTTTCTATCGCCGCAAACCGGAACATAATTGATTTCGGCGAAACACCAATACCATACCCTGCGTTTGCAATGGTCAGCATTATGATCTGGCATACATTTCAAGGCTGTATAGATGCACCAATTGCCGCCTTCAAAGATGCAAAGCCCCTGATCGGACGCCTGCGCTTTTCCGTGGAATCAATTTTTATATCAAAATTTTTCATGGTGCTCTTCAACTTCGTCATTAAGCTTTTTTTAGTGCTAATCGCTCTTATATACTTCAACATCCCCCTGCAAATATCAGCAATCACAGCCATATTTCCCTTAATGGCTCTTATGGTCTTCGGCTTTTTCATAGGCATATTTATCGCACCACTTACTCTACTCATTGATGATTTAGCCCATGCATTAAAATTTGGCCTAACATTCTGGATGATCGCAACGCCAGTCGCTTATGTCGTGGATGCGCAAAGCCCACATTACACAAAAATGATTTGGAACCCTGCCGCATCTTTAATTTCCAGCACCCGCGAAGCATTATTATCCCTACCACTTCAATATGAAAGCCAACTCTACATCGTCAGCATTGTAGGTCTGTGTGGACTATTCATTTTCTGGCTTATCTCAAAAATCGCCCTCCCCTTCATCACTGAACGCTTAGGGACATCGTAAATGTTACAGCAACCAAAAAAGCCAGTAGCCATATCCGTAAAGGGTTTGAGCAAAAAACTTTCACGAAGCCTAAAGCTATCCTTGCTTTATGGCCTCAAAGATATCGTTTGTGAATTAACAAACACGACACGCAAGACAAAACTCAGAAAATCTGAGTTTTGGGCATTACAAAACATATCGTTTGACCTCAAACACGGCGAGTGCCTAGGCGTAATAGGCCCCAACGGCAGCGGAAAATCAACGCTCCTAAAGCTCATTACCGGCATCATAAAACCCGATAAAGGCAGCATCACAATCAACGGAAAAATCGCCCCACTAATCGCACTCGGCGCAGGTTTCAACCCTCTTCTTTCAGGGCGCGAAAATATTTTTATAAATATGTCCATTTTGGGTATGGGCGCAAAAGAAATAAAAGAATGCATAAACGAAGTCATAAACTTTGCCGAGCTAGAAGAAGCAATTGATTCCCCCTTACGAACTTACAGCACAGGCATGGCCGCCAGATTGGGGTTCGCCTGCGCCATTCATGTAAAGCCTGAAATATTGCTAGTCGATGAAATTCTAGCCGTTGGCGACATCAAATTCAGAAGTAAATGCTATAAAAAAATCGCGGCCCTCAAATCATCCGGAACATCCATCATTGTAGTTTCACACAACCCGGCAACCATATCCCACGTCTGCGATAGAGCCATCGTTATTAACAAAAGTAAGTTCTTGGAAATCGGACCTGCCAGCGAAATAATGGCAAAATATGAAGAACTGCTTTTAAAGTCAAATGACAATGATAAAACCACACAATCATTAACATTCCAAAAAAACGAAGATACTTTCATTGAAAGCATAAACTTTAAAAATAAAAACAATAAAGTTACAGATCATTTAACATCGAATGAAAATGGAACATTATCTGTCAGTATCGCATCAAAAATCACAAAGAAAAAAATAGGCATCGGTGTTTATTTTAAATCCGATAAAGTCTCCCAAGGTACGGTCTTAAGAATTTTCTCAAATGAAGAGAAAAAATTTTGGTCTCTTAAAGCGGGATTAAACGATCTGGAAATACAATTTGAACCACTTTTAATGAATGCGGGAATGTATGTATTAAAAATATTCATCTTTGAACAAGACCCCATAAATGTCATTGACGGCGTTGACGGAATCCATATGAAAGTTTTATCAAAACAACTGCATTTAGACTCATTATACATGCAACCCAAATCATGGAAAATAAAACATCATGCAAAATAATGTGCCGCCTATTAACATTGCTGTAATTGGTTGCGGGATCGGGTATTCAAACCTACACGCAAAAATCATTGAAAAACTTCATAAAGAAGGACGATACAATCCACATATATTTTGTGACCTCAATCCCGATGCCGCACAAAAGGCAGCAAAACCATATAAAAATGCCTCAACGACCACAAACGCAAACGATATATTCTCCAACGACAACATCGACGCGGTACTCATTTTCTCCACCGCCCACATCCACTACGAAATGGCTCTAAAAGCCTTAAAAGCTTCAAAACATGTGTTCACAGAGAAACCTCCCGCTCCGAATGCTGAATGTCTACTAGAACTTATCAAATTAGCACATCAAAAAAATCTAACAGCCGTCTGTGGCTTTAATAGACGTTTTTCAAAAGGGCTAAACAAAGCGCTCGACATCATTGGCGGAAAAAACCTTATAGGATCAATAGAAGCCGTTTTCCACAAAAACAATGTCAACGTAAAACCAAAATACGGCGCAAAAACATGGTTTGGAGCAAACGCAATCCATAGCTTGGATTTCTTAATCTACGCAAATCTTCCAGAATATCCCCGCCACATATCCACCGTCAAAAATGCCAAAAACACGAACATAGACGCCAATTTTTCAATCTCACTACAATGGCCTTGTGAAACACATGCAATATTATCGTCCAACAATACTGCGGGCGAAAGAAAAGAAGCATACACACTCCACGGCTATAACCAGTCTGTAAACTTTGAGGATGGAAATTTACTTTACTCTGGCAATCAAACAGGCTCCCAAAACTTTGAAAACAACGCATGCGCGAACGGTTTTTATGCGGAACATGACGAATTCATCGATGCCATTCAAAAGAACAAAAAACCACGCCACAGCTTCGCCGATTGCTACCCAAGCGTAAAAATCACAACACTCGTAGAAAATGGATATAGTGGCTCTTTATCATGGTCAGAACTGGACTTTTTAAAGCCCCAAAAGAATAAAAAAGACGAAAAGCAAAACAAGATAATTCCCATAAGTGCCGCCGAAAAACCTCCCCAATCAAGCCATAAAAAACCAGGAATATTAATTTGCAAAGCTTCCGGCATAGCGCCGCAACTTGGAAAACTTAGCGAAGCTTTTAAAATTCATTACTTAGAAACACTTCATACATTAACAAAAACGGAAAAAGACAACATTAAAGCTGTCCTTCAAGCAAAAGGCAAAAACGATCTTCCTAACGATCTATTAAACCAGCTCCCCAATATTGAATTTATGGGCGCCATCGGAGCATCCTTAAAAACATATCAACCGGATATGTTTATCGATAAGGGCATTGAAATCATTAATGCATCCCCCGTCTATGCCAAGGCCGTTAGCGAATTTGTACTTATGCAAATGCTTGCCGCAAAACGCCATAGCGTACAATCCCATGACCTTATAAGAAAAGGCGCATGGCTACTCAACGACCCGGAAAAAACGGTAAAGCAATCTTCCAATCGCTACATATATTTCGGCAAACGCGCTTTTTACAAAATCAAAAGAATAGCAAATCAGTTTTTATCCTCAAAAAGGCTAAAAACAATACCAACAATCTCTGATTATGCTTTCTCGCCAGCCTTCATGCCAAAACGTGGGCGCGGGGGAAAAGACTTCTTTCAAGGTTCAAAAATAGCATTGATCGGCTATGGGCCGATCGCAGATGAACTCATCAAACACCTACATCATTTCGAATGCGATATCAGCCTTTTCTCCGAAAATTTGGATGACGAACAGTTCAAAGCCCTAAACGTTAAAAAAATATCACTTGAAACCGCAATGACATTCCCAATCATTTCGTTACATCGCGGCTTGAACGATCACACAAAAGGCTCAATCAACAAATCCCTGATCAACACAATCCAGAGCGGATCAATCTTTATAAACTCGGCACGCGCTGAACTTATCGATAATAACGCACTGTATGAACGCGTTAAAAAAGGCGACATTTACGCCTGCCTAGACGTATTTGAAAAAGAACCCCTACTACCTGGAAATCGCTGGTCAAAATTAAGCAATATATTCATGACTGGCCATATATCCGGCTCAATCGATAAAATGTATGATGAAGCCGCAGACTTTGTAATCAACGCTTTAATTGATTATTATCAAAGCTCAAAAACACCCGCATATTCTATAAAAAGCAAAGAACGCTTGAAAGGGATGACATAAAATGAAAAAGACTGTTTTCATTCATACAAACAAAAAACAATATTTAGGTGCGCTTGTTGCAAAATACATGCTGCAGAAATACACAAAAGACGCAAACGCATTTGATGTCAAAATCATATCACTTGAAGATTATCCTGCGCTGCATACACGGGACAAACAAAAATATTTACGCTCCGGTCGCCAAGCCATATGGAATAATAATGACCTTCAATCTTTTACATTGCTTCGCTTTCTACCGCCAGAATTGATGGATTACAAAGGACGATCAATCGTAATTGACCCTGATATTTTCGCACTAGCCGATATAAACACGCTGTTCAATAAAGACATGGAAAACAACACTCTGATGTGCCGCTTGGATGATAAAGGAAATTTTTCATCTTCAGTGATGCTTATGGACAATGAAAAACTTAAACACTGGCGCTGGGAAGAGGATATTAATGACCTTTTCAATAAAAAACGCGATTATCGAGACTGGATGTCCTTAAATTTAGAAAATCCCGAGACAATAGGGATCTTCGAAAAAGAGTGGAACAGCTTTGATGAATTAAATGAAAACACCAAAATGCTACATAACACCAAACGCCTAACACAACCTTGGCGAACAGGACTTCCCATCACGTTTGACCGCTCTGAAAAAATACCGGCAAAAACATGGAAAGATCTCATTCCATTCAAAAACACCATTAAGAAAGCACTTGGTCGTCCCATAGCAGCAGCAAAAACAAACCCGAATGAAAAACATTCACACCACCAACCTCACCCCGATCAAACACAAATTGATCTGTTTTTCACCCATCTGACAGAGGCAATAGATGCGGGCATAGTCACCGAAAGCCATATACAAGATGCATTAGCAACAAACGAAATACGCGAAGATATTCACGAGATAGTCGCATCATACAAAAGCAAAGCCGCATAAAGCCTCAGAGAACAAACATTGAAACTTGCCATATTCGCACCTACACTTGAACTCACTAACGGATGGGGTAATTTCACACTCTATTTATGCCGTGAACTCTCAAAATCAGGACACGATTTAACCATTTTCATCCCAACCGGAGCCGACGCCTCTGACCTCATAGATTTCGAGTTGAAGGCAAAAATAAAACCAATAAAAACATCGCCAAGACTCTTGGTGAACACGCTTAAGGCCATCCCCATTGATAAAGATACAGATGTAATTTTATCGATAACATCACATCCAATTTGCGGGCACGCTTACCGAACATCCATAAAAAATAAAATCCCGCTCATATTAGGCGTTCATGGAACATTCGGGATCAAAATGTTCTTCACCACCCTACGCCGCCTGACATTCCAAAAAATCCTGCGTAGCGCAGCATGCGTATGGACCCCAAGCAGCTTTACAAAAAACATCCTAACCAACATGGATGAAACACACACGCAAACATCAAAACTACGTAACAAAACACACGTCATCCATTGTGGTGTAGATTTTCAACGCTTTCAAAAACCAAACATCAAAAAAAATAGCCGCCCATCCCTCATAACAATAGGCCACATAAAACCCCGCAAAGGTATCCATTTCGTACTCGAAGCCTTAGGTGAAATAAAAAAAGAAAACATCGATTTTCAATACACAATTGTCGGCCCTCGCCTAGATAAAACATATGAAAAGCATCTCAAAACAATCATCAAACAACACAACATTCAAAGCAATGTTTCCTTCATCAGTCCATTAAAAGGAGACGATTTAGTCGAAACGCTGGGAAAACATCACATATATGTACAACCTTCCTCGGCCTTCGCATGGAACTTCGAAGGCTTTGGAATTGTATTTTTAGAAGCCAACGCTATGGGTATTCCAGCCATAGCCCCAAATTTTTCAGGAATCACATCAGCCGTCTACAACAAGGAAAATGGACTAGTTGTTGAAGATGGAAATATCGGGATGCTAAAGGATGCGATCATGAGTTTACTTACAGATAAAACACTTTATGATGCGATATCGCAAAGAAGCGTTGAATGGGCAAAAACTCACGACTGGAGCATCATCGCAAAACAACACATAACGCTTTACGAGGAAGTTATAAAATGAAATCTGTAGTAACAGGCGGAGTAGGATTCATAGGCTCAAACGTCGTTAATTTTCTTCTTAATGATGGTCATGAGGTCATCGCACTTGATAATTTATCACGCGTTGGAACCGAACATAATCTGGAATGGCTTCAAAACCACAAAAATGCCGATAACTTCTCCTTTTACAAACATGACGTCGTTCATGACGATATTTCCCCTCACTTAGAAGGCGCAGATTCCGTCTTTCACTTCGCCGCTCAAGTCGCCGCAACGACCTCTATCGAAAACCCAAAGGAAGATTTCGAAATCAATGCGCTGGCAACATTCAAACTTCTTGAGGCAATACGCCTTAGTAAATCTCAACCCATCCTACTTTTCTCCTCAACGAACAAAGTATACGGCGCAATCGATGAACCCATAACCGAAGGCCAAAAACGCTATGACTACACCAACAAACCTAAAGGAATAGATGAAACACAGCAGCTGGATTTCTATTCACCTTATGGCTGCTCAAAAGGCAGCGCAGATCAATATGTCATCGACTATGCCCGTATCTATGGTCTGAAAACCGTAGTATTCCGCCAAAGCACAATCTACGGCCCTCGACAATTTGGCATTGAAGATCAAGGTTGGATTGCATGGTTCATGATCACCCGCATGCTTGAAAAAAAGCTCACCCTCTACGGAAACGGAAAACAAGTCCGTGATATTTTACATGTCCAGGATTTATACAACGCCTACATCGCAGCGATCCAAAACATAGAGGCCGCTAAAGGCCAGGTCTTTAACCTTGGCGGCGGCGCAGAAAATTCCATCAGCCTCCTACAAGCCATTGAATGGATAGAAGAAAACAGCGATAAGCCATTCAACTATGATATCGACATTGAACGCCAAGGCGATCAAAAAGTTTATATCTCTGATATTTCGAAAATCACAAACACTCTTAACTGGTCGCCACAGATCACACTCGAAAAAGGTCTCGAAGACCTACATCTATGGCTA
Source organism: Alphaproteobacteria bacterium (assembly GCA_050633165.1). Lineage (GTDB taxonomy): Bacteria > Pseudomonadota > Alphaproteobacteria > Micavibrionales > Micavibrionaceae > TMED27. The sequence continues at coordinate 1,506 of JBOEFZ010000060.1, read as the reverse complement.
CAATCCCAAAACAACATTATCCGCGAGATATTCAAAGTTTAAAGAATATAAATATGTGCCTCAGAAAATTTCTTTCGACCCTTAAAAGTGATTGTAAATATATCTTCAAAACGTATCGCTTTGAAAGCGCTGTACCCGATTACGATGCTTATTGGGCGGAACGCAAAAAAACAACACTCAACGCTTATCAAAAATTCCGCGCCGATTGGATTATGTCACACATCGATACAAACAATACAATCCTGGATTTTGCCGCCGGAACAGGCTTAATGCAAAATTATTTCCTAGAAAATGACTACAAAAACATAACAGCAATCGAAAGCTCAAAATCTTGCATAAAGGCATTAGAAAACCTCGATATAAATGTTATCAATGGCAGCATCTCGGACACTGAACTCTTAGCAAGGATCCCCCAATCAGACATCATAATTCTAAGTGAAATTTTGGAACACCTGCCAAACCCAGAAGAAACACTTCAAACACTCATACAAAAATCAAATAAAGCCGTATTCTTTAGCTTCCCAAACACCGGATATTACGCAGAGCGCCTAAGGTTACTATTCGGAAAATTTCCCGTCCAATGGCGCATCCACCCCGGCGAGCATTTAAGGTTTTGGACGCACAGCGATTTAAAAACATGGCTAAACTGCTTAGACTTCGCACAAAAAGCAGAAATACAAATCTACGAAGGCCTACCATTTTTAAATAAATTAGCCCCCGCATTATTCGGAAAGGCCTTCATTGTCAAAATCTCAAAACATGATAATAAAAAGGAAAGCCCGCCCCCAAAGCAATAAAATAACCCATTCACACACCACACCCTTCTTTTGTTGCGCCGCAAAAACAATTTTCCTCGCAAAATAACTTAATCTTGTGTAAACTGCTCTATATTATTCATAGATGAGGAAGGCTTAAATAATGACAGCAGTATCATGTAGCTCAGGCGGCGTTATGTTCATCCCCGATGAAATTGAAACCAATGCCAAAACCGTATCCTACAAAGAGTTCGTCAAAGAAGAATGCGCAAAGCTCAAGCAACGCAAGCTCTTTGGCAATAAAGACACAAAGCCCACAGCCAAAGAACGTAAAACCGCTTGATAGCACCCCCATAGATCGTTAAAACCTCTTTTAAAGATATAATATTAGAAGAGGTTTTTTTATGGATATTTCCAAAATCGCAGTCGGCAAAGACGCCCCCAACGACGTAAACGTCATCATCGAAAATCCCGCGGGCGGTGATCCGGTGAAATACGAATTCGATAAAGATTCCGGCGCAATCGTGGTCGACCGTATCATCCACACCGCCATGTTCTACCCCGCCAATTACGGCTTTATCCCCAACACTTTGGGCGGCGATGATGATCCCGTTGATGTTTTGGTTTACGCCCAACACGCCCTCATCCCCGGATCAGTCGTAAATGCCCGCCCCGTCGGCGTTTTGGTCATGGAAGATGACGGCGGCATGGATGAAAAAATCCTCGCCGTTCCGGTTTCAAAAACCCACCC
>JBOEFZ010000059.1:0-9661 GCA_050633165.1 Alphaproteobacteria bacterium | reverse complement strand
CGGGAGGCGGGGGTTGCGGCTGATATTGATATTTATGTGCCGGAGCCTTGTCATTGTATGGGAGAGCTGGCGCGTGAGATGGAGGCGCTTGGGGCGCGGGTGTGTAACCGTTTGCCGCGGCGATCCGAACTGAAACGTGCGCATGTTGTTTATATTGTAGATATTGAAGAGGCGGTGGCGCGGCGTTTGGCGGATTATTGCCGTCGGCGCAAGATTTTGGTGAATATTGAGGATGTCATTCCCTATTGTGATTTTCATACGCCGAGCATTGTGCGGCGCGGGGATTTGCTGTTTTCGATTTCTACGAATGGGCGTTCGCCGGGGCTTGGTATTCGGGTGAAGCGGTATCTTGCGAAGAAATTTGGTGCGGAATGGGCGGAAAGGCTTGAAATTTTGGGTGAAAAGCGTAACAAATGGCGATCCGAGGGATTAGCCAACCGGAAAGTGTTGAAGAATACTTTGGATGAGATTGATAAGGAAGGGTGGTTGTAATGGCCCCACAAGCAATGGAATTAGCGGTTGCCGGTGCGCCGGTTGACCCAAAACAGGTTAAGGCGCTGGATGAGCGCACGGCGGCGTTTAATCAGAGTTATGGGCATTTGCCTACGCTTGAGCTGCTCGATGTGACGATCAATAATGTGTTTAAGGACAAGATTGCGCTTGTCTCTTCCTTTGGGACTGAGGCGGCGTTGTTGCTTTCCTTGGTGGCGGAGGTGAATCCGGCGACGCCTGTGATTTTCCTTGAAACGTTGAAGCATTTCCCTGAGACGTTGGAATATCGTGATCAGTTGATTGAGCGTTTGGGGTTAACCGAGGTGCGGAATGTCGAGCCGGAGCCGAGTGCGATTAAGGCCGCCGATCCCGATGGGACATTGGCGCAGAGCAACCCCGATGCGTGTTGTTATTTGCGTAAGGTTGTGCCGCTCGAGGAATCTTTGCATGGGTTTGATGCGTGGATTAACGGGCGTAAGCGGATTCATGGCGGATCGCGCACGGCGTTGCCGACGATGGAGCATGATGATCGGCGGATTAAGGTTAATGCGCTTGCGGATTGGACGCAGGAGATGATTGATGCGGAGTGGAAGAAACGCGATTTGCCCGAGCATCCGATGGTGCAGTGGGGCTATTCTTCGGTTGGGTGTAAGCCTTGTACATCATTGCCGAAACCCGGTGAAGGGAAGCGTTCGGGGCGTTGGGCGCAATTTGATAAGCAGGAATGCGGAATCCATGTCGACGTTTGGAAAGGCGGCGGCGGTGGGATTTAATAAACTACCACATTTTGAGCATGGCACGGTTTGGCTGGCGGGGGCGGGGCCGGGGGAGGCTGGGTTGATGACCTTGCTGGCGGCGGAGGGGCTGCGGCGGGCGGATGTGATTTTGCATGATGCGTTGGTGTCGGATGATGTGTTGGATTGGGCTAATCCGGCGGCTACGCTTGAGTTTGCGGGGAAGCGCGCGGGCGTGCGGTCGATGAAGCAGCATGATATTACGGCGCGGATGATTGAGTTGGCGCGGGCGGGGAAGCGTGTTTTGCGGCTTAAAGGTGGTGATCCGTTTGTGTTTGGGCGCGGCGGGGAAGAGGTGATTGAGCTGGCTAAGGCGGGGGTGCAGTTTCGTGTTATTCCGGGGGTGAGCGCGGGGATTGGTGGGCTTGCCTATGCCGGTATTCCGGCGACGCATCGGGATGTGAATAATGTTGTGAGCTTTGTCACCGGACGGGATGCGAGCGGGGAATTGCCGGTTAGTATTGATTGGGACGGCTTGGCGAGTGCTTCGCCGGTGATTGTGTTTTTTATGGCGCTTAAGACGATGCCGGATGTGTCGGCGAATTTAATTCGCGCGGGTAAGAATCCGAATACGCCGGTTGCGATTATCTCCAATGCGAGTGTTGAGGCGCAGACGGTGGTGGAGACGAGTTTGGCGAATTATGCGGCGGATGTCGGGCGGGCGTGTCCGAAATCGCCTGCCATCATCGTTGTCGGGGATTGTGTGAAGATAAGAGGCTTGCTAAAAGGTTTTCAACAGACTATATCAACAACACAAATGATGGCTGAAAGCGCGTAACGTATGTGCAGCAGGCAATTATATTGAACCACAACGCACACTACGAGCACGACGAAACCAACCTTATTTCGATGCTTGTGCAATTTCGTAGTGATCGTTGTGAACGTAGTGGTTAAATATTTTTAAGGACGAATAGAGAGTTAGGAAGATGACCGTGATCAACGCACAAAACGCATTTACTTCCCGTGATGATTATAATGGAAGCGGGACATTAGAGAACCCGATTAAGACCGATGTGGTTGTGATTGGGGCGGGGCCTTGTGGGCTTTTTAATGCGTTTGAGCTGGGCTTGCTCGATATGAAATGTCATTTTGTGGACATTTTGGATCGTCCGGGCGGGCAGTGTGCGGAGCTTTATCCTGAAAAGCCGATTTATGATATTCCGGCGTATCCGGAGATTAATGGGCAGGATTTGACGGATCGATTGCTCGAGCAAATTGCGCCGTTTGATCCGGTGTTTCATTTCCAGCAAATGGCGGAATCGTGTGAAAAATTGGGCACGGATGAGGCGCCATTGTGGCGTTTGACGACCGATATCGGGACAGTGTTCGAGGCAAAGGTGATTGTGATTTCGGCCGGTGGTGGTTCGTTTATGCCGAAGAAGCCACCGATTCCGGGGATTGATGAATATGAAGGGACATCCGTGTTTTATTCCGTGCGCAAACGGGATTCCTTTGCGGGGAAGAAGGTTGTTGTAGTTGGCGGCGGTGATTCCGCACTGGATTGGACATTGAATTTGCAGGAATTAACGTCGGAAATGACGTTGATTCATCGCCGTGACAGTTTCCGTGCGCATTTGGACAGTGTGAACAAGATGTTCGCCAAGGTCGAAGAAGGCGCGATGCGTTTTGAGATGGGGCAGGTTAAGGAGCTTAAGGGTGAGAATGGGCAGCTTTCTTCCATCGTGGTTGAGAATAAGAATAAAGAGACGAAGGAAGTGACGCGCACGGAGATTGAGTGTGATGTGCTCTTGCCGTTCTTTGGTTTGACGATGAAGCTTGGCCCGATTGCCGAGTTCGGGTTGAATTTGCATGAGAATTTGGTGCCTGTGGATACGGAGAAGTTCGAGACGTCCGAGCCAGGGATTTTTGCGGTGGGGGATATTAATTGGTATCCAGGTAAGTTGAAGCTTATTCTCTCCGGTTTCCATGAGGCGGCGCTCATGAGCCGTCAGGCGTTCCGCTACATCTACCCCGATGCGAAGTTGAAGTTTGAGTATACGACTTCAAGCTCTAGCTTGCAGGAGAAGTTGGATGTGGATGAGAAAGAAGCGAAGAGCGCTTAGGGCGGGCTGATACTCCTGCGCGCTGCTTGCTGTAAATGCAGCTTTTCTGCCCTTGGGGGCACAAGTACGCTTCCGCTTCTCGAAAAGCTGCATTTTCGTTGCGCGCTGCTTGTAGTCTCAACATGTCCTATGGTTTGAATTCTTTGGAGCGTTTTTTCTTAAAACATCTATTGTTAACCATTTCTTAACTTTTGCGGCATAGGCTTTGGCTATGTCACTTAAATCTATGTTTCAAAAAATCAATCCGGGGAAGGTTCTCGGGTATGGGTTGGCGGCGAGTGGTGCTATTCCGGCGGCGTTGGATGCGTTTCGGATGGTTGGTGGTGATCTTTCGGCGTCTGCATCTTTTGCGCAGAATTTCGGGATTGTTGCGGCGGGGTTTGGTGTTGTGCAAACCTCGAAGCCATCCATGCAGCCCGCACCAATAAAAACGCCGCAGGTGATTATACCGCGGCGTCCGTTATACGTTATGGCTTAATAAGGCGCTTTACTCCGTAAGTCCCTCAAACAGGAGGGTGGAGATGTAGCGTTCGGCGAAGGAGCAGCCGACGGTTACGATTGTTTTGCCTTTATTTTCCGGCATTTGCGCGATTTGGATCGCGGCGGCGATGTTTGCACCGGTGGAGATTCCGCCCGGTAGGCCGTCTTGGCGTGCCGTTTTTTGGGAGGTTTTGAAGGCTGTCTCAGAGTCGATTTTGATTACGCCGTCAAGGAGGCCTGTCTCGAGGTTATCGGGGATGAAGCCTGCGCCGATGCCTTGGATTTTGTGAGGGCCGGGATCGCCGCCGGAGATAACGGGGCTTTCCACCGGTTCAACGGCGAATACTTTTACGTCGGCTTTTTTCTCTTTCAGGACTTTACCAACGCCGCTGACTGTTCCGCCTGTTCCGACGCCGGCGATGAAGATATCGACCGCGCCAGCCGTGTCTTCCCAGATTTCCTTGGCGGTGGTTTCGCGGTGGATTTGCGGGTTGTCGGGGTTTTCGAATTGAGAGGGGGAGAAGGCGTCTTCGGTTTCGGCGAGGAGTGCTTCGGCCTTGTCAATTGCGCCTTTCATGCCCTTTTCGGCGGGGGTGAGGATAAGCTCTGCTCCCAAGAAGGCGAGCATTTTGCGGCGTTCGATGGACATGCTTTCGGGCATGGTGAGGATGAGTTTGTATCCCTTTGCCGAGGCGACGAAAGCCAGCGCAATTCCGGTGTTGCCGGATGTTGGTTCGATGAGGGTGGTTTTACCGGCGGTGATTTTTCCGGCGCGTTCCGCCCCTTCGATCATGGCGAAGCCGATGCGGTCCTTGACGGAGGATAGGGGGTTGAAGAATTCACATTTTACCAAGATGCGCGCGGCATCGGGGCCGAGTTCTTTTTGTAAATGCGGCAGGCCGACGAGGGGCGTGTTGCCGATTGTGTCGAGGATTGAGTCGTATATTTTACCTCGTGATTCTGCGTTTGGTTTTAATGGCTGGTTCATGTTCTAGTCTCCTTCGCCGGGTTCTTCGCTGAAATGGTCTTCCATTTTGTTGGGGACGTCTTTCATTTCTTCCGCTTCGTCCATCGGGTCTTTTTTCTCTGTGATGTTGGGCCATAGGCCTTCGGAGAATTTTTGGTTAACTTCCAGCCATTTTTCGGCGTTATCATCCGTGTCGGGGAGGATGGCGTCGATCGGGCATTCGGGTTCGCATACGCCGCAATCGATGCATTCGTCGGGGTTGATGACGAGCATGTTCTCGCCCTCGTAAAAGCAATCAACGGGGCATACTTCGACACAATCGGTGTATTTACATTTGATACAGACATCTGTGACCACAAAGGTCATGGGCATTTCTCCTTATCGTCATTCTATTTTAAAATCGAACGCTTCTGCAAATCGCCGTTTTTAAAAAATACTCCTCAAAGTATCTCGTATACGTTGTCGTCGTATTTTTTAAAAGCCGGACGATTTTCGACTGGCGTTCGACTTTAAACTAGAACAACGATAAAAACGCATATTAGCAGCGTAAAAACATAATCTTCTGTGCGGGGTAAGGCAAGTAAAAGCGATAAAATTTTTTGTTACACATTGGGTAGGAAGCTTGATAGATTTGCGCTTCTTATGAGGCGAATCTTTCTTCTTTTTTTGTTGGTTTTGGCGGGGTGTAGTTCTTCGCAAGATGGGGTGAGCACTTTGACTCCCTTTCCTGTGCGTTCGGCTGATCCGAGTGATGCGCAGCTACATAGCGCGATGCGGCAATTTTTGAAGAGCAATAACGCACCCGCCGCGACGCGGTATCAATTCAGCCGGATTGATTTGAACCATGATGGTTTGCGGGAGGGGATTGTGTTTATGGATGGGCCGTATGGATATTGGTGCGGCGTGCATGGGTGCGCGATGGCGATTTTTCGGGCGAACCGCGCGGGGTTTAGTTTTATGAACGCGGTGCAGCCGGTGCGGAGTCCGGTTTATGTGAGTACGTTGGAAAGCCGTGGGTGGCGGAATTTGATTGTGCGGGTTTCGGGGCGTAATACGCGGGCGAAGAATGTGATGCTCGAATTCGATGGGCGGGCGTATCCGGCGGATCCTTCGCGCTTGCCGGCCTATTCGGTTTCGCTGGTGAATAATCCTAGCCATACGCGGTTGTTTAACCGGTATTGATATGTGTGTAATGCGCTGGTGGTGTGATGGCGGTGTTATAGGTCCTGACCACTAGGGGGCTAGCGTTTGTAGATTTTGTCCAAGAAGCGGTCGCGGAAGGATTTTAGGGGGCTTTTGTTTGTTTCTTCTTGTGGCTGGTTTCCTTGATTATCATCTTCGAGTTGAAGGTCAACACGACCGACGAGATCATCGAGATTAATTTCGCGAACATGCAGGTTTTTGAGTTTGAGCATAATGCTCTGCTCTGCTGCGCCGTAATCGCCGTCGATATGGACGAGTTTGTGAGCGATTTTAAAGAATTCGGCCTGATCCGCCGCGTCGGTTATGCCCTTGAACATATCCTCGATATTTTGTGTTTCTTTTGCATCGTGGGATAGGGTGGCGCGTTGAGATTCGGAGAAGGGGAGGAGTTCGAGCGTTTCGGCCATAAAGCGAACTTCTTCGTCCGTCACAATGCCATCGGCGTGCGCCACGGCGAAGATGGCGCGCCACATGTAAAACTGGCTGTCGGTGATAAGATCGCTCACGGTTTGTATCCTGATTGTTAAAGAGGACTGCAATGGGTTGCAGGCATTTACTATATCATAGTTGAATTTTTGTTCAATGCGGTGGGGGGGTGTTTTTTTTGTGAGGTGACAGCTTGGTTAAAATGTTGTCATTGCGAGGAGCTTTAGTGATGCGGCAATCCATCATCTGCACTATCGGTTAGAGCAGGTGATGGATTGCTTCGCTGCGCTCGCAATGACGGGTTGGTGTTACAATTTCTTTGCTGCGCCGGAGCTTGCTGCTAATTCCTTACGGCGCTCGTCGCCGATCCGGTCGCAGAAATCGCCGAAGCCTTCGTTGTCGTTGGACTCGCTTTTGAATGCGGCGAAGAAGGGGGCTAGGAAGTCGCCGATTTTATCGACTTTTACCATGTCCGCGACTTTGTGGTTGAGGCGGGTGCCTTCGAAATCGCCGCCGATATACATGGCGTAGAGGTTGGGGGCGCGGCCGACGATGCCGATGTCGCCGACATAGGGGCGGGAGCAGCCGTTGGGGCATCCGGTGATGCGAACGGCGAGGCGTTCTTGTTCTAATCCGTATTTTTTGAGGGTATCGGCGACCATTGTGGTGATGGGCACGCGGGCGCGTTCGCCTTCGGTTAGGGCTTTGCCGCAGGTGGGGAGGGCGACGCAGCTCATCGCCCAAAGCTCAACGGGGAGGTGGTCTTCGGCGCGTTCTACGTTATGCTCGCGCAGGATGGCTTCGAATTCGGCCTTTTCGCCTTCCTCGATATCGCAGAAGATGACGTCTTCGGTGGGCATCATGATCATGGGTTTATCGAATTTTTCCGCGAGTTTGCGGAAGGCGGTGCGGATTTGAAACTCGTCGGTGTTTTTGATGCGTCCGGATGTTACGGGTACGCCGAGATAGAATTTGCCGTCCCCTTGGTCTTGCCAGCCGAGGTGGTTTTTGACTTCGAGCTTGCCGAAATCCTTGATCGGGGCGAAGGGCTTGCCGAAATGTTTTTCGATTTCGGCGGTGCAAAATTCCATGCCGTTTTCTTCGACGACGTATTTCAGGCGCGCATGTTGACGGTCGCCGCGATCGCCGTGGTCGCGTTGGAATTTGATAACGGCGTGGCAGGCCTCGATAATCTCATCGGCGGGGACGTAGCCCAAGGGCGTTGCAATACGGGGGTAGGTGTTGGCGTTGTTATGCTTCATGCCAAAGCCGCCGCCGATATACATGTTGTAGCCTTGTACGCCGTTTTCGTCATATATCGCGATGAGGCCGAGATCGTTGGTTAGGGCATCGACGGTGTTATCCTCGGGCACGGCGATGCCGATTTTGAATTTGCGGGGCATCCATTGCGTGCCGTAGAGCGGGTCGATGGTGTCTTGTTTTTCAACGCGGATATTGTCGTCGTTGGCTTTGGCTTCATCGGCGGGGATGGCGGGCTCGTATTTTTTACCCTCGATCCACATTTCGTGATAGCCGGTTGTGGTTGGCAATGTGGCGTCGGATATGGCGTTTGCTGTTTCTTGTATTTGTGTGTAAGCGGGGATTTTTAAGGGGCTTGGGACGGCCATGACATTGCGGACAACATCGCCGCAGCCGCCAAGGGTTGTGATCATGGCTTGGTTGATTTCATTGATGAGGGGGTGGATGTCGCCCTTCATCACGCAGTGGAATTGGAGGCCTTGGCGTGATGTTACGCGTAGGGTTTCGTTGGAGAATTTATCGCATAGGGCGTCGAGCGCGAGATATTGATAGGCGCTGATCCGGCCGCCGGGGAGTTTGGCGCGGAGCATCATTTCCCATTCTTTATCGAGGCCTTGTTTTTTGCGTGCGGTGGCGGTGTCGCGGTTGTAGCCTTGGTAAAAGCCGTGGAATTTTGTGAGTTGCTCGTCATCTTCGTTGAATTTATCCGTGCTGTCGTCCGCGATGGTTTTGGCGATATCACCGCGCAGGCCGCGAGAGGCGATTTTTACATGTTCAACGTGAGAGAGTTTTTGTTTGTCAGTCATGCGTTCGGTGTATGCGTTTTTTTGTAGTTTTTCAAGAAAATTATATGATCTTAGGGGGTGAATCAGGCATAATGAAGGGATGAATGATGATATTGATTTGGATACAATTGCGCAGTTAAAAGAGTTGTTGGATGATAAATTCCCGACCATTGTTGAGACCTTTACGGTTAATGGTGCGAAATATATTGCCGCGATACAAGAAGGCTTGGGCAGCGGTGATGCGCAGAAAATCGTTGATGCGGCGCATCCGTTGAAATCTTCAAGCGGTAATTTAGGGGCGGCGGCGTTGTCGCAACTATGTGCGGGGATTGAGACGCAGGGCAAAGAGATTGCCGTGAATGGTGGGGACGTTTCTGTGTTGTCCGACCTTATTGCACTTGCGGCGAAGAAATTCGAGGCCAGCAAGGTGTTTCTAGAAGGTCAGTTCTGACCCTAGTTTAATAACACTTGTAGGCGGGAAATGATTAATTGCGGTTCGAATGGTTTGACCATGTAATCATTGGCACCTAATTCAAGGCTTTTTGAAACATCCAGAATGCTATTCTCTCCGGTTAGCATCATGATCGGGATGTTTTTGATTGTTTTGTCGTTATGGGTCCGGATGCGCCCAATGACTTGGTTGCCATTCATGCCAGGCATTTTTATGTCGAGTATAATGGCAGTAACGTCGGATTTTTCCAGTAGGGCAAGGCCGTCTTCACCGTTATCTGCGGTGATTGTTTCGTAACCATGGTCGTTGAGAGTTTTTTCAAGGATTTGTGTGATTGTTTGATCGTCATCGATGCAAAGAATTGTTTGTGTGGTCATTGTTCTGTCCTTGGTTTTTTTTACTATCATAGAATGTGTGTTGGCAAAAGGCTACTAAAAGTCAGGTTTTGTTTTTGAGGCTGTATACTTTTGTATATAATGATATCCTTATTTATAGTGCCGTTTTTTTTGTCTATGTATTTTTGTAATTATTGGAGCGTGAATTTGTGAGGCGGATTGACTGGTCGGCAGTGAAGATTTTGTTGGTTGATGGGGGTGATCAGTCGCGGGGGACTATTCGTTCTATGTTAAGTCAGCTTGAAATTACGCAGGTGTTTGAGTCGCATACGGCGGGGGATGCGCTGAACTTTATTGCGTCGGGTTTTGGTGAAATTGACCTTGTGATTGCCGATTGGGCAAAAA
>JBOEFZ010000058.1:0-9804 GCA_050633165.1 Alphaproteobacteria bacterium | reverse complement strand
TTTATGAGTACGCTACCTAGTAAAGAACCGCAGATGAGAGACAAAATTATAATTGCTATTGTTTTGAAATCAAATTTTTTACTAGACATATGAATCCCCAAGTGAAAGCCAGAAGATAATGAAAAGTGATCTAAATTGCAAATAAAGCCATCCAAATAGAGACACTTAACTGCGCATCGTGTACGCTTCAACCTATGACTCCTCTCCCCCCCTGCCCAAAATGCACCTCCCCCTACACCTACGAAGACGGTAGCCTTCTCATCTGTCCCGAATGCGCGCATGAGTGGAGCGCGGTGGAGGAAGAAACCGAAACCATTCGTGATGCCGTCGGTAACCCCTTACAAAGCGGCGACACCGTTACGATTGCCAAAGATCTAAAAGTCGGCAATAAATCCATTAAGGTCGGGACGAAAGTCAAAAACATCCGCGTCCTGCCGCGCGAAGAATGGATCGGCGATCATGATATCGATGCAAAAGTGCCGGGATTTGGGCCTATGGGGTTAAAGTCATCTGTCGTGAAGAAAATTTCTGATTAACTGCAAAATTCTGTTTTCAAATTAAGAGACAGTTAAGATGTCTTCGTGTACTCTTAAATCCATGGCTGCGCCGGATAAAAAACAATCAACCAATAACAAACGCCTGATTGCGATCATGGAATCAAACGGTGAGCATTGGCGGGAGCTCGGCGCGGCGCTGACATCCTATTACGATATTATTATCCAGCAAAATGCGTCCGTAGAATCCTTTGAAACGCTTCATATCCGCCAACCCGCATTGATTATTGCGGGGCCAGAGATAAAGCCGAAAAACTCTATCGATGCCGTTCAGAAAATCCGCAAACAAGAGCCGCATATCCCGATTTTGTTTATCGCCGAGAATGCGGAAGATGAAAAGATTAAAGACGCCGAAGCTGCCGGCGTTGCGGGAATTTTGGCAAAGCCTTATATGCGCTCCGATTTGATTGCGAAAATCACGGAGATTTTGAATACAAATGTCGAGAAAGAGTGGGAAATCCTGCCCGCGCCGCAACGCTCCGCTCTGCAAAACAGCTCCTCGATCTTCAGTGCGATTTCCGATGTTCTTATTACTGGCGCGACGATTGATTTTGAGGATATCAAGGATAATTGCTCTTCCCTCGTTGATGTTGTCGAGAGCGGCGATTTCAAAGACATCCTCGACGGCGTGAAAATGCATGATGATTATACCTACGCGCATTCCATGCGGGTGGCGACGCTGCTCACCATGCTCGGGCACGCGGCGGGGTTTTCGAAGAATGATCAGCTGATTATGTCGAGCGGCGGCTTGCTCCATGATGTCGGAAAGATGAAAATCCCGCATGAAATTTTGAACAAGCCAGGGCGGTTAACGGAGGAAGAATTCGAGCAGATGAAATCCCACGTGCCCGAAACGGTGGATTACCTAAAAAGCAGTGGCGGCATTCCAAAGGGCGTCATGATCATCGCCGAGCAACATCACGAGAAAATTGATGGAACGGGCTATCCATATGGATTAAAGGGGGCGGAATTAAACGAGCTCGCCCGCATGTCCGCCGTGGTGGATGTGTTTAGCGCCCTCACCGATCGCCGCGTTTACAAAGAACCGATGGAAAGCAACAAGGCCATGACCATCATGAAAGAAGAAATGATCGGCCATCTCGATCAACATTTCGTGAAGTTGTTCGAGGCAGTATTGCGGGATACCGGCGTTTTGTAGCGTTTCTTTTTTCTGTCGTGTTTTTTGTCCTTTTTAAAGAATAAAATATAGGCGCGCCTATGCTCGCGAAAAATCCGTTTGGGCTGCAAAGTCACTGGCGCAGGATTTACGGGCGGGAGGATGATCCCGACCACCGACGATCTTTGATACCTTTGCAGCAGGTACCTTGGGAGATAATATAGGTAATTATTCCTATAATGTCAAGGGGTTTTCTTACAAAACATCCAACATCTCGGCAACCAAAGGATGGCGTACAATATCCCCGTTACTAAGGCGGCAAACCGCGACATTATCGAGCGCATCAAGGCGGCGGGAGATATCGTCCAAACCGCTCATCCCCTCCAGCAAATCGCTCTGCTTCGGATCACCCGTAACCACCATGGTAGAATGCCAGCCAAGGCGGGAGAGGATCATTTTGAGCTGCCCATAAGTACAATTTTGCGCCTCGTCAATCACGACAAAGGCATTATTGAGCGTGCGCCCGCGCATAAAGCCGATGGGCGCAATTTCGATTGTGCCATCCTCAATATATTGCCGCACCTTCTTCCCGCCCATACGATCGCCGAGGCAATCATAAAGCGGACGTAGGTAGGGCGCCATTTTCTCCACCATATCCCCGGGAAGATAACCAAGCGATTCTCCGGCCTCCATCGCGGGGCGAGAGAGAATAATGCGTTCAATCTGCCCGCGCTCCAACGCATCCGCCGCCTTTGCAATGGCGATATAGGTCTTTCCCGTTCCGGCGGGACCCATGGCAAGGGTGAGGGAATGCGTATCGATCGCCTGCATCAAATCTGCCTGCCCGTCTGATCGTGGTTTGATATTCTTCACATATTTTTGATCCCGCCGCCCGTTAATCTCCTCATCTAATGGATGCCACCCTTGGCCGTTTTCTTTACCTTCAAATGCGGGGTGGACGATATTGTCTTTACGATTTTTGCGGGATTTTTTAGCCATAGGATAGGACTCCTTATCTATGAAGGGTTGGGGGAACGCAGTGTAAAAATGTGAAAGATCCAAGCATCGCGACTGCGATGCCGGCAATTGTTTGCCGCCCCGCCGGAGCCGCAAAGCGGCGCGAGGCAATAACGAGTAAAGAGGTGTAAAACGATACGTGCGGTATTTATAATACCGAAGAAGACTGTCAGGGTTTTTGCAATAGGATCAAAAAAGATCAAAGAAACCTCAATTCGTTAACCATAGTGTAGCAGAATTCCGAACGCTTTCCTAATTTCACACAAAGTTACGCACATAAATAATTTTGCCTTTTATACCAATCCGTTATATCTTGCGTTAGATTTAAACGCGTCGCGACGGCGACGCCGCCAATAGTTTGGCGCCCCTGCCGGAGTGACGAAGTCGCGCGAGGCAATAACGAGCGTAGCGAGTGAAAAAGTGACCCTAACTTTAAAAAACATACAATCCGCATACAAAGCGATTAAAGATTCCACCATCCGCACGCCCACGGTGAAGGCGACGCGGCTGAGCCTGCATTTGGGGATTGATCTTTATTTAAAGCTGGAGAATTTACAGCATACAAATGCGTTTAAGGCGCGCGGCGCGCTGAATAAACTCCTCACCCTCACCGATGCGCAACGCAAAAATGGCGTAATCGCCTGTAGCGCTGGAAACCATGCGCAAGGGGTCGCGTATCATGCAACACGGCTCGGCATCCCCTCCACCATCGTCATGCCCGAGGGCACGCCGTTCAACAAAATCCAACGCACCGAAGATTTCGGCGCGAAAGTTGTCCTGCATGGTAGTAGCTTTGATGAAAGCGTTGGCTTCACTCACGACATGGCGGAAAAGGAAAATTTAACCTTCATCCACCCCTTCGACGATGAAATCGTCGCGGCCGGGCAAGGGACAGTCGCGCTAGAGATGCTGGAACAACAACCCGATCTGGACGCCATCGTTGTGCCCATTGGCGGCGGCGGTTTGATCGCGGGCATGGCGGTCGCGGCGAAAGGGGTTAAGCCGGAGATTGAAGTCATCGGCGCGCAAGCCGAAAAATTCGACGCGGTTAAGGCAAAATTCGATCAAGGCGATACACATTTCGGCGGCTCTACCCTTGCTGAAGGTATTGCTGTGCGCGAGCCATCGGAGGCGAATCTCGCCCTCATCAATCAATATGTCGACCGCATCGATAGTGCCAATGAAGCCGAGATTGAGGATGCAGTGTTTGATTTGCTTTCCAATGAGAAATTGGTTGTCGAGGGCGCGCCGGGCGCTGGTCTTGCGGTGATAAAAAACAACCTTGATGCCTATAAGGGCAGAAAGGTCGGTCTTGTGATCTGCGGCGGGAATATCGATTCGCGGCTGCTCTCTACGCTTATCCTGCGCGGGCTTGTCCGTGACGGGCGTATCACGCGCCTGACATTTGAAATTGACGACACGCCGGGGCAACTCTCCGACATCTCCCGCATTATCGGCGAGAGCGGCGCAAACGTGGTCGAAGTCATCCACCAACGCATGATGCAATCGGTAAGCCTCAAACAAGCCGAACTAGAAGTCGTCGTAGAAGCCCGCGACAAACAACACGTCGCCGCCCTTGTCACTACATTACGTGATCAAGGGTTTAAAGTACGGACGGATAATGAGGTTTGACCCTAATATGCCGATAAAATTTTGGCATCAGTTTTTCAAAACACTATCGTTGTTCTACAGGGCATTGATGCCTATACTATGACTGTATAATTTCGAAATAACAGGAGAATGTCATGCTGAAATCCTTAACCCTTATAGCAGCCGCCGCAATAATCGGCTTTTCCGGCTCTGCCTTTGCGCAGGCCAGTACGCCTTATGCGGAAATGCCGGCGGGGAAGTATTCGCTTGATGAAACGCATGCTTCGATTATCTGGAAGGTGTCGCATTTGGGACTTTCGAATTACGCGGGGCGCTTTACAAAGTTTGATGCGGATTTAAATTTTGATCCCGCGCATCCCGAAAAATCGACATTAACCGCAAGCATCGACCCGACAAGCATTGAAACGGATTACCCTTATCCGGAGAAAAAGGACTTCAACGCAAAACTCATTAGCGGCGAGAAATGGTTTAATGCGGGTGAATTTCCAAAGATCGCATTCAGATCGACTAAAATCGAAAAAACAGGCGAAACAACCGGAACAATGAGCGGTGATCTCACATTCCTTGGTGTGACAAAGCCGCTTAGTTTTGATGTTACCTTTAACGGGGCGTTTGCCGAGCAGCCTTTTAGTAAAAAGCCGGCCATTGGCTTTTCCGCCATTGGCACAATGAAACGTTCAGATTGGGGCTTTGGCACATACGTGCCGAGCATTGGTGATGAGGTCACGATCCAGATTGAAGCGGAGTTTGGTATGGGTAAGCCGGAAGAAAAAGCCACTGAAAAACCTGCGGAGACGGTAGAACACACAAACAAAACAGAGGCCGCCGAATAATGAGCATCGCACCACAACGTTACAATTCCGTTGCCATTACCCTGCATTGGGTTATGGCGCTCGGGCTTTTTATAATGCTGGGTAGTGGTTTTGTGTTGGAGTTTGTGGAGCTTGAAAGAGCTCTGAAATTCAAAATGTTTCAATGGCATAAATCGGGCGGGGTGATTTTATTGATCGCCTTCGGTTTGCGTATTTTATGGCGCATAATCTCGCAAATTCGTGGGCAAATCCCGCATCTGCCGGAAAATTTTCCTAAAATTGATCGCATTGCCGCGCATCTTGGGCATCTGGGCCTTTATGCCCTGATGATCGCTATGCCGCTGAGTGGTTGGGCGATGGTGTCGAGCAGTAATTACGGCCTGCCGACAATCGTATTTGGTTGGTTTGAATGGCCGCATATTCCGGGTGTCGCGGGGGATGAGGGGATCAACAAGCTCTCTAAAACCGCGCATGGTCTTTTGGCTTATGCTTTGGTCGGTATGATCGTTCTTCATGTCGCCGCCGTGGTTAAGCATGCGGTGAAAGATCATGAAAATCTCCTCACCCGTATGTGGTGGAAGGGATGAATATGAAATATTTATTGGCATTTTTTTTGTTATTCGCAAGCCCTGCAATCGCGGCGGAATATACAATCGATAAGGAAAATTCCGCCATTACATTCTCCGGCGAGCATGCGGGCAATGAATTTAACGGCGCGTTCGAAGAATGGGATGCGAGCATCATTTTCGATGCGCAAGACCTTGAAAGTAGCAATATAACCGCAACCTTCAATACCGCGTCGGCAAAAACAGGCGATAAGCTCTATGATGGCACGCTTCCGCAGGGGAGCTGGTTTGACGTGAAAAACTATCCTCACGCCACGTTTGAGACAACCTCCATCACCGTGAATGAAGATGGTAGTTACAAGGCAAACGCCACCCTCACCATCCGCGACATCATGCGCCCTCTATCTTTCGATTTTACATTGGAAGAGGGGGAAACGACGCACGCAAAGGCGGCATTTGCCATTGATCGCCTTGATTATGATATCGGTAAAGGCGCGGATGATGACGGGACATGGGTTAGCCTCGCAATTGGCATTACCCTGAACATTGTTGCCTCAAAGCAATAGAAGTCTTTTCACCGCCGCTCTTTTTTCTTATCCTTAAAAAAGAAAAGAGTGCTGGCTATCAAAACGATTATCGACAAAACCACCGAATATCTCACCATCCCCTCCATCGTCGGGCATGAAGGTGGTTTTATGCATTTTTTGAAAATGGAATTTGAAAAGCTTGGTTTACGGACGGAGATTTATGAGGGCATTTTGGCGGTGCATGGTAACGCGCCCTACAGCAATATTGCCTGCGCGCATATTGATCGTCACGGCCTCATCAGCCTTGGGAATAACGAGTTCGCCTATGCCGCGCAATATATCAAAGAGATAAAATATGGCGAGCCAAACCGCTCCTCCCGCGCCGAGCTGCACGATATTATGAGCCGTTTTGAGGGCGAGCATGTCTTTGCCTATAACTCCGATACACATGAAGTCGTCGGCGAAGGTTGCATTGAATCATGCACCCCAAGCGCAGAGACGGGAAACAGCGTTTTTTGCGTGAATGGTTTGGATGATATCGAGATTGGCACGCCCGTTTCCTACGCCCGCGAGGCCACCTTGGAAGACGGGAAATTCAAAGGGCAAATTGATAATGTTTTGAGCGTGGCAACGCTTTATGCCCTTTTCCAAAATGGTTATCAGGGGAGCGCGCTTCTTTCCTGTGAGGAAGAGATTGGCAAAAGCTGGACGCATATTGCCGCCTATCTCAAATTATTCGAGATTGAAACCCAATCCCTCCTCGTGCTGGACACTAGCCCTTATAGCGACCCTGAGCCCATCGATGCGGGCCGCGTCATATTCCGCAATCGTGATAAGAGCGAGTATTTCAATCCTGCCCTTACGGCGCAACTTATTGAGCGTGCGGCCTCGCTCGGGCAATTATACCAGATTAAGGATGAATATCTCCTCTCGGTTGGGAAGCGTGAGGATCAGCTCGGCTCAACCGAGCTTGGGCGGCTTATTCAAAATGAAACGCATGGGAATGGCGCACGGCGATGGAACGGGGCAACCATTCAAATTCCAACCATGATGTATCACACCAGTTACGAAACAACGAGCCTCAAGGCCATCGATAATTTTTATGCCTTTTTAGAAAATATCCTCATTATTAACCCGATCGTGGAAGAGGTGGGCACATGATGGTTTTATGTGATATTGGCGGCACATATGTACGTTTCGCGATTGCGGCGGGCGGCGCGCCAGCGCAGATCGAGAAATACAAAGCCGCCGATTACCCGAATTTGCAATCCGCGCTGAACGCATATGTCACAGCGCACAACATAAAATGCGACACGCTTCGTATCGCAACGGCGGGGTATGATGATAACGGCATTTGGAAATTTGTTAATCAAAATACATGGCATATTGACCCCGCCGCCATCGGCATGGTCGATCTTATCCTCAATGATTTCGAGGCCGCAACTTGGTCGTTGCTGCGGGATGATGGGCAAAAAATATTAAAGCAAGGCGAGGGCGCGAGCGGTTCAAAATGCCTCATCGGTGCAGGAACGGGGTTGGGGCTTGGCTATCTCCACCAAACGCCGGATGGTCCTTATGTGCAAAAAACCCATGGCGGGCATATTTTGGCGGCGGGTTTGAATGATGAACATGCGGGAGTGATTAAAACCTTGCGCGAACGTCATGACACGGCGCTCGTTTTCGAAAATATCGTCAGCGGCCCGGGGCTGCAAACTTTACGCAAACATTATGATGAGGCAACGGCGCTCCGCCTCTTCCATGAATTCCTCGGCTTTTTCGCCGCAACCGTTACGGTCACGGGTAATGCCTATGGCGGGTTATATTTAACGGGTGGGGTGATTGAGAGCCTGATGCACGATGATCTCTTTGCCTTTGAAATTTTCGAAGCCGCCTTTTGCATGAATGTTGCGGCCTCGGTCAAGCGCGATTTGAATGCTACGCCCATCATTTACCTCACCGATCCTTACCCCGCGCTGAAAGGGTTGCTCCATGCCTAAAGCTTACCTCACCATTGATGACAGCCCATCGCCCGATACCGAAAAGTTGGTTGATTTTTTGGTAGCGCGTGAAATTCCTGCGATCCTTTTTGTGCGTGGCGCATTGATGGAACAAAATCCACGCGCCATCGAATATGCCATTAAGAACGATATCCTCATCGCCAACCATTCCTACGCGCATATCCCCGCCGGTGAGATGGAGCCGCAAGATTGGGCGGATGATTTGGAGCTTTGCGATCATTTGATCGAGGCGGCGTATCGGCGCTGCGATAAGGCTCGCAAGATAAAGCTTTACCGCTTCCCTTATATCGATCGCGGTGACGGTATTAAAATCGAGCAATGTGATAAAACCACCATTAACGAGAATGAAAAGACGCAAGTGCTGCAAGATTACTTGCACAGCTACGCGTTTCGCCAACCCTTTAAACGCACGCCCCCCGGCTATCCGCGCAAAGCATCGGATTGCCTTTACACCTTCACATCACGCGATTGGATGCTCAATGATAAGCATCGCGGCAAACACGAAATTAAAACCCGCGAAGACTTGATCGCTCGCATTGATGAAGATCAGGGTTTAATGAATGAGGTTAATCATCAAATCCTGCTCTTCCACGATCAACCGGGAATTTGCGACGATGTCTGCGCCGCGATTGCCTATCTTCAGGATAAAAAGGGTTTTGAATTTTTAGATGTGTTAGAGACCAAATGATTTAAGCCAATAGCCAACACCATAGGCCAAGCCCGCCGCGATCATGCCGATTGCGAGAGTTTCTATCCCTTCCCGCCACCATGATTTAACCGACCAGAGGCTTTTGAGCGAACCGATGGCGAAGAATGTAATTCCCGAGAATAAAACGGCCCAAAGGATTGCATCATTCCATTTAAGGATAAAGGGCAGTATCGGCGCGCTGCCGCATAGGACAAACGCGCCAAAGGTATTAAGCGCCGCGTGCAAGGGCGAGTTTATAGGGCGGGTCAGCCCGTATTCCTCCTGCATCATCCATTCAATCCATGTATCGTGATCCTTGGAAATCGCGGCGACCATATCCTCCAGCGCCTCCCCCTCAAACCCCTTGCCACGTAAAATTTGCCGTGTTTCCTCGATCTCGCCATCATAGAAATTGGCAACGTGATTTTCCTCACGTTTACGAAGCCGCCAGTAATTATCCGCATCGGCCTTGGTCGCGCTATAGCTCCCCGCCGCCATCGAAAAACCATCGGCCAGCAAATTCGCAACGCCCAAGATTAAAACGATCAGAGGCGATAAAGACGCGCCCACAACCCCCGCCACAATCGCAAATGTCGTAACAACGCCATCAATCCCGCCATACACCCATTCCCGCAGATACATGGCCTTTGGTCCGGCTTGCAGGCGTTCATGAATGGCGTCTTGGGTATGGGAGTGATCTTTGAGCATAACGGGCGCTATCATAAGGTGTTTTGCTCGTAAGAAGCAAATGAGAAAACAAATCACACGATGAGGCTTGATTTTTAAAATTAACCAGCCTATCAATGGCAATCATGCGGGCGTAGTTCAATGGTAGAACGTCAGCCTTCCAAGCTGAATATGCCGGTTCGATCCCGGTCGCCCGCTCCATTTTTT
>JBOEFZ010000057.1:0-38965 GCA_050633165.1 Alphaproteobacteria bacterium | reverse complement strand
GGCTCCGGCGCTCTCATGATAATCGGCTTAGGCTCGACCTTCGGCGCAAAAACAATCTTCGGCGCTTGCTTAACAACCACCTTTTCCCGAACCTCAACCACCTCTTGAACCGCATCAGGCTTAGGCGCAAGCGGATAAGGACTAATCGTTAAACTCTGCGCCCAACCATCGCCAACCACCAAAAACGGTACAAAACTAACAGATACAGAAAGCAGCAAAAAGCGACGCATGAGAATTCTCCAAATTTCGATTCTTAAAGCATAAAGAAAACAAACAACAAGGCAAGCCTCCACTAGCCCGCTCACTCACTCAACAACTTCAACGCCAACGCCGCCTCAAGAAAAGCATCAAGATCCCCATCCAGCACCTTATCACTCTGCGAAGTCTCAACCCCCGTCCGCAAATCCTTAATCATCTGATACGGATGCAAAACATAAGAACGAATCTGATGCCCCCATCCAATATCCGTCTTCTCTCCATGCTCCGCCGCTGCCGCTTCTTCACGCTGCCGCATCTCGGCCTCATACAATTTCGCCTTAAGCAATAACATCGCATTCGCACGGTTTTGGTGCTGCGACCGCTCGCTTTGCACCGCCGCGACAATCCCTGTTGGAATATGCGTAATTCTAACGGCGGAATCGGTCGTATTCACATGCTGCCCTCCCGCGCCGGATGACCGATACGTATCAACCCGCAAATCCTTATCCTCAACCTCGATATCAATATTATCATCAATCACGGGGGACACAGAAACACTCGCAAACGAAGTATGCCGCTTTGCATTACTATCAAACGGTGAAATCCGCACCAATCGATGCACCCCCGTCTCGGTCTTAAGCCAGCCATAAGCCTGATCCCCATCAACACGAATCGTTGCCGATTTAATCCCCGCCTCTTCCCCGCCACTTTCTTCAAGCAATGAAACCTTATACCCATGCGCATCCGCCCACCGCGTATACATCCGCAAAATCATCTGCGCCCAATCCTGCGCCTCAGTCCCACCTGCACCTGCATTGACCTGAAGATACGCATCATTGCCATCCGCTTCACCGGATAACAAAGACTTAATCTGCTCTTTTTCCGCTTGCTTTTGAATGGCCTGTAACGCGGCCTCGGCCTCGGCGACAATTTCCTCATCGCCCTCTTCTTCCCCAAGCGCGATCAGCTCGACATTCTCTTCAACCGCCGTTTCAACCGCGCGAACACCGGCGATCTGTGCATCAAGACGATTCCGCTCCCGCATAATCCCCTGCGCCTTATCGGCATCCGCCCACAATTCTGGATCTTCGGAAAGCGCGTTCAGCTCTTCAAGACGGGAAATCGCAACATCCCAGTCAAAGATGCCTCCTCAGCAACGCCAAACTCTCCTGCGTTGCTTCAACAATACTTTGAATTTCCGCGCGCATAAATACCCTTAGGCTGCAACCGCCTGCTCATCACTAAGAAGACCAAGCGCAAACGCCTCGAACTGCGTCAAAACCGCCGCATCGACATCCCCCACACATGTCATCAAATTACCGTCAACAACAACACCCTCATCTGCAATCTTGCGTCCATCAAGCGTTTCGGTAAAGCTAAGCAACTCAATCGCATCATTAAGAACAAACACAGCCTTGCCCGTCGCCAAAAACCCGTTCAAAAACCGCCGCGTATGCGCCGTCAACTTCAACTTCTCCGCGCTCTTAACACCGCCCGGAACGACAAGCCCGTCAAAATCCGCCGCCAACGCCGAATTCAACGCCTGATCCGCCGCAAAATTAAGCCCCCAACCAGATCCATTCCAGCTATTAACCAAGCCTTGATCCATGCTCACAACACGTGGCGTCCCGCCAAGCGCTTGAATTTTCTTCTGCGTTTCAATCAGATCACTTTCTGAAAATCCATTCGCGACAAGAATTGCAATTTTTTGACCAAGAAAAGGTTTTTGTTCCATAGATTATTTACTCCATTATTATTGTTATTATGCGGAAAACCCATGGCATCACGCCGCCAAGACCGCAAATTTCTGATTAATTTGAATGTGGATCGCTGCTGTATAAAGATTTACACACCAATAAGTCAACATAAAAATCTTCGCACACGCAACAAAACACTATGAAAATATCATACTTATCAACAATTAAACAAAAATCCCGCCCCCCGCCCCCGTAAAAAACCTTTACATTTCTGGTACATGGCGTTAAAAACCTCTCATCGAATAATTATTGAAACGCTATTTATAGCCTGAGTAACGACATCAACAGGAGCAATTTTATCATGATGACACTGCGCAAATTCATACTGACAGCAGGATTGATCGCATTAGGGGGAAGTGTCACGGCATGTTCCGCATTCTCTGATTTTTCCGAAATCGACGCCCTCAACGACGCTCAAGCCGTCGGAACAGAATTCACACAGGCTTTGACGCAAGAATATCGCGCATTCTCGAACACTGAATTGCAAGACATGCTCGACTACCCCGATGCGCTACATTTCGCGCGCAAGGGCTTGGCCGCTGCATCCGGTGACATCGTCCTCCCCGAACCTATCGCTGACTGGAACCTTAGCGAAGAGCACGAACAAGAACTCGGCGCCGCCCGCGAACGCCTCATAATCGCTTATGATTACGGCGCCCGCGAATCCATGCCGGAAATCGCCGCCATCGCTCAGACAAAATTTGACTGCTGGATCGAAGGTCAGGAAGAAGAATGGCGCGACTCCACGGCAAATTGTAAATCCGACTTCTTCCAAGCGCTTGAGCAGCTTGAAGCAAACCTTCAACCACCACCGGCACCAATCGAACCAATCGCAGAAGAAGCAAACCCGTTCGCCGTCGATGCCGACGCGCCCATGGATGCCGCAAATGCGATGTATATCGTATTCTTCGACTGGGATTCCTCAAAACTAACGGCTGGCGCACTTAACGTCCTTGACGCAGTTGCCCAAGAAGTCGCAGCAAACACACCAAACAGCCTGAACCTAGCCGGTCACACCGATACTTCCGGTTCAAAGGCTTATAATGAACGCCTGGCACGCAAACGCGCCGATCGTGTGAAAAATGCACTCATCGAACGCGGCGTCCCTGCTGGCATCATCAACACAACAGCCAGCGGCGAAAGCGAGCTTCTCGTTGCTACGCCAGACAATGTACGCGAACCGGCAAACCGTCGCGTGAACATTTCTTTTGAGTAAACGCAAAAAATTATCTAACATCAAAGCCGAGGATAAAACCTCGGCTTTTTTTATACCCAAACAACACAAGTGATTAAAAATGGATTTAAGGCCAATCTTCTTCATCATCGGAATCCTCATCAGCATCATGGCAATTAGCATGAGCCTGCCTATGCTCGCCGATCTTTATTTCGGCAATGAGGATTGGAAGGTTTTCTTCCTGTGCATCATCATCACCGCCTTCTTCGGCGGCTCCCTCATCCTCATCAATTCCGGTCCGATAGAGCGCATCAGCGTCCGCCAAGCATTCCTCATGATCACCCTAAGCTGGAGCGCCCTTGCCGCCTGCGCCGCCCTTCCCTTCAAATTCTCCAGCCTAGATCTAAACATAACGGATTCCTTCTTCGAAGCCATGTCCGGCATCACCACAACCGGCTCTACGGTCATAATCGGCCTTGACAACGCACCACCAGGCATCTTGCTTTGGCGCGCCATCCTACAATGGCTCGGCGGCATCGGGATCATCATCATGGCCATGTCCGTCCTCCCCTTTCTAAAACTCGGGGGAATGCAAATTTTTAAAACCGAACTAAGCGAAGATGAAAAAGTCCTCCCCCGCACGGCACAACTCTCCAGCTCAATCGGCTTTATATACCTCACCCTCACCCTCGCCTGCATAATCGCCTATATGATGAGCGGCCTCGATTCTTTCGACGCCATCGCCCACGCCCTCACCACAATTTCCACAGGCGGCTTCTCAACCTACGACAGCTCCTTCGCCCATTTCCATGACGAATACACCGAAATCGTTGCCATCCTCTTCATGATCATCGGCGGCATGCCCTTCGTACTCTATCTCAAAGCCGTCAACGGTAGCCTCCGGCACCTCATCAAAGACCCCCAAGTCAAATGGTTTCTCTCCATCATCACCATCTCAACAATTGCACTCACAATATACCTCGTCATTAATATGAATATGACCATCGGCGGCTCCATAATTGAATCCCTGTTTAACTCCGTCTCTCTCATGACCGGAACAGGCTTCGCCAACGCCGATTACAACCTCTGGGGCGGTTTTCCGGTGACATTTTTGTTTTTCCTGATGGTCGTCGGCGGCTGCGCGGGATCAACATCCTGCGGCATCAAAATTTTCCGCTTCCAAGTCTTCTATGCCGTCGCAAAGGTGCAGGTGCAAAAACTCATCCACCCCAACGGCGTATTTATCGCCAGCTATAACGGAAAGCCCCTCGCCCCCGACGTCCCCCTTTCGGTCATGAGCTTCCTCTTCCTCTACGCCCTGTCCTTTGTCATCCTCGCCATCGCACTATCCTTCGTCGGCCTAGACTTTCTCACCGCCATGTCCGGCGCGGTGACCGCCATATCGAACGTTGGCCCGGGCTTAGGCAACATCATCGGCCCCGCCGGAACCTTCGCCCCCCTCCCCGACAGCGCAAAATGGATCCTCTCCGCCGGCATGCTCATCGGCCGCTTGGAAATCTTCACCGTCCTAGTAATGCTCTCCCCCAGCTTCTGGCGGGGTTAAAGAATTAATATTACGTCATTGCGAAGAGCGCGAAGCAAATGCAAAGCATTTGTTCGCCTTTTAAAAACAAACAAATCTTCGATTTGCTTTGTACCGACGCGGCAATCCATCACCCACACTATCGGCAAATACAGGCCTGGAAAACTAAAGCGTCGCAGGATCAACCGCATATTCATGCGAACAAAACTCGCACTTCATCACAATTTTCCCGTCCTTGGTTACATACTCCAAATCTTCCGGCGATAAAGTCGCAATAACACGCAACACCTTATCCTCCGAACACCGGCAATTCTTATGCACCCCCTGCGGCTCAAACACCCGCACACCCTCATCATGATAAAGCCGATGCAACAAAATATGCGAATGCAAACCCGCATCAAGCAATTCATCATCGCTCACGCTCTCCATCAAAATCCTCGCCCGCCGCCAATCCTCGCGCACATCATCACCATCCTTGACGACCTTAACACCACCATCCGTGCCGCCCTCTTCTGGCATCATCTGCAGCATCACACCACCCGCGCGCCACTTCCCGTCCCCCAATGCGCCCTCTCGCCCCACGGCAATTTTCACCGCCGTCTCGATCTGCTCTGATTGCGCAAAATAATGCAGCGCGCAATCCACAAGGCTCTCCCCCTCTAACGCCACAATCCCCTGATACGGCTCCCCCACATCCGTATCATCCGGCTGCACGGTAAAGGTCACATATCCCTGCCCCAAAATATCCGCCAGCTTCGCACCATCATCCAACGCCTCAACCGCCGCCGCATCAAACGTCGCGCAGCCCCGTAAATCGCCCGCACCATTCATATCCGCCACCAACAGCTTAACCGCGCCATCCCCCTTGGCCTGCAACGTAAATACCCCGTCATATTTCAACATCGATGACAGCAAAGCACACAGCGCCATTACCTCTCCCACCAACTGCCCCACCGCTGGCGGATAATCATGCGCCGCCAACACATCATCAACAACCGAGCCAAGCCGCACCACACGCCCCCGCAACGCCGAACTCTCAACCCGAAAGCTCTGCACCACATCATCATCCGCATTATCATTAATCGGCGCTAAACCACCCAAATCAATTTCATTATCATCCATAAAACTTTCAATCCTTTCGCATCGCCAGAGGCTGCTCGTTAATGCAGAGAAATGCGGCGAAAATGACAATTTTCAAGAACCGGCGCCCCACTCTCTATCAAACGTACATTTGGTACGTGAGCACCGGAAGCGCAGAAATTCGTTATTTGCAGTCCATTTATCAAAATTAACGAGCAGCCTCTAACTCTTGATTTTGTATCCTGTTCTCAACATCCACAGCACAAGCCCAATCAACCCCGCATTAATCACCACCAAAACCGCAATCCCGATACCAACATCACTATCCGCCTGCCCGATAAAGCCATAGCGGAACCCGTCAATCATATAAAAGAAGGGATTAAAATGCGCCACCTGCTGCCAAACTTCGGGCAATTGCTTCACCGAATAAAACGTCCCCGAAAGAAACGTAAGCGGCATCACAACAAAATTCGTCACCGCCGCAATATGATCAAACTTCTCCGACCATATCCCCGCCGCAAGGCCAAGCACACCCATCATCAACGTCCCCAAAACACCAAACACCAAAATCATCCCCACATGCGAAATCGCAAGCGGCGTAACGATGCTCATCGCCGCGATACTGACAACACCAATACAAATCCCCCGCACCAATGAACCAACCGCAAACCCAACCAACAACTCCAAATCCAAAAGCGGCGGCATCAAAATATCAACAATATTCCCCTGAACTTTAGAAATCACCATTGATGAAGACGTATTGGCAAACGCATTTTGCACCATACTCATAATCACCAAACCAGGCGCCAAAAACTCCATATACGACACCCCCGCAATCTCCCGCGTTAAACCGCCAAATGCCAAGGCAAACACCGTATAAAACAACAACGTCGTTACCACCGGCGCGACCAATGTCTGCGTATACACCTTCACAAACCGCCCGATCTCACGTTCAATAAGGGTCTGCAACCCAATCCAACTCACACCGCGTATCGCCTTAACCTCTAATTCTTTTGACATCGTCACCCTTAAGATTTCTTATATAACTATGACTTTCCAAACTAAGCCACAGCGCAGCGATAGCAAGCCAAAAAAGAAAACCCCACGCAAAATAACCCCAAGCTACCTACGCAATTCCGGCCTCTTCTACCTCCAACGCTTTCCGGCAAGCAGCGGCCATTTCCGCACCGTAATGCTCCGCAAAATCAAAAGATCCTGCAACCATCACACCGATCAGGATTTCGACGAATGCACCGCCATGCTTGACACCCTCATAGAATCCTTCATCACCGACCACATACTCGATGATCAAGGCTATATCAATGGCATGATAAACTCCCTCCGCCGCGCCGGAAAATCCCGCAAGGCCATCTTCGCCCGCCTCATGGCAAAATCCGTCCCATCCGATAAAATCGAATCCGCCCTAAAAACCTACGATGAAGATAATTTCGAAGACCCGTTTGAAGCCGAATTCCTCTCCGCCCTCACCTTCGCCCGCAAAAAACGCCTCGGCCTGTTCAACAATAAAGAAAAATACGATTTTGAAAAATCCCTAGCCATCCTCGCCCGCCAAGGATTTCAATACGATACGGCACGTAAAATAATGGAAATAAAGCGCGAAGGCATAGCCACCCTGCCCGAAGATGCCCAGCGCATCATCTACTCCGCACCCTCATTCATGGAATAATCAGCAGCATAATCAACACCCTGAGCCGCCACTTCCTTCTTCGCAATCAACCGATCCGCCGGAAATACCGCCGTCGCCGTCGTCCCGATTCCCTTTTGCGAGAATAAATCAAGCGCCCCGCCATGCAATTTCAACAACGCATCCACAAGCGTCAGCCCAAGCCCCGTCCCCGATCCGCTGCGGTTCAACTCACTATTCACCTGTCCAAATGGTGACAACGCCTTCTTAATCTCGTCCTGATCCAATCCAACACCCGTATCGGTAAAGGACACATTCAACCGCCCTTCACGATCCACCTCCGCCGACAACGTGACGCGACCACCCTTGGGCGTAAACTTCACCGCATTAGAAAGCAAATTCATAAAGACCTGCTTCACCGCCAATTCCTCCGCCACAACATTCGGCACATTCTCCAGCGCATTGGTAACAATAACCTCACCATCCGTAATTTTGGAGCCGAGCAACTCCAGACACGCCCCCGCAACCTTGGCAACATCAACAACACTCTCATTCAACTGCCGCTCACCCGCTTCAATCTTCGAAATATCCAAAATCTCGTTAATAATCGTCAAAAGCCCCTGCCCGCTCTCATGAATATCCCGCGCATATTCCCAATAAGCCCGCTGCTCGATCGATCCAAAAACCTCATCCTTAATCAGCTCCGAAAACCCGATAATCGAGTTTAAAGGCGTCCGCAGCTCATGGCTCATATTCGCCAAAAACTCCGACTTCGCCCTATTCGCCATATCCGAATGCATCTTCGCTTCATTGAGCATAATCGTCGCTTCCTTACGCTCGGAAATATCCTCCAAACTCCCCTCGTAATAAAGCGTATTCCCCGCCTCATCCCGAACACAGCGCATATTCTCATTCACCCAAATCACACTGCCATCGCGCTTTTGAACCTGCACCTCATGGTTTCGCACAACGCGCATTTGATCCAGATGCCGCATAAACCCGCTCCGCGCTTTACCATCCACATAAACCGTATCATGCGCATTCTTCACCTCACGCAAAATCTGCTCCGGGCTCTCATACCCCAAAACCTCCGCCATCGCGGGGTTAACGCTCAAATAAACACCCTCGGGCGTAAGCTGGAATATCCCGCCCGCCGCATTTTCAACAATCGAGCGATATTTCTTCTCCGCCTGCGCCAAGGCACGCTCGGCACGCCGCCGCTCCTCAACATCCATAATCGTCCCGACAATCCGCCCCTGACGGTTATCATCCTCATGCATCACCGAAACCGATAGCTCAACCGCGCGAAACGATCCATTCGAACACCGCATCTGACAAAAACGCCGGAATCCCTGCCCGTTTCCACGCATCTCCGCCAACGCTTCTTCCACCGCTTCTTGATCCTGCGGATGAAGCAACGCGCTCAAATCCTGCCCAATCGTTTGCTCAACCTCAAACCCGCTCACCCGTTTCCAACGTTTATTCAAAAAGACAATCTTACCGCCCGCATCAATCTCGAAAATAATATCGCTAACCGCATCAATGATCGCGCGGTTCTCTTTCTCCGCCTGCTCAATCACCGCATTCAGCGTATCCCGCCGCGCCATCGCATCCTCCAGCGCTTTATTCTGCTGGGAAAGCTGCGCATTCATCGTCGCAAATTTCGCCGATTTCGTCTGCCCATTCCGCAACAAAATCGCCCCGACCAAGGTCACAAAAACACCACAAAACAAAATAAACAGCGGCAATAAACTCACAAACCGCAAATCATCCTGCTTAAAGAAACGCGTAATAACATCAAAAGTCTGCCCACCAAACGGCACAGAGAAAATCTGAAACTCATCATACTCACCGCTAAAATTAAAATTAGCGCGTTGAAAAACATACAAATCCTCACTATTACGAATATCCCGCACACTCACCCGCGAAATCAAACGATCCAGGCCAACCGCCGCTTGCTCGAAAACATGCCCGAAATGCGTAATCGCAAAAATAACCGCCGCATCATGCTGCCCGCCATGCGCCTCTTGCACAGACCGCACAACCTTCACAATACCAAATAACTGCTCCCCACCACTCGCCCGTAAAACTTGTCCACTCCTGTCATACAAACGCGTCACAACGCGCAAATCCTGCACCCCGCTCACCACCTCCGCAATGGCCCGCACCACGCCATCTTGCTGAATCAAATCCTTATACGCGGCGTTATACGCGCCCTTCACTGGCGCCTGATAGAGCGGCGACAACACCCACGCACCCCCACCCTGCTCATTCGCACTATGCAGCCAAAGCACATCTTCGAAATGCGACAACGATTGCCCCACATTTTGCAACTTTTGCGCAATCCCGCTTTTATCGTCCTGCTCGCTCAACGCAATCAAGGTCGAGACCGTACGAAGAGAAAACTCAATCTCACCAATCTTCTCCGCCACAACATCCGACGTTTCCTGCGAAAGCTCACGATAATTGGAATTCAACATCGCATTCACAAACGATGAAACCCCGATATAGGCTCCAAAGGAAAAGCATAACCCGAACACCAACAACCCCGCCGCCAAAAGCCGTGATAAAACACGTCCCTTATCCTTGGACATATCATTTGCCTCAAACGCTGCAATATCGATTTTTGATCCTTCAAACACGATAAAAGCCCTGCTAAACCCTTAATAAAATTAAACATTTACCTGAAAAACACACATAAAACACGTATATTTCACCCCTCAACATGCCGCAAGAGAGTTAAAATACCCCTAAGATTTTAAAGAAAGAATACGGTACGTATTTAAATTGGCGTTAAAACGGAATCCTAATACAGACCTTAAGCCCGTCATGCGCTTCACTGGCCTCCATCCAAATTCGCCCACCATGCGCATGCACCACATCCTGCGCAATCGAAAGGCCAAGCCCAACACCACCACTCGCAACATTCCGCGATTCATCCGCGCGATAAAACGGCTTAAACACATCCTCATACTGCCCATCCGTCAAACCAGGCCCATCATCTTCGATAAAAACAACCAACTTCTTATCATCATTCACATGCGCCGAAACCCAAACCGAACCACCATATTTCAACCCGTTATCAATCAAATTCCCAACACAGCGCGCAAGGCTAAGCGGACGAACACTCAACATCATCCCCGCCTGAATATCCGTCGCAACCACGCCCGCCCCCGCGCGCCCAATCACATCCGCAAATAAGGCCGAGACATCCGTAACCCGCACCTGCTCATCCCCCTCGCCGCGCACAAAATCTAGATACCCATCAACCATCGCCACCATCGCATCCACATCACCGCGCATACCCTCGGCATCCGCCCCCTCCATCATAGACAGCTGCAACTTCATCCGCGTCAATGGCGTCCGCAAATCATGCGACACTCCCGCAAGCATCATCGTCCGCTGCTCCATCTGCCGCTTAATCCGCCGATGCATATCCACAAACGCACGCGAAGCCTCCCGCACCTCCCGCGCGCCACTGGCCTTAAATTCCGGCACATCCCGCCCCTGCCCGAACCGCTTCGCCGCCGCCGCTAATTTACGAATAGGGCGCACCTGATTGCGCATAAAAATCACCGAAATCGCGAGCAAGAAAATCGAACTTCCAAACACCCACAATAAAAACACATACCCCGAAGACGAAAACAAACGCCGCTCCGGCAAACTAACCTGCAACACCCCCTCCGAAAGCTGCACATCAATGCTCACACGCTTAACCTCAAAATCCACCGACAGCGCAAAAGGCCGCCCCAGCCCGTCCGCTAATTTCATCTTCAACGTACGAATAAACAGCCCCTCAAACGGCGCATGCAAGTCCGCCACTTCCGCCGCATCAAGCCTCGCCCCACGCGCATAATCCACTCGTAAACTCAAATGCCGCGCATAATCCGTCAACAGCGCACCAACATCGCGCCCATCTTCAATCGCCGCCGCCAACACCGCGACCTCCCCCGCCACCGCGTGGCTAAGCCGCCCCGTCACCTTCTCCCAATGCCGATCCACAAACACCGCAATCGTTACCAATTGTATCAACAACACCGGCAACACAAGGATCAACAAAGACCGCCCCAACAAACCCGTAGGCATCAAATGTTTAAAATTCATCATCACACCCTCAACACATATCCCTTCCCGCGCACAGTCTGCAAATATCTCGGTGCCTTCGTATCCACCTCAATCTTCTTCCTGAGGCGCGTCACCTGCACATCAATCGTCCTCTCCCCCGCATCAACGCCACAAACCTTCGCCAATTCCTCACGGCTCATCACCTCACCCTTCGCCCCCGCCAACGCATTGAGCAAATTCACATCCATCACCGTCAGCTTAACGCTCTCATCTCCACGCAGCAAAAGCCCATCCTCCGGCTCATACCGCCAATCACCGATATCAAAGCCCCGCACCGCCGCATCCGCCCGCACCCGCTTCAATATCGCATTCAAACGCAATACCAACTCCCGCGGCTCAAACGGCTTAACCAAATAATCATCCGCTCCGGCCTCCAACCCCTCAATCCGGTTCTCAATTTCCCCCATCGCCGTCAACAACAAAACCGGAACCCCCTCACCCGCGCCCCGCATCCGCACGGTAAAATCAACACCGCTCTCCCCCGGCATCATCACATCCATCACCACGACATCAAACTCAAACGCCGCCAGCATCCGCTCCGCCTCACCCGCCGTCCCCGCCGTCATCACCACAAATCCATGCTCAATCAAATACCGCGAAACCAGCTCACAAATCCGCGCATCATCATCAACCACCAAAACATGCGGCCTATCCGTATAGCTTTTGGGGTAATTTTCTTGCTTTTTTGCGGCCTTAGTCATGAATATATTTACAATCCTTAACGGGTTAACCTAATCTATCTGCTTGTTTTACAACATTAGATGATTTTTAGGAACAAACAATGGCACTTATCCCGTTTGATGATCGTGACGGCTATATCTGGATGGACGGGCAAATGCTCCCATGGCGCGAGGCTAAACTCCACTACCTCACCCACGCCCTCCACTACGGCACGCAGGTTTTCGAGGGCGAGCGCGCCTATAACGGCAAAATCTTCAAATGCCGTGAGCATTCCGAGCGCCTCTTAAACTCCGCCAAAATCATCCGCATGCCGATGACCTACACGGCGCAAGAAATCGACGACATAAAATACGAAGTCCTAAAAGCCAACGGCCTAGACAACGCCTATATCCGCGCCGCCGCATGGCGCGGCGCCGAACAAATGGGCATCGATGTTGACGGGACAGAGACCCACATGGCCATCGCCGCATGGGATTGGGGCAGCTATTTCGACCCCGAAATCCGCAAAACCGGAATCTCCCTCAAAAGCACGCAGTGGCGCAAACCCAACCCCAACTGCGCCCCAACCGCCTCCAAAACCGCCAGCCTTTATAACCTAAGCTGCATCGTCAAAAACGAGGTAAAAGAAGCCGGCTACACCGACGCATTAATGCTAGATCACGAAGGCTACGTCGCCGAGTCGACAGGCGCAAACATCTTCTTAATAAGAGACGGCGAAATCCACACCCCCATCGCCGACCGCTTCCTAAACGGCATCACCAGACAAACCGTAATCGCCCTAGCAAAAGACGCAGGCATCACTGTCCATGAACGCCGCATCCCACCCGAAGAACTCTCCACCTTCACCGAAATCTTCCTAACCGGCTCCGCCGCCGAAATCACCCCCGTCGGCAAAATCGACAACATGACCTTCACACCGGGTGAGATAACGGCAAAGTTGATTGAGGCGTATACAGCATTGACACACGGGGAATAACGCCCCTGCCGCAAGTAACGGGATATCATTATCATCATTGCGAGAAGCATCAGCGACGCAATGAAGAACAAACGACTGGGTAATAGCCCTCACAGAAATTTATGCCCCTCGGGTATTCTGCATAACAACAAAGAGAAAAACCTCTGTGATCTCTGCCTGTCGCCCGAAGCCTTGGCGAAGGGTGATGGTTAAAAAATCACGTATTAAACCTAAACAAAATCACATCCCCGTCGGCAACAATATACTCTTTCCCCTCTTGCCGCATCTTGCCCGCCTCTTTCGCGCCCGCTTCACCGTTCAGCGCCACAAAATCCTCATACGCAATCGTCTCGGCCTTGATAAAGCCCTTCTCGAAATCCGAATGAATAACACCCGCGGCCTCCGGCGCTTTTGCACCAACGCGTATCGTCCATGCCCGCGCTTCTTGCGGCCCCACGGTGAAATAGGTCTGCAGCCCCAAAAGCGAAAATCCGGCCTTAATAATCTTGTTCAATCCAGAATCATCCAAGCCCATATCAGCCAAAAACTCAGCCTTATCTTCCTCGCTATCCATCTGCGCGATCTCCGCCTCGACCGCCGCGGATATAACAACGCTCTGCGCGCCTTGGCCTTCCGCCATCGCCGCAACTTTCGCCGTTAAATCATTCCCGTCCGCCGCATCATCCTCGGACACGTTACAAACATACAAAACAGGTTTAGACGACAACAACTGAAGCATCTTAAACAACCGCTTCTCATCCGGATCATCTGCAACCTCAAGCAAGCGCGCCGGCTTACCCTCATCCAACAACGTCTTCACCGCCTCCGCCATCGCAAGCTGCGCCTTTGCATCCGCATCATTCCCGCGCGCCTTTTTACCAAGGCTTGTAATCTGATTCTCGACAGAAGACATATCCGCCAAAATCAACTCCATCTCAATCGTCTCCGCATCGCGGATCGGATCAACCGATCCATCGACATGCGTAATATCATCATCCTCAAAACACCGCAGAACATGAAGGATCGCATCCGTTTCACGAATATTAGAGAGGAATTGATTCCCAAGCCCCTCACCCTTGCTCGCGCCCTTAACAAGGCCGGCAATATCCACAAACTCAAGCTGCGCCGGCACAATCTTCGCCGATCCACCAATCTTCGCAATCGCGTCAAGCCGCACATCCGGCACCGCAACCTTGCCCGTATTCGGCTCAATCGTACAAAACGGAAAATTCGCCGCCTGCGCCGCTTGGGTCGCCGTCAACGCATTAAACAACGTGGATTTCCCAACATTCGGCAATCCAACAATTCCACAATTAAAACTCATATTAGCATCCTAGTGTTTGAGTAATTTAGTAGGTGAGTGAAAAACACTAACCAACTAACCCACTATTTCACTGACACACTCTCCACCACTCGCGTCATAAAATCATCCGCATTATCATCAAGCAACATGGTTATATGCCGCGCACACGCATCAATCAAGCGCTCAAAAATCGGCACTTCCGCCTTTGCAAAATCCGATAGCACATACCCCGAAACCGCCGCCCGATCCCCCGGATGCCCGATGCCCATCCGAACGCGCACAAAATCCGCGGTCCCCAAACACGCCCGCGCCGATTTCAACCCATTATGCCCCGCAACGCCGCCGCCGACCTTAACCCGCATCTTACCCGCATTCAAATCCAGCTCATCATGAAAAATCACAATACGCGACGGATCGATCTTATAAAATTTCGCAGCCTTTTGAATAGCTTGACCAGATTCATTCATGTAAGCTTGAGGTTTAAGAAGAACAATTTTCTTATCCCCAATCCGCCCCTCGGACATCTCCGATTGAAACTTCGACCGCCAACCCCCGAAACCATACTCACCGGCCAACGCATCAACCGCCATAAACCCGACATTATGCCGGTTCTTCGCATATTTCCCACCCGGATTACCAAGCCCAACAAACAGCCACATATCACTTTTCTTTTTCTTAAAAATTGAAAACATACCCATCCATAACAAAAGGGACACAATGATGCATTGTGTCCCCTTCAGAATTTAAAATAAAGATCTTATTCAGACGCTTCCTCAGCAGGTGCATCACCTTCGGCAGCCTCGCCCTCAACGGCTTCTTCGCCTTCCGCAGCATCAGATTCAACATCCTCAACCTTACGCGGCGCAAGCAATGTCGCAATCGTAAAATCACGATCATCAATAATCGGCGACGTTCCTTCAGGCAACGCAGCATCAGAAACGTTAATAGAATCGCCATGATTCTTACCCGTCAAATCAACTTCAACATTATCGGGAATTTTTGTTGCAGAACACAGCAACTCAACCGTGTGACGCACAACATTCAACACGCCTTTTTCCTGCATACCCGGCGATTGCTCTTCGTTGATAAAGTGAACTGGCACTTCAACCGCAATCTTCGTCTTCGCCGTAACGCGCAAGAAATCCACATGCTCAACAACATCCGTAACTGGGTGAAGCTGAATATCACGCGCAAGCACAAGATGCTTATCACCTGCGACATCAAGATCACAAAGCGTTATAAACATCTGACCTTTACGGTATTGAACATTAATATCATTGGAACCGAGCGTAATCTTAATCGGCTCCTTCTTATCACCGTAAATAACGGCGGGGGTCTTTCCTTCGCGGCGAAGACTGCGTGCGATCCCCTTACCTGCACGATCTCTAGATTCCGCATTCAAAGCATAATTCTTTGACATAGCATTTTCCTTTACAATATGCGCTAAACTCCAGGGGGATTAAAGCGCGGGTTTTCCCATTACGGGTGATGTGCGGATATAATAGGATTTATGCACGGAGTGCAAGGAATTTTTAGACACACACGACACAAATGATAGCAAATCTACGGAAAGAATGGTGGTTTCTGCCCTGAAACACTCCACCTTCTAAAAATCCCGAAAATAAACGCGATCAAACTAGCAACAGTTAAGAAGCCATCTGACAACAAAAAGAAATAAACAGCACCCGCAATTCCGCCGAGTATAAACATCCAAGCAATAAAAAGATTATACCGTACAGAAAAAATAGCAAAAAGATCGAACATAACTATTTAAACAACGCCGAAATCGAACGCTCTTCGGAAATACGGCGCGCGGCCTCGCCGATCAAACTCGCCACAGAAAGCTGCTCAACACTATCCGACGCCGCGACCTCATCCGTCGCAATAATGCTATCGGTAATCACCAATTTTTCCATTGGTGATGCCGTAATTTTCTCCACCGCCGCACCGGATAAAACACCATGCACAACATAGGAATGCACTTCCTTCGCACCATTATTCTTAAGCGCCACCGCCGCATTACAAAGCGTACCGCCGGAATCAACAATATCATCAACCATGATACAAATCTTGCCCGCGACCTCGCCAATCACATTCATAACCTCGGACACGCCCGCCTTCTCACGGCGCTTATCAATAATCGCCAAATCCGCACCCAAACGTTTCGCCAATTGCCGCGCACGCACAACACCGCCAACATCGGGGGATACAATGCAAATCTCTTCGCCATCAAATTTATTTTGGATATGCGGCACAAATACGGGCGCCGCAACCAAATTATCAACCGGAATATCAAAGAACCCCTGTATCTGCCCGGCATGAAGCTCCATCGTCAAAACACGATCCGCGCCCGCCGCCGTAATCAAGTTCGCCACCAATTTCGCACTAATCGGCGTCCGGCTGCCCGTTTTACGATCCTGCCGAGCATAGCCAAAATACGGCACAACGGCGGTAATCCGGCGTGCCGACCCACGGCGCAGCGCGTCAATCGCAATCAACAATTCCATCAAATGGTCATTCGCGGGATAAGATGTGGATTGAATAAAGAAACAATCCTCCCCGCGCACATTTTCCATGATTTCAACGAAAATTTCATTATCCGCAAACCGCTTCATATTGGCTTGGGTCAAGGGAATATCAAGATAGGATGAAATGGCCTGCGCCAACGGTTGGTTCGAATTTCCGGCGATTAATTTCATGCTTTTGTCCCTGTTCATGCTACGCAGATAATGTCTGCACTATAAGGAAAAGCGCATACAAAAATCAACGCATAATATACTAAAAAATATCGTCATCCCTGCGGCGCAGCTTTCGCGAAGCCTCCGGAATGACATTTAGTGAGGTTTGATACAAACCACCGAAATCTGCCGCCCGTAATCCGCCTCATCACGGTGGGTTTTCCGGCGATAGCTAAAGAAATTCTCCTCATCGGCATATGTATCCCGATCCAAAATCTCAACCTGCCTCACTCCTGCCTGCGATAGGCGCAAAGCGCAATACCCCGCCAGATCAAACATCAAATGCCCCTCCCGCGAAGCCGCCTTAAAGAACTTCTCATGCCCCTCATCCTGCTCAATAAACCGCTCGGCAAAATCATACGTTACTTCATACGAGGCCTGCGCAATACATGGCCCGATCGCCGCACGAATAGACGAAAGCACCGCCCCACGCCCAATCATCGCCTCGACACTCGCGCCAAGCACGCCCTTAAACGCCCCGCCCCATCCCGCATGCGCCGCACCGATAACGGGCGCACCGTTCGCCTTCTCGCCCATAAACAACACCGGCGCACAATCCGCCGTTAACACCCCAAGCGCGATTCCCGCCTGATCGCTCACCATTGCATCAGCCTCCGGCGGCTCACCCGCAAACGGCGCATCAATCACAACGCATTCCGCACTATGCACCTGATGCAGCGTTACCAAAGCCTCCGCCCCCGCCGCATCACGCACAATATCCTTATTCGCCAAAACCGCCGCCGGATCATCATCCGACCCCGCCCCGCAATTAAGACCAGCATAAATCCCCGTGCTCACCCCGCCCTTACGCGAGAAAAACCCATGAAAAACACCGTCTGAAACCAAACTTCCAGCCTGAAAGATCTTACTGCCCATATCGCATCACCATAACCTTAAACAATTTTCCCATCTGCTCCGGCGCGATCAAACGCGCCAAATCCGCCTCGACATTCGCCGCGCCCTTCCCTTTCAAATACGCCGCCCGCGCTTCAACCCCCATCGCCTTTAAAAACGCACCTTGCTCCATCAACGGCTCAACATGCACGCCCGCATCCGCAGCCACCCGCGCCAAAACCTCAAAATCCACATGCGAAGTCAAATCCGCCTCACCAATATGCATAAGCGGGTCAACATATTCATGCGCCTTCACCGCCTGAAAAGTATCCCCAAAGCCGCTCCACGCATGCCCGTAATCAATCACCAACCCCGCCGCCGCACCCCTCGCCATCCGCTGCGCAAGCTGCGCCATCACCACCTCCCGCGCCGGCGAAACCTCCCGTACCTTCTCCGTACTCAATGGC
The DNA here is from genome assembly GCA_050633165.1 of Alphaproteobacteria bacterium. Lineage (GTDB taxonomy): Bacteria > Pseudomonadota > Alphaproteobacteria > Micavibrionales > Micavibrionaceae > TMED27. Next base: position 20,465 of record JBOEFZ010000057.1, on the reverse strand, counting down.
GTAATATTCCACGTCAAATCCACCGCAATCAAACGCTCCTGCCAAACACCATCCCGCTCCACCTCTTGCCGCACAGGCAGCGCATCAAAAAACTCATTCGCCACAACAATAATCGGCAAATCATCCGGCACACCGCCCAAATCATCATGCCATTGCGGGTCATAGCCCTTAAGCACTGCCCCCTGCGCCGCGCGCAACACGGGGCTAGTCTCCACCAAATGCACCCGCGCCGCCGCCGCAAAGCCCGCCACACCGGACACCGCCCGCAACATATCCGCCATCAACGTCCCGCGCCCCGGCCCAAGCTCAAGCAAAACAAACGCAGACGGCGACCCCATATCCATCCACGCCTGCGCCGCCCAAGCGCCAATCACCTCGCCAAACATCTGGCTAACCTCCGGCGCAGTCACAAAATCCCCCGCGCGCCCCAACGGATCACGCGATGCATAATAATGCGCATTACAAAGCCCCATAAACCGATCAAGCCGCATCGGCCCATCACGTTTAATTTCATCTTGAATAAGAAGCTTTAAATTCGCGTTCATCTGCGCGCATCCACGGTAAAAAAGCCCCGCCAAACAATAACCGCCACCCCGCCCAAAATCATCGGCACACACAAAATCTGCCCCTGCGATATCACATCGAAATACAGCCCGATATGCGCATCCGGCTCTCGAAACAGCTCGACAAACGCGCGAAACACGCCATACCCAACCAAAAACGCGCCCGCAACAATCCCTGAGCGCGCCCGCACCCAATCATTCCGGATCAACACCGCCAAAACCACAAACAGCACGAGCCCCTCAAGCGCCGCCTCATAAAGCTGGCTCGGGTGACGCGGCAACTCCCCACCACGCGGAAACACAATACCAACCGCGCTCTCCGTAACACGCCCAAACAGCTCACCATTAATAAAATTCGCCAACCTCCCGAAAAACAACCCGATCGGCGCGGCTGCACACACAACATCCGCCAGCCGCAAAACATCAATCTTCCGCCGCCACGCAAACCCGAACATCGCCACCAAAACCCCCAACGTCCCGCCATGAAACGACATCCCGCCTTGCCAAATCTTCAACGCCGATAACGGATCATGCAAAAAATAATCGAAACTATAAAACAGCACATAGCCAATCCGCCCACCAAGGATCACACCCACAATCGCCCATGTCAAAAAATCATCAATATCATCCGCATTGGGCCGCGCGCCCTGCCCCCGCACCAAGGAAAGGCAATACCGCCATCCCAAAACAAACCCCGCCAAATACGAAAGCGCATACCAACGAATTTGCAACGGCCCAAGCGATAGGGCAACCGGATCAATATTTGGGAATTCGAACATGCTCTCTCTTAAAACTTTTCATCAACCGAGGCAAGAAAGGCTTGCCCTTCCCCCCACGATTCCATCCACAGGGTCGGGATAAAATAATGACTCAATTCCTTGTACAACCCCCACAATCCATACACTAATACCCTCATACCCAACACAACCAAAGTGAACCCGTATGAGCACAGAGCGCGACACCAATATCCTCGAAACCCTATGGGAAGAGGCCGACACAAACCCGCTAGACACCGTTGCGGAGATCATGGAGCGGCAGAATTGGAGCTTCGAGTGCTTCAACAACACCATCGCCATCGAGGTGCGCGGCCAATACTGCGTCTACCGCATTTCCATCATCTGGGAAGAACCTATGAACGCAATGCAATTTTGCATGCAATACGATTTCACCGTCCACGGCAGCAACCTTGAAAACGCCGCCGAGACGCTTAAACAAGTCAACCAGAAACTCTGGATGGGGCATTTCGAAATCCCCGACAACACGCACATTCCGGCCTTCCGCTACACCACCCTCCTCGGCGGCAATACACAGGCAACAAATATGCACCAATTCGGCGAAATCCTCGACATCGCAACGTCACAATGCGAGCGCTGCTACCCCGCCTTCCACCTCCTCAAAACTCCACAAGCCGCGAATGACGAGAACCTCTCCCTCGCCCTCATGGAAACGAAGGGAATGTCATAACCATGACACAAACCATAACCCTTATCGGCTGTGGACGCATGGGCGGCGCAATGCTGCGCGGTTGGCTTAATTCAGCCATCGATGCGCGTTATATCGTCATCGAACCCTACGGAAAGCCTGACTTCCTCGACCAATACGACAACACATTATACGCGCCCCGCGCCGAGGATATCGCAGATGACATCACCAAAAGCAACCTCATCATCCTCGCCGTAAAACCTCAAGTCATGGCGGATATCTGCGCGGCGCTAAAACCATTGATCACCGCCCAATGCCAAATCGCCTCCGTCGCCGCCGGACAATCCATCGCAAATTTCGAAAATTATTTCAGCGCGGCACAACCCATCACCCGCATCATGCCCAACACCCCCGCCGCCATCGGCAAAGGGATGAGCGGCGCAGTCTCAAACGCGCATGTCAATGAAGCACAAAAATCCCTCATCACCGCCCTGCTCGAATGCTCGGGCAAGGTTGAATGGTTCACCGAAGAAACCCTCATGAATGCCGTCACCGCCGTCTCCGGCTCTGGCCCTGCCTACATCTTCCACCTCATCGAAGCCATGGCAAGCGCGGGAGAAAAGCTCGGCCTATCCACCGATCAATCTATGGCTCTGGCCCGTCAAACCGTCATCGGCGCGGCCGCTTTAGCCGACAGCGAAGCCAGCACGCCCGCCGCCACATTACGCGAAAACGTAACATCCCCAAACGGCACAACCGCCGCCGCACTCGATGTCCTCATGGATGGCCGCATGCAAAAAATCTTCGACGAAGCCCTAAAAGCCGCCAGAGATCGCGGCGTAGAGCTATCCTAATCGCCTAAATAAGCATCAAACTCCGCCGAACAATGCAATATCCGCACAATCAAGGCATAATCATCCTCAACCACATAAAACACAACATGCCGCCCAGAGTTATAACGCAGGAATTCCTTCCCCTTACGCGTGGTATAACGACGACCAATAGACATGAAGTTAGAAATTGTTCGAACAGATGATTTCAAACCATCTTCGTATTTATCAGCCTGATCAAACCCATAACGCAAAACAGTATACCGATAAATCCCCCGCAAATCCTGCTTGGCCTCATTGGATAGTTTCACGTATTTCAGCTTCCAACTCACGCTTTGCCTCATCGATTATTTCTTCCCAAGACAATTCAGACACGCCACTCGCCAACCCCGCCTCTAACGCGGAATCAAGCTCATCGCGGTTGCGCACCGTATTTGGCCATTCTTTTTGCTCTACATCATCACTCATAATTTCATTATACCGCAAAGCCCTATCTTTTACCAAGTCCGATATCCTTCGCCAGCGCACTCCGCCGCTTCGCGTAATTCGGCGCGACCATGGGATAATCGGCGGGCAAGCCCCAACGCTCGCGATATTCATCCGGCGACATACCATACGCCGTATTCAAATGCCGCTTCAACATCTTGAGCTTCTTCCCGTCCTCAAGGCAAATAATGTGATCCGGCGTGATAGATTTTTTAATCGCTACCGCCGGCTTCGGACGATCCGCAAGCAGCGAAGCATTCCCGCCAACATTCGACAACCCCTTATAAACCTGATCAATCAAGGCCGGAATTTCCTGCGCCGCAATGGCGTTATTCCCGACATAAGAGGCGACAATCTCGCTCGTATACGCCAATAAATCTTCCCGTGTAATTTCTTCACCCATTTATTTTCTCCAATAAAATGATTTTTCACAGCAATAAATACAAGAAAAGCCAAGAACAGCGCAAGTTATTATTGTGCGACCTGTCGCGGCTTATTCTTCGGCGCACTTACATCCGGCGCACGCAGATAGATCGGCGCAATATCTTGCGTAAAGAACGCCGCCCGCCGCGCCTCATCCAAAAACGCCGCCGCAATCACATCCGGCTGAATCGCCTCATACCCCGCTTGCACCTGCACATTAACATCCCTCGCCAATCGCTGCGCCGCATCACCAATAAAGATCCCTTCCGGCGCAACATCATCCAACATCACACAGCACGCCACGCCCAATGGATTAGCGCCCTCACTAAAACCCTGAAAATAAAAATCGCTACGCTTCGTTTCCAAAATAACATTGCACACAGAATTATAATCAAGCGCCAAAGCCTGCAACACAGAAATCCCAAACAAGGGCACACCCAAAACCATCGCCAACGTCTTCGCCGCCGAAATCCCGATCCGTATCCCCGTAAACGCCCCCGGCCCAAGCGTCACAATCACCGCATCCAGATCATCAAACCCGCACCCCGCCGCACGCAAGGCATCCTGCACCATCGGAATCAACTTCTCCGCCTGCCCACGGCTCGTCTCAAAACGCTCCGTATGACAAACACCATCCGCATAAACCGCCGTCACACATCCATTCATCGCGCAATCAAGGATCAATATTTTTCGAAAATCCGTCATAATCGTCTTTCTTTTATCTCAAAGCACAGTATTTTAAAACCATATGTGGAAAATATTCTTCACCATAGTGCTATTAACCCTCCCCGCCCACGCAAATGAAGCAAGCAGCGACCAAAGCAGCGCCGTCATCCTCGCCTATCAACGCGTCAGTGAAAACACACATCACGAGGGCAATCTACGCCTCAACCAATTCATCGAACATATTAACGAAATCAGGCGCGGCGGCTATAACGTCCTACCGCTCCCCACTATCATCGCGGCACTAAAAAACCAAACGCCCCTGCCGCAAAAAACACTCGCCATCACATTCGACGGCGCATTCCCCTCCGCCTTAAACACCGCCGCGCCCATCCTAATCAAAAACGACCTCCCCTTCACCATTTTCACCCCAACCGAAAATGCAGACTGGAAAACCTTAAAAAAGCTAAACAAAAGCAAGCTCATAACCTTAGGCATCATGAGCCATCAATACACCCGCATTACCGCCCTCCCCGCCGCCGAACAACGCCGCCAAATCAACAAAGCCCGCAGCGCCTTTAAAGAGAAAACCGGCAAAGAAAGCCAATATTTCGCCTACCCGTTCGGTGAAATTTCCAACACTTTAAAATCCATCTTAAAAGAACAAAACCTCACCGCCGCCTTCGGCCTCCACTCCGGCGCAGCATACGAACACACCGACACCCTACAAATCCCACGCTTCATCATGACCGAAAATTTCGGCGACATCACACGATTCCGCAACATCATAAATGCCACAGCCCTCCCCGCCACCGACACAGAACCGCAAAACTGGAAATTAGAGCGTGCGACAGCACCCGCCATCGGCTTCACCCTCCCCAAGCCACCGCAAAACCTATCATGCTTCATCAGCGGACAAGAAAAACCAACCTTAGAAATCATCGGAAACCGCGTCGAAATACGCCCGCAAGAACCCATAACAGCAAATCGCACCCGCATTAACTGCACACAAAAAGAAGGAAAAAGCTGGCGCTGGCTAGGAATGCTTTTGCACCGCTAGGCTTCAACCGGACGAACTTCTACAACCTCGGGCACGAAATGCTTAAGCATACTCTCAATCCCCGATTTCAACGTCATGGTAGAACTAGGGCAGCCCGCACACGCGCCGCGCATGCTTAGATAAACAATCCCGTCATCAAAGCTGTCAAAAACAATATCCCCACCATCCATCATCACCATCGGACGCACCCGCGTCTCGATCAGCTCCTTAATCTGCACAACAATCTCGCAATCATCCGCCCCATCATCGCCACTATCAACCTCAACCACAATCGGCTGTCCGGTTGAAAGATGCTCCATCATCGCCGCCATGATAAGGGATTTAAGCATGATCCAATCTGTATCATCCGCCTTTGACACCGACACAAAATCCGGCCCCAAAAATACGCCCCTTACCCCTTGGATAGCAAACAACCGCTGCGCAAGCGGCGACCCGCTGGCCTCACTCACGGATTTATAATCCTTCAAACCACTCTCGAGGATCGTCTGACCAGGAATAAACTTAACCGTCGCGGGATTCGGCGTTTCTTGCGTTTGAATAAACATACTTTTGAGATAGGCCTACAATAGACAAAAAGCAAGCCTTTATACTTCAAGGTGCTCAGGCACGATCATAATCGGCACACGTAAACTCGGCAGTCCCTTACCCGTAAAATGAGAGACAAGCGGCCCTGCACCGCCGCTATGCGTGCTTGCCCCCAAAACCAAAATACGGATATTCGGGTCATTCTCGATCACGCGTGATAACGCCGCCATCCGCCCGCCCTCTTCAACATAAAAAGAAGGTGTGCCGTAACCACTCTCGGACAATTGAAATGAGGCATAATTCAAACGTTCCTCGGCCTCCGCATATTGCTCCCTACGCATACGTGCCTCGACATTGCCCCATTGTTGAAACTCGCTATTTTCAATCACATACAAAATCCCGACATGACAATGGTTCGCCACCGCCATCTGCCCAGCATATTTCAACGCTAAATCAAATTCTTCCGACCCATCAGCAACAACCAGATAAGTCCCAGACTTCACCTGGTGGCGTGCTTCCACTTTATCTTTTGCCTTACTCATCGACAGGCTATCATCCTCACACAATTTTACTTTTACGGACATTAACGCCGTTTTTTTTATTATTAATATTATCGCCTGCGGCGTACCACATTCGATACCCACCCTGCAAACACCGCAAATACAACCATTACTATAGCATACAGAAACGCCTGCTTTTTCGCAAATTTATGGACATTTGCGGCAAATCCAACCTGTGCAACTTTCAAGTTTGTCACACGTTTGTCAACAACCCTTTCGCCTTTAAGTAGAAAAGTTTCAATCACATATTGCCCCGTTGGCAAATTCGCAGGCATATAAAATTCGGATCGAAAAAAACTATCGCTCAAAAACGTAATCTCACGCGCCTTTTCCGGGAAACGTTTCTCTAATGTCTTATTCCGGATTAACGCCTTTAAAAAGCCCTGCTTTTGCACAGAGGAAACATCGCCCTCTGCGACATCAAAATCAAGCACCTTAACGCCAATCTCCGCATCCTCACGTACATCCGCGCTCAACATATCCTCATCCGGAACACTCAACGCATAGTCGTAAAACACCGGAACATCCTTAAACCGCAACGAAGAACGATTCATCCACGCCCCCACAACACGGCTTTTCTTGCGCACCGTCATATCCTTTTCCGGCCCACGAATCACAATCGCCACGTCACCGCCCGCATTTTTCACCCCAAACAAAACCAAATGCGCACCATTAAACCCCGTCGTGATATCAACATAATCCTCGGCCAAATCCACGGTCAACGCATGATCTTGCGCAAACGCAAAACACGGAAACAACAAAACCAACAAAAAGAGGCGCATCATACCGACCACACCACCGTCGAGAACAGCTCACCCGGCTCCATAAACAAGGAAAAACATAACTGAAAACATACCAATAACACCAATATCGCCAGAATAAGCCGCGCATGATCTTGGCGCACAAAACGCGCAGCACTCAACCCAACCTGCGCCCCGAAAACCCCACCAACAATCAACACGACCGCCAACACCGCATCCACCGTATGATTAAACACCGCATGCATAATCGTCGCCGCCGCCGTAGTAAATATAATCTGGAACAACGACGTCCCCGCCACCAACAATGTCGGCATCCCGAGCAAATAGATCATCGCAGGAACCAACAAGAACCCACCACCAATCCCGAGCACAGACGCTAAAATTCCGCCAACAAATCCAATCCCACCGGGCACAAGCGCACTAATATAAAGCTTGGATCGCGGAAACCGCATCTTATACGGCAACATCGCCAACACCGCCGATGTCTTCATCGTATTAAATTCCCGCCGCACCGTTTTCTTCTTAAAAAACCGTGAAAAAACACTCTCAAACAACATCATCGAACCAATAGAGCCGAGCAAAATCACATAAATCAAGGAAACCGCAAAATCAATCTGCCCAAGATATTGCAGCAATTTAAAGATAAAAATCCCGACAAAAGAACCAAGCAAACCACCGCCCAGCATCACCAGCCCCATCTTAATATCCACATTCCCGCGCTGCCAATGCCCAATCGCGCCGGACACACTACTCGCAACAAGCTGCGAAGCCTGCGTCCCCACCGCCACCGCCGGCGGAATACCGGAAAAGATAAGAAACGGCGTAGTCAAAAAGCCACCACCAATCCCAAAAACCCCCGACAAAAACCCGACAAACGCCGACACCGCAAAAATCAAATCCGCGGAAATCGTCATCTCGGCAATAGGAAGGTAAAGTTGCATGCAAAAGCACTTATGTAGTTAATATTATGCTCAACAATGCACGAAAAACACATAAGAATGCAAGGGCATACTAACGGTTAAAACGCCACAAACCCCATAATATCCCGCACCTCTTGCACAGTCTTGCCCGCAATCTCATTCGCGCGCTCATTCCCCGCCTTAATCACCGCATCAATCTGCGCCGGATCGCCCAGCAATTCATTCATCCGCGCCGTAATCGGCGCCAAACGCTCCACCGCCAATTCCGCCAGTACAGGTTTAAACGCGCCCCACTGCTCTCCGGCATGCCGCGCCACAACCGCCTCCGGCGTAATATCCGCCAAACCGGCATAAACATTCACCAAATTGCTCGCCCCAACACGCCCCGCAAGCCCCGCAACACTCTCCGGCATAGGATCTTGATCGGTCTGCGCCTTCTTAATCTTCTTCGCAATCATATCCGCATCATCGGTCAAATTAATGCGGCTCTTCTCCGACGCATCGGACTTGCTCATCTTCTTTGAACCATCCTGCAAGGACATAACCCGCGTCCCCGCGCCCGTAATATACGGCTCGGGCGGTGTAAAATACTCCACGCCATAACGGGTGTTAAAGGTCGAGGCAATCTCCCGCGCCAATTCCAAATGCTGCTTTTGATCATCGCCAACAGGCACGTGGCTCGCATGATACACCAAAATATCCGCCGCCATCAAAACCGGATAAGCAAACAAGCCAAGCCCCGCCCGCTCCGCATTCTTCCCCGCCTTATCCTTAAACTGCGTCATCCGCTCGAGCTTGCCCATCTGCGTCATCGTGCTAAGCAACCACATCAGCTCCGAATGCGCGGGAACCGCCGATTGCACAAATATCGATGACCGCGCCGGATCAATACCCCCCGCAATATACGCCGCCGCAATCTCCCGCGTCGCCTTACGAAGCGCCTCCGGCTCTTGCTGCACCGTAATCGCGTGAAGATCAACAACACCGTACAAACACTCAATCGGCTCTTGTCTCGTCGAAGCCGAAGGCGAAGACGGATCATCTTGAAGCTTCACCCAATTCTTCAACGCCCCCAAATAATTCCCCAAATGAAGATTATTCGTCGGCTGCATACATGATAATATTCGTTTCATATTTGATCCTTTAAACCACAGAAAGCACAGAGCCAATTCATAAATCTCTGTGCTTTCTATTTAACTCTATGATTTCTGTGGTTTTAAAATGTTTTTAAGCCGCTGTCTATCCACAACACCCATCCCTAAAATCAAAGCCCCATAAACAGCCATCCCAGCAGCAACAATAACCGCAAGCTGAACAATTCCCTGCTCTAAAAAGCCATCCAGCCCAAACACAACCGCCGCCATAGCCACACTTGCTCCCACAATCTTCACCGCCGCCCGCAAAAACCGCTCATCAAACCGCACAACAGGCAAACCGCCCTCTTTGTATTGAAGCACATAAATATGCGCCCCGAACTGCAACCACCCCGTCAAACCCGTCGCCAACGCAATCCCCGCGACACCGATAAAGCGGATCAACACAAGCGAAAGCACAATATTAAGCACCGTCGCAACAACCGAAATCTTCACCGGCGTCACCGTATCCTGCCGCGCCCAATGCGCCGTTGAAAACACCTTAATTGCAATATAAGCCGGCAAACCAACCGCATAACATTGCAAAACCATCGCCGTTACGTCCGTATCCGCCGCCGTAAACCTCCCGCGCTCAAACAACACATGGATCAACGTCTCCGGCATCACCATAAGCGCCGCAGCAGCAGGCAGCGCCAACAGCAAACATATCTCCAACGCCCGATTAAACAGCCCCCGCGCCTCATCCGCATCACCCCGCGCAATCGCGGATGACAACATCGGCAACAACGCCGTCCCCACCGCAATCCCGACAACCCCAAGCGGCAATTGATTAAGCCGATCCGCATAATAAAGATAAGAAATCGACCCACCATCAAGGAAAGACGCAATAATCATATCCGCAAACAGGTTAATATGCATAACCCCCGCGCCAATCACCCCCGGCCCCATCAACGCAAAAACACGCCGCACCCTCACATCAATCTTCGGCACACGCGGACATAACCGCACCCCCGCCCGCCGCGCACAAAACACTAACCAGACAAGCTGTAAACACCCCGCCGCCAATATCCCGTAAGAAAGCGCCAGCCCAGCATTCTCAAACCGCCCCGCCAAAAACAACGCCGCAATCAAACACACATTGAATAAAACCGGCGCAAACGCAAATGGCGCAAACCGACCAAGCGCATTCAAAACACCGCCCAACAACGCCGTAAGCGACATCAACAATAAATAAGGAAACGTAATACGGCTAAACTCCACCGCCGCATCAAAGCGGACCGCATCCCCCGCAAACCCCGGCGCAATCGCCGCAATCACATACGGCATCCCCAAGATCGCCAAAAACGTGAGCACGGACAGCACACTAAACATCACCATAAACGCATTACCGGCGAAAGAATCCGCCGCCCCGCGCCCCTCTTTCTCCAGCGTCTCGGAATAAAGCGGCACAAACGCCACACTAAACGCCCCCTCCGCCGTCACCCGCCGAAAGAAATTCGGCAACTTAAGCGCCACAAAAAACGCATCCGCAATAGGCCCAGCCCCCAGCACAGCCGCGGTCAGCACATCCCGAACAAACCCGAAAACACGAGACACCCCCGTCAATCCCCCCACCGTCGCCATAGCCTTGAATAATTTCATGAATATGTTTTAACGCGAAGAGACGAAGGAACGAAGAGTTTTATTTACGGCATATCAAAACCAATCGGAGAAACCACAGGCTGAGGGGGAGGGGCATCATTAGAAATTGTAACAACACTACCTGCCAATGAAGCAATGTCAGAAACAGGCACATCAAAGAATTGAGAAGAATCAAGCATCACATGACCTAAACCATCAACGACCTGCGCTAACTCGCCTCCAGCAAGTTTAACACCACCAAAATCAGACAATACATTATCAACAGCCAAACGTTCCTCCGGTGTATCGGGATACATAATACCAAGCCCATAACCACCAGAGCCGTCATTTAAAAAAGCTTTATAAATCCCGTCTAATTGCCCAAACTCAGCCTGATACAAAGAACCACCATCAGGAAGCCCCCCAACACGGGGCAAATCAATCTCAACCTCTGGGTCAACAGCAAACAAATTCACCTGCGACACGCCTAATAAATTAGCCCACGTCATATCCACAACTACAAAATCAGTCATCATCCCCTCATATATACAAGCATTTAAAACACAATATTACAGGAACTATGTTAACAGGCACTTAAAGTATAAATTTTCTCCGTGACCTCCGCGCCCTCCGTGGTTATAAACTCCCATAACGTTTTGTCGTTTCGCTTTTCGTGTGTGCTAGGCATGAGGAGTGCCGCGTATTTAAAATACGCAAGCGACGAATAACAACGCACACGCGGAAATGGAAATGACAAAAAACAAAGAATCCACCCAATTCGGCACACGCACCGTAACCCCCGACGAAAAAACGAACCTCGTCCACGGTGTATTCGATTCCGTCGCCTCCAATTACGACATTATGAACGACGTCATGTCCGGCGGCTTGCACCGTGTTTGGAAAGTCCGCTTCGTCCGCATGATCCGCCCCCAACCAACCGACCACATCCTCGACGTCGCCGGCGGCACGGGCGACATTGCCTTTCGCATGAAACGCCGCGCACCCGATGCCGAAATCACCATCTGCGACCTAACCCCCGCCATGCTCGCCGAAGGACGCGACCGCGCCATCGATAAGGGCTGGATCAATGATTTCGAATGGATCACCGGAAACGCCGCCGACCTCCCGTTCGAGGATAACAGCTTCGACATCTACACCATCGCCTTCGGCCTACGCAATGTTACTCGCATCGACGACGCACTAGCCGAAGCCCACCGCGTCCTAAAACCCGGCGGGCGCTTCTTCTGCCTCGAGTTTAGCCACGTCCGCCCCGCCCCGCTCGCAAAGGCCTACGACCTATACTCCCACCACATCATCCCCCAAATGGGCAAAATCATCGCAAAGGATGAGGACAGCTACCAATACCTCATCGAATCCATCCGCAAATTCCCGAAACAACACGAATTATGCGAACGCATAGAGGCCGCAGGCTTCTCCCGCGCCCGCCACACGAATCTTAGCGCCGGAATAGTCGCAATACATCAAGGGCTTAAAGGGTAATTTTAATCACAAAATGCAAACCCAATGCATTTCCCATATGGTAATACCGAGTAATATCAACCCCTTACCGTTTTTATGTTGACAAACAACCACTTCGCGGCGCATCCTACCGCAATCAAGTAACTTAGTTAACGTAATTTAAGGGGAAACTCACTATGAGCAATTTCAGCAAATCTATCATGTATTCAGGCGTTGTCTTGGCCGTCGGCCTTGTCGCAATTTTCGCAATCTACAACAACACAAACTCATCCAACACCGTTGCCGGTATCGAACCAGCCGCCGGTGAAGAAGCCGCACATGAAGGCGGTATCGTTTCCGCCATCACCGAAGCCGCTGGCGACGCTGCTGAAACAGTATCAAATACGGCCGATGCCGCTGCTGAAATGGCTGCCGAGGCTGGCCTTGATGCTAACGAAGCCGTATCCGGCGCAATTGAAACAGCAACAGACGCTGCATCAGACGTTCAAGAAACAATCGAAGGCCTAACAACGCCTGAAACTGCTTCTGCCGAAGATGCCGCCGCCGAAGCCACTGACGCTGCGACAGAAACAGCCGAGCAAGCCATCGAAGATGCCACGCAAGAAGCGACCGAAGCTGCTGAAGCTGCAACTGAAGATGCCGCCGAAGCAGTACAAGCAACAGAGCCAGCCGCTGGCGAAGCCGCTCAAGACGCTGCTCAAGAAGCAACAGACGCTGTTAAAAGCTTGGTTCACTAAGCCTTAAAAACATAAAATCATTTAAAAGCCCTGCTTTGCGAAGCGGGGCTTTTTGTTTATAAAGGTCATTATGAGCCTAAAAAACAAATCCATCCTCCTCATCATCAGCGGCGGCATCGCGGCCTATAAATCGCTCGAACTTATCCGCCTCCTCAAAAAATCTGGCGCATCGGTAAGATGCATCCTCACGGCGGGCGGCGAACAATTCGTCACCCCCCTCTCCGTCTCCGCCCTATGCGAAGAAGAAGCCTATACCGACCTTTGGAGCCTCAAAGACGAAACCAAAATGGGCCACATCCGGCTCTCCCGCGAGGCCGACATCATCGTAATAGCGCCGGCCAGCGCAAACATCATCGCCCAAATGGCGCACGGCCTTGCCCCCGATCTAGCCACCACAACAATTCTGGCCAACCTCGACACACCAATCCTCATCGCCCCCGCGATGAACCACGCCATGTGGAATAATCCCGCCACCCAAGCCAACATCGAAACCCTGCGCACCCGCGGCATCCACCAAACCGGTCCCGAAGAAGGCGCAATGGCCTGCAACGAAACCGGCATAGGGCGCATGTCCGAACCCGCAGAAATCCTCACCGCAATCGAAAAGCTTATATCATGAAAGCGGCACTCGTAACGGCAGGACCTACATTTGAACCTATTGATCCTGTAAGATTTATTGGCAACAGATCATCAGGAAAACAAGGCTACGCAATCGCCGAGGCTTTACGCGATGCAGGTTACAAAACCACACTCATCTCCGGCCCAACCACCCTCCCCGACCCGCAAGGCATAACAACCATCCGCATCGAAACCGCCGCACAAATGCTAGATGCCACCCTCGCCGCACTTCCCGCCAATATCGCCATCTGCACCGCCGCCGTCGCCGATTGGGCGCCCATCTACACCGACCAAAAAATCAAAAAATCCGGCGACACACCACCAACCATAACGCTCAAAGAAAACCCCGATATCCTGCACACTATCGCCAATCACGAACACCGCCCGCGCCTTGTCATCGGCTTTGCCGCCGAAACGCAAAACCTGCTCGATAACGCCCGCGCAAAACTCACCCGCAAAAATTGCGATGCCATCCTCGCCAATGATGTTTCCAACAATGTATTTGGCACGGACGAGAATCACGTCTATCTTATCACCCAATCCGAAACACAAAATTGGCAACGCATGAGCAAAACCGCCACTGCCAAAAAACTCGTAGAATACGTCAAAGGAATCCAAGCATGCCCGAAGTCAAAGTAAAACTCCTCCCCCTCGAACACGCCGTGGGCCTACAACTCCCCACCTACGCGACCGAGCAATCGGCGGGCATGGATCTTTGCGCTGCCCTCGAAGAAGCCTTGGAAATCGGCCCCGGCGAACGCGCCCTCATCCCTACCGGCCTGTCCATCGCCCTCCCCGCCGGATTTGAGGCCCAAATCCGCCCCCGCTCCGGCCTCGCCATCAATCACGGCGTAACCGTCCTCAACGCCCCCGGCACAATCGACGCCGATTACCGCGGCGAAATCAAAGTCATCCTCATCAATCACGGCCAAGAATCCTTTACCGTAGAACGCGGAAAACGCATCGCCCAAATGGTCGTCGAACGCTACGAAACCGTAGGCTGGGAAACCGTAGATACCCTAGAGGAAACGACACGCGGCGAAGGTGGATTTGGATCGACGGGGACAGCCTAACCACCCACTTCTCAACACCGACAAGTCATCATTACACGGCTCGTCCGTGTAATCCAGCAACCAAAAAGAACGCCGCAAAATGGATTGCATGGACGAGCCATGCAATGACGAACATGTATATATGTTCTAAAAACTTAGTGACCTTCGTGCGCTTCGTGGTTAAAAATTAAGCATGGCACAACCTGCGCACAAACAAACCGAACGACCGCAAGATCAATACATCGCCGCGGGCCACACCCCCATGATGGCGCAATATCTCTCGATCAAGGATCGCTACCCCGACGCGCTGCTCTTCTACCGCATGGGTGATTTTTACGAGCTGTTCTTTGACGACGCCCTCACCGCCGCCGAAACGCTCGATATCACTCTGACCAAACGTGGTAAATCGGATGGCACAGACATCCCGATGTGCGGCGTCCCGTTCCATTCCTATGAACCCTACCTCGAAAAGCTCATCCGCAACGGTTTCAAAGTCGCCATTTGCGAGCAAACCGAAACCCCCGCCGAGGCAAAAGAACGCGCCAAGCGTGAGGGCCGCCCCGCATCAAAATCCCTCGTCAATCGCGACGTCGTACGCCTCGTGACCCAAGGCACATTAACCGAAGACACCCTCCTCTCCCCGCGCGAGAACAACTACCTCTCCGCCGTCTCCGAAATTGGCGGCGAATATGGCATCGCATGGGTCGACCTCTCCACCGGATCATTCAGCGTCCAAAACGCCCGTCAAAACGATATCAACGCCGCCCTCTCCCGCATTGATGCCAAAGAAACCCTCCTCCCCGATCGCCTGAGCGGCTTTAGCGATCTGCCCAACGCCACCTTCCAACCCGCTAGCCTCTTTAACGCCGACAACGCCAAACGCCGCCTTGAAAAGCAATTCAACGTTGATACGCTCGAAGCTTTCGGCCAATTCACCCGCGCCGAAATCGCCGCCTCCGGCGCGCTCATCGATTATATCGAGCGCACCCAAATCGGGCATATGCCGTATTTAGAAACCCCAAAACAAATCACCAGCGGCGCGAATATGGAGATCGACGCCGCCACCCGCGCAAACCTCGAACTCACCCGCACCCTAAGCGGGCAACGCAAAGGCAGCCTGCTCGCATGCCTTGACCGCACCGTAACAGGCGCAGGCGCGCGCATGCTCGGGCGGCACCTCTCCGCCCCGCTCACCGATATCACCGCCATCAACAACCGCCTCAACCGCGTAACCTATTTCACAAACGACACCACCATGCGCGAAACCCTGCGCGAACACCTAAAATCCATGCCCGATATGGAACGCGCCATCGCCCGCCTCACCGTCGGACGCGGCGGACCGAAAGATTTGCTCGCATTACGCGACGGCCTCACCCTCACCGAAAATATCCGCGGTATCCTACAAAGCAACGAACAAGCCTGCCAAGCCCTGCCCGAACAAATCACCGCCGTAAAAGCCGAGCCAGCCCTCGCCACATTCCAAGACACCCTAACCCGCGCCATCCATAACGACGCCCCCGCCCTCGCCCGCGATGGCGGCTTCATCGCCAAAGGATACGACCAGCGCCTAGACGACCTCAAAACCCTAAAAGACGAGAGCCGCCGCCTCATCGCCAATCTCCAAAACCAATACCAAGCCGACACAAAAATCGACACACTAAAAATAAAATTTAACAATGTCCTAGGCTACTTCATTGAAGTCACCGCCAAACATGCCGACGCGATGATGTCCCTCGCCAACACCCCCCAGAGCATCTATATCCACCGCCAAACCATGGCCAACGCCACCCGCTTCACCACCCCCCAACTCGCCGAATTAGAACGCGACATCACCAGCGCAGGCGAAAAAGCCCTCGCACTAGAACTTAAAATATTCGCCCAACTCGTTGAAAACGCGGGCGCATTATCCGAACCCATCTGCACCCGCGCCCGCGCGATTGCCGCGCTCGACCTCTCCGCCGCCCTCGCCACCCTCGCGATCGAAAGGGATTACACCCGCCCCCAATTAGACACCTCCACCGCCTTCGACATCAACGGCGGCCGTCACCCCGTCGTCGAAGCCGCCCTAAAACGCAACAACGAAACCTTCGTCCCCAATGATTGTAATCTCAATAACGATCAACGCCTCTGGCTGCTCACCGGACCAAACATGGCGGGTAAATCCACCTACCTGCGCCAAAACGCCCTCATCGCCATCCTCGCCCAAATCGGCAGCTACGTCCCCGCCGCCTCCGCACATATCGGCATCATTGACCGCGTATTTTCCCGCGTCGGCGCATCCGACGACCTCGCCCGCGGGCGCTCTACCTTCATGGTCGAAATGGTCGAAACCGCCGCTATCCTTAACCAAGCCACCAACAAATCCCTCGTTATTTTGGATGAAATCGGACGCGGCACAGCAACCTTCGATGGCCTTTCCATCGCATGGGCATGTGTCGAGCACCTCCACGAAACCAACGCCTGCCGCGCGCTCTTCGCCACTCATTACCATGAGCTAACCTCGCTAACCACAAAACTCCCCGCCCTGTCCTGCCACTCCATGGCGGTCAAGGAATGGAAAGGCGACATCATCTTCATGCACAGCGTCCAATCCGGCGCGGCCGACCGATCCTACGGCATCCATGTCGCCAAACTCGCCGGCCTCCCCGCCGCCGTCATCGACCGCGCCGGCGATGTCCTCGAGCTCTTACAATCCGGCGAGCAATCCGGCAACCTATCCAAACTCGCCGAAGACCTCCCCCTCTTCTCAAGCGTAGCCCCACCAAAGGCAGAACCGCAAAACACCGCCCTAAACGAAGCCTTAAACGCCATCGACCCCGATACCCTAACCCCACGCGATGCCTTGGACGCGCTATATCGCCTTAAAAATTTATCACAACAACCATAAATTAACACGAAGCAACGAAGTCCCACGAAGCGCTCAGCTCCATCCGAAAAACCGAAAAATAAAAAACTTTGTGAACTTCTTTATATCTTCTCTTTCTTCGTGTTAAAAATCGGTACGAGACCAAGCAATGAAAAACAAAACCGAAAAACTCCTCACCCAACTTCGCAAAAACAAAATCTCAGGCCGAGAATTCTGCACCCGCCACAGCCACCTGATGGACACGCACATCATAAAACTCGCCGCACAAATCCTCACCCACGACATCACCCTCATCGCCACCGGCGGCTACGGCCGTGAAGAGCTCTGCCCCCATTCCGATATCGACATCCTCATCCTAACGGCTGACAAAGCCCCGAAATCCCTCAACAAAGACATCGAGCAATTCCTCTACGCCATCTGGGACGAAGGCATCAAAATCGGGCACGCCGTACGCACCATCAATGAAACCCTCAACATCACGCGGCAAGACGCCAAAACCCTCACCACCCTCCTAGACGCGCGATGCATTGCAGGAAACAAAGAACTGTTCGAACACTTAACAACCGCCCTACAAATCACCCGCAAACCACGCTCCATCACCCCCTACATCACGGCAAAGCTCGAGGAACGCGACGCCCGCCATAAACGCTTGGGCGATTCCCGCTATGTCCTTGAACCCAACATCAAAGACGGCAAAGGCTCCTTACGCGACTACCAAACCCTGTTTTGGATCACCGAAATGCTCCATAACGCAAAAACCCCCGCCGCGCTCAAGGCCCTCAAAATCCTCACCCCGCGCGAATGCCGCAGCGTCGAAAAAGCCCATGATTTCCTCCTCACCGTCCGCTGCCACCTGCATGATATCGCCAACCGCCCCGAAGAACGCCTCCACTTCGACATCCAACCCCGACTGGCAGAGCGCCTAGGCTACCAAGCCCGCAATCAAGCCAAAGCCGTTGAACGCTTCATGAAGCATTACTTCCTCATCACCCGCGACATTGGCGACCTGACCCGCATCATCATCGCCGCAATAGAAACCAGCGAAGCGGAAAAAGCAAAACTACTCCCCACACGGGGGCGCACCATCAAAGGCTTCGAAATCATCGGCAAACGCCTGAACTTCAAACCCGATCAAAACCTTAAAAATGATCCCATACAAATCATACGCTTTTTTCGATGCGCCCAAGACAACACCCTCGACCTCCACCCCGCCGCCCTACAAAAAATCCGCCGTAACCTAAATTTGATCGATCGCAATTTCCGCGAAGATAGCGAGGCCAATACACTCTTCCTCGACATCCTCACCGCGCAAAATGATGCCGCCCTCACCCTACGCCGTATGAACGAAGCCGGCATCCTCGGCCGTTTCATCCCCGAATTCGGCAAAATCATCGCCCTCATGCAATTTGACCGCTACCACACTTTCACCGTGGACGAGCACACCCTACGCGCCATCCACCTCCTGCACGATATCGAACACGGCAGCAAAAAAGACATCGCCCCCCTCACCTCCATCCTCATCCACGACATCAAAAACCGCCGCGCCCTCTATCTCGCAACATTCCTCCACGACATTTGCAAAGGCCGCGAAAACAAAAAGAAAAAAGGCCAGGATCACTCGACCTTAGGCGCAGAACTAGCCCTAACCCTCGCCCCGCGCCTTGGTCTAAACGACACTGAAACGCGCCTCGTCTCATGGCTCGTCTTCAACCACCTCTTCCTCTCCGACATCGCCTTCAAACGCGACCTGAACGACCCCAAAACCATCGATGATTGCCTCAACCGCATCCCTGACATGGAGCACCTAAAACTCCTCACCATCCTCACAACTGCCGACATCATGGCCGTCGGCCCCGATTGCTGGACCGCATGGAAAGACAGCCTCCTAACCGATCTTTACAACAAAATCGAAACCGCCTTCAGCGGTGAAAAACAAACCACCACACGCCCGCACACCGACTCCCCCACGCAAACCATACAAATCACCCAAATCATCGAGAAAAACGCCACCCAAATCACCATCCACACCAACGACAAACCCGCCCTGTTCACACACCTAACCGCCGCCCTCGCCGCCTCCGACACCAACATCATCGAAGCCCGCATCGAAACCCTAGATAACGGCAAAATCCGTGATATCTTCACCGTTCAAAACCTAAGCGGCCTCCCCATCACAAAACCAAGCCGCCACACCGCCATAACAAAAAACATCAAGAACGCGCTAAACGCGAATCCCCCTTCACCCAAAACTCACAACCTGTCCCCCAAGGATGCCATCTTCACCATCCCTACCAAAATCAAAACCAACAACACCGCCAGCACCGATTGTACAATATTGGAAATCGCCACCCGCGACCGCCCCACACTGCTCCACACAATCGCAAAAACTCTCACCAATCAAACCATCACCATAAAATCGGCAAAAATCACCACCCGCGGCCTAAAGGCCATCGATACCTTCTACATCCAAGACAAAGATCATAAAAAAATCACCGACAAAGCGGTGATCAAAACCTTAAAAGAGCACTTACTCACTGCGCTACAATCGTTTTAACGCGCAAAACTTCCTTCGAAACCATAGCGCACAACTTACGCTCCATCTCCTTAAGCGTATAAGGCTTACCAATATAATACGTCACACCCTCATCCCGCGCATAATCAACAGAACGTTTATCACGCTTTTCCGTCACAATTAAGAACGGTAAACCGCTCCCGATAAAGCGCGCCTGATCCATCAACTCCAGACCATTCACCCCATCTGTGTTTTTTGCCCAATCGGCAATCAC
>JBOEFZ010000056.1:0-34466 GCA_050633165.1 Alphaproteobacteria bacterium | reverse complement strand
CATGTCTTTGACTTGCGTGATCGGGTCGCGCTCCTCTTTCATGCTATTCACCTCATCCTTGCTACGATATTTAGCCGGATCGGACATCGAATGCCCGCGATAGCGATAGGTTAGCACCTCCAATATATAAGGCCCGTTTCCGGTGCGGATGTAATCAAGCGCCTGACGCGCCGCCGCTTGCACCGCAAAAACATCCATGCCGTCCACTTGCTCACCCGGAATGCCGTAGCCTTCGCCGCGGCGATAAAGTGTTCCGGCAGAAGAGCGTTTAACACTCGTCCCCATACCATATTGATTATTCTCAATCACAAACAATGTCGGCAAATCCCACAGCGCCGCCATGTTATAACATTCCGCAACCTGCCCCTGATTGCTCGCTCCATCACCCATATAGGCAACGGCAACGCCGCCATCTTCCTTATATTTATGCGAGAAGCCTAAACCCGTACCAATCGCCGTGGATGCACCGACAATGCCGTGTCCGCCAAAAAAGCCCTCTTCCTTGGAAAACATATGCATTGATCCGCCCTTACCATGGGAATAACCGCCGGTCCGCCCCGTAAGCTCCGCCATAATCCCCTTTGCATCCATGCCACAGGCCAGCATATGCGCGTGATCGCGATAGCTCGTCACAACCGTATCTTGCGGCTCTTGCACCGAGGAAATGCCCGTTACCACGGCTTCCTGCCCAATATAAAGGTGACAAAACCCGCCAATGAGGCCCATACCGTAGAGCTGCCCTGCCTTTTCCTCGAAACGACGGATCAGCAACATTTCACGATACAGCGCCTTTAGCTCCTCCACCGAGGCCTTTGGGTTGCTGTTTGAAACCGCTTTTACGCTCGTTTTTTTCGCAGATTTGTTCTTTGATTTGGCCATGAAATCATCCCACTTTTATCGTTGAATAACGATTCATAGCGAACATTCGCACGACCACAAAGTAAAAACTCGAAAATGCTGCGGCGCAATAGGTTGATATGAAAGGAAAAAATAAGCTTTAAGGTGAAATTGTAATTTAATTACTCAAAATCACCATTTCGTCGGGGCGAGCATACCCCAATATGAGCCTTGCGCGCTCCTCTAATAGGTCCGAATTGATCGATCCGGGGCGCATGGCAAGTACTTTTGATTCGGTGTTTTGTCGCATTTTGGCGACATTGTCTTTTATTGTGACGTTTTGCGAAATCTCTTGATTAAGCGAAACCAACTTAAACAAACTCCGCTCCCCCGAAATCGCGTGATACGAAAAATACAAGCACAACAAAACACCCAACAAAGTCAGGAAGCTGTCTTTCGCAAAGAAATTCTGGGAAGCAATCTTGTTCATACCCCATAGAATCACAAATCGAATCTGTGGACAAGTATAAAAATTAAACAGATTCAATAGCTTAACGTGAACACAAGAAGAACACCCACCCCTAACCGACTCTTTTGATTCAGTTTTTTACCAACACAGAAAAAATCAAGCAAGCTCAAGCGCCTTAGCAATAGGACCTGACATGCGCCCCTTGGCATTTGAAAAGCCAGATAACCTATCTAAACGAGCCTCATCTTGGACAATAACAGCCCTAGAAAAATCCTGCCCCGTAGAAATCGACAAAAGCTCATCGCGACCAAACACCTTACCAACCCAGTACCCCCCAACGAAATTATCGCCTGCGCCCACTGTATTTTTAAGCGGTACAGACAATTCCGGCGTTGGGCGCTCCATAATGCCTTTAGCATTTACGGTAAATGCTGGACGAACACTGTTTGTAACTACGAACGATACATCTCGCTCTTGCGCCGATTTATAGGCTTTTATAGCAGCCTCTTTATTCGCCCATTGCTTGGCGTTTTGGTAGTCAACCAATTGATTTTTCACTAATTCAAGATCGCGCCCCTCTAACTCTTCATCTTTTCCTTTTCTGAAATAGTGATTAAATGGCTCGCGCCATTCATCATCCATATCCAGAAAACGCCGAAATTCACCTGTATTTCCATGAATAACAAGCGGGCCGGCATCAGAACGAAACATAGGCAGATTCGTTTCTTTTGCTATCAATTGATTAGCCAAAGTAAAAGCCAGCGTTGGGGGCTGCTGTGCCGCGGCGCGATAATCGTCAGCTACTTTTATAACATCCTTTAAGGTCCGTGGACTGGCAAAATGCAAATAACCACCCACCATAATTAGTTCAGGTTTTTCCTCCTCCAATGTCCTCGCAAACAGATCAACATCAAAATTTTGGTCGGGCGACTCCGCAAACGAAGGCGTTGTCAGCATAATACGGTCTCCATCAACGGGGATAATATGCGACACCATTTGCCGCCCCGATGCCTTTGTTGCGATGCGTCCTTCAAAGGACTTCCCAAAATAAGATCCCGCAGAATCTGCACCCGTCATGCATACAAACTTGCCATCATAAACCGGAACATCATTAACAGCAGAATAAACCATTGCATCAAAAGAATTTGCCAATGAGCCGCCGGAATGCATAGAAGGATCACCAAATAAAACCGAGCGAACGGCATCTGCCTTTTCAGAAAGCGTCGCCGCCGCATTTATTCCATCAAAAGAAGAAACGCCTTCCTCACGCATTTGATCAGAAAAAGTGACAAGCATCTGATCCAATGCCTCTGCCGATACCATCACCATATCGCCCTTGCGTGGAGCTGAATCTATTCCTTCGAAGCCAACCTGCTGGGCTAATGTTGGTAAATGAGATATAAAATTATGCTTGAGGCCTGCATCGTCATGCTGAACAGGGTAAAGCAAATCTACGACAGAGGTTTCAACTGCCACAACTTTTTTAGGGGATGAAGGAGGGATTAATGACATTACAACGCCTTTCTACACAGTGAATTATATATTCACTATGTAAAAATTTGACTGCATGTCAACACAAAAGGCTATTACCGCAAAAAGCCCTTACCCTCATATTCCGCTTGTGGCCCCAGCTCTTCTTCAATTCGGATGAGTTGGTTGTATTTGGCGATGCGGTCGGAGCGGGAGAGGGAGCCGGTTTTGATTTGTCCGGCGTTTGTGGCGACGGCTAGGTCGGCGATTGTGGCGTCCTCTGTCTCACCCGAACGATGGGAGAGCACGATGCCAAAGCCTGCTTTTTTCGCCATTTCGATGGTTTTGAGCGTTTCGGTGAGTGTTCCGATCTGATTAACCTTCACAAGAACGGCGTTTCCGGCGCGCTCTTCGATGCCGCGCGCCAAGCGTGTGGCGTTCGTTACATACAAATCATCACCGACAAGCTGCACCTTATCGCCAATCGCGGCGGTGAGGGCCGTCCAGCCTGCCCAATCATCTTCATCAAGGCCGTCCTCAATCGAAACAATCGGGTATTTATCGCAAAGCCCTTTGTAATACTCCACCATCTCTTCGGAGCTAAGAACTTTTCCTTCCCCGCTGAGGTGGTATTTCCCGTCCTTATAAAATTCGGATGAGGCGGAATCGAGCGCGATAACAACATCTTCACCGGCCTTATACCCCGCCGCCTCGATTGATTTCATGATGTAATCCAGCGCCTCTTCGGAGGATTTTACGGCTGGGGCAAAGCCGCCTTCATCACCGACATTCGTGTTCAACCCCGCCGCTGATAATTCCTTTTTCAACGCATGGAAGATTTCTGCCCCTGCGCGTAATGCTTCGGCAAAATCCGGCGCAGAGATCGGCATGATCATAAATTCCTGAATATCCACCGGATTATCCGCATGCGCCCCGCCATTAATGATATTCATCATCGGCGTGGGAAGCACGTGCGCATATGAACCACCGACATATTTATAAAGCGGCACGTCAAGCTCATCCGCCATGGCCTTTGCCACCGCCATCGACACGCCGAGGATCGCATTCGCGCCGAGCTTGGCCTTGTTATCCGTCCCGTCCAGATCAAGCATGATTTGGTCGATATACATTTGCTCTTCCGCGTCCATACCGATAAGCGCATCGGCGATGATTGTATTGACGTTATCAACCGCCTTGCTCACGCCCTTACCAAGATAAACATCCTTATCGCCATCGCGAAGCTCAACCGCCTCATACGCGCCGGTTGATGCACCGGATGGAACCGCCGCCCGCCCCTTTGCACCGCTTTCAAGGATTACATCAACCTCAACGGTCGGATTGCCGCGGCTATCTAGGATTTGTCTGGCGTGGATGTCGATAATTGCTGTCATTTTTTCCTCTATATTTTTTACGCGAAGTTACGAAGTAACGAAGTAACGAAGTAACGAAGTAACGAAGTAACGTAAACTTTTAAACCCTAAAAATCAAAAACTTCGTACCTTCGTAACTTCGCGTTTAATTTTTTATAACCTCATCAAGTGATTTTAATGTTGTTAGAATCGATTCCAAGCCATCCAACCGCACCATATTCGGACCATCCGAAGGCGCATTGTCGGGGTCTTGGTGGACTTCCATGAAGAGGCCGGCAACACCGACCGCCACCGCCGCACGCGATAGAACAGGAACCATAGTGCGGTCGCCGCCCGATGAAGCGCCCTGCCCGCCTGGTTGCTGGACGCTATGCGTTGCATCGAAAATCACCGGATATCCGGTTTCCGCCATTTGCGGCAAGCTCCGCATATCACTGACCAACGTATTATACCCAAAGCTCGCGCCGCGTTCGGTGAGGAGGATATTGTCATTGCCACTCTCACGAACCTTCGCCGCGACATTCTTCATATCCCAAGGGGCAAGGAACTGCCCTTTCTTAACATTAATCACCGCGCCCGTTTTCGCAGCAGCAATGAGCAGATCAGTCTGCCGACACAAAAACGCCGGAATTTGCAGCACATCCACAACAGCAGCAGCCTCGGCGCATTGCTCTTCCGTATGAATATCGGTGAGCATAGGGAGGCCAAACTCCGCCTTTAAATCCGAAAACACCGCGAGCGTCTTATCAATCCCAAGGCCGCGAACACCATTAAGGCTCGTCCGGTTCGCCTTATCAAACGAAGATTTATAAATAAACGGAATGCCAAGACGCTCCGTAATCTCCTTCAACGCCCCGCACATATCAAACGCATGATCCCTGCTCTCCATCTGGCACGGC
The DNA here is from genome assembly GCA_050633165.1 of Alphaproteobacteria bacterium. GTDB lineage: Bacteria > Pseudomonadota > Alphaproteobacteria > Micavibrionales > Micavibrionaceae > TMED27. The sequence continues at coordinate 29,421 of JBOEFZ010000056.1, read as the reverse complement.
CCCGCGATAAGCGCGAAAGGGTTATTATTCGAGATTTCGATATTTTGGACGGAAACTGTTTTCATGCTGCTAACCATACTTAATTTTTGTGTAAAGAACCATGCCCGCAACACCGACGGTAATGGCGTTCCATAGGATCATGGGCGGGCTTCCTAATGCTACGCCATAAGAGAGCCAGAGAACACAGGCCGTTACATACATGAGGTACGAAGGCAAAGAGAGGCTTTTTGTGTCTTTGGTTTTGATGCTTTTTATGGCCTGCGGGATAAAACTTACAGACATCAAAAAACCGGCGACGAAACCGATAATATGCGGAAATGAGAGCATCTCCAGCATATCAAACCAACCTGCTTTGCTGCACCGCTGCCTTGATAAAGCTCACGAATAAGGGATGCGGTTCGAAGGGTTTGGATTTAAGCTCGGGGTGATATTGCACGCCGATGAACCATGGGTGATCGGGGATTTCGATGATCTCCGGCAAATCACCATCCGGCGACAGGCCGGACATAAGCACGCCATTCGCCTCCAATTTTTCCTTCAACGCGATATTAACCTCATAACGATGACGATGGCGTTCAGAGATATCCTCGCTACCATAAATCTCTGCAACCTTTGAGCCAGCCACCAATTTCGCAGGATAAGCCCCAAGGCGCATTGTACCGCCTAAGTCCTGATCCGTTCCGGCCTTTTTCTGGCCGTCCTGATCCCATTCGGTCATAAGGCCAACGACGTGTTCGCCCTCTACGCCCTCGAATTCGGATGAGGTTGCGTCAGTGATGCCGCAGAGATTGCGCGCGGCCTCGATCACCGCCATTTGCATGCCGAAGCATATGCCGAAATACGGAATTTTTTTGATCCGTGCGAATTGCGCGGCCTTAATCTTGCCTTCCGCACCGCGCATACCGAAACCACCGGGGACCAGAATTGCGTGAATGCCCTTGAGATGCTCTGCCGGATCTTCGGTTTCAAAGATGCTCGATTCGATAAACTCCAATTTAACCTTCACGAAATTGGCGATACCGCCATGCTGTAACGCTTCGTTGAGAGATTTATAACTATCGGCAAGCTCGGTGTATTTCCCGACCACCGCAATACGCACTTCGCCTTCCGGCTCTTTAATCCGCGTAACAATTTCATCCCAGATCGAAAGGTCGAGATTGGCAATATCCTTAATCCCGAAGGCGTCCATTACCTGATGATCCAACCCTTCAGCGTGATAGCTCAATGGCACCTCATAGATTGAAGACACATCAAGCGCCGGAATAACCTTCGCCTTATCAATATTACAAAACAGAGCGATTTTATTGCGCTCATTCTCGTCAATCGATCGATCCGCACGACACAGGAGAATTTGCGGGAAAATACCATACCCCATCAGCTCCTTAACCGAATGCTGGGTTGGCTTGGTCTTAAGCTCCCCTGCGGCGGGAATATAAGGCAGCAGCGTCACATGAATAAAGACGGCGCGTTCACGCCCGACCTCATTACCAAACTGGCGAATGGCCTCGAGGAAAGGTAGGGATTCGATATCGCCAACCGTTCCGCCAATCTCACATAAAACGAAATCGGCTGTGCCTTCTTTTTCGTGGATAAACTCTTTAATCTCATTCGTGATGTGGGGGATCACCTGAATCGTTGCGCCGAGATAATCGCCGCGACGTTCTTTGCCTAGCACCTCGGTATAAACCTGCCCCGTTGTGATATTGTCGTTTTTGCGCGATGGCACGCCGGTAAAGCGCTCATAATGCCCCAAATCGAGGTCGGTTTCCGCGCCGTCATCGGTAACGAACACTTCGCCGTGCTGCGTCGGGCTCATCGTACCGGGATCTACGTTTAGATAGGGGTCGAGTTTTAGGAGGCGAACCTTATATCCGCGCGCCTGCAACAATGCGCCGAGCGCAGCGGAGCCGAGGCCTTTGCCCAATGATGAGACAACGCCGCCTGTGATGAATATGTATCGTGTCATGCTTTACTCCGAAACGGGAACCGCTGGGGTTTCCTCCGGCTTTTCCAAGGGGGCTTCGATGGTGCTTTGCGCTTTACCAAGCGCCTCGACAAGTGAATCTTCACTGCGGCTATGCTGGCTCGCCAACACGCCCAAAATTAGCGAGGTGCAAAAGAACGCCGCCGCGCAAAACCCTGTAACCTTGCTCAGGATATTGCCCGTGCTTTCGGGGGATGCAAGGCCGCCAAGGCCGCCTCCGCCCCCACCAATCCCAAGACCACCGCCTTCGGAACGTTGAAGAAGAACAAGCCCGATAATCGAAAGGGCTAAAAACAAGTGTATAACGAGAATTACATTTTCCATGGAATATCTACTTAAAACCCTCACGCCACAAAGTCACGCAGTTTTTTATTGACATATAAAATAGAGGGCTGTAGCAACATGTTTTTATGAACCCAGCACTCGAACAGTTACAAAACAACCCAGACCTTCTCATCAAGCTAGAAGATTTAGAACTTTCAACCAGAGCTTATAATGCCCTTGAAAAGTATGGTGTGCATTTTTTAGGGCAGCTAGCGTTTACGACAGAAGCAGAGCTATTACGGGAGCCAAACTTTGGTAAAAAATCTTTAATAGAGGTGAAAGAGAAGCTAACCAAATATGGCATTACACTTGGCATGTTTTATGAAACAGGCCATCCTCTTTTAAACTCACCAAAACATTTTGAAGAATTGCAGAAAACATTAAGAAGCTATCACACAGCATGGTATTCAGAAACACGCCGCGAACCCCCATGGAAGAACGACTGGGTTAGACCGGATGAAAAGATTGTAAGAAACATACTCACCAACCTTTTCAAAATTGGCTTATCAGAAAAAAAATCAATATTTCAAATGGCCGCAGAAGGCGGTCAGTTAGTTATTCAACTAACTTCAGAGCAGCAAGAAAGAGCAAAGCAGCTAATCAGCGACGGCGCGGATTTATCTAAGGATTTTGTTACAGCTGTGGGACACATAATATCAACAGCACAGCCATCTCCTGCACATGATCCCATTGCTGCCTTAAAATTAGCCCCATTCGAATAAACTAAACCGCCCGTCCAATCCCTACAAAACTCTCCGCCTTTAAACTCGCCCCGCCGATAAGGCCGCCATCCACATTCGGCACGGCTAAAATCTCGCTTGCATTTTCCGGCTTCAAAGAACCGCCATATAAAATACGCACCCCATCCCCCACAAGGCCGCGGATATGGGCGTGCATTTCGGCGATGTCGTCCAACCCCGCCACTTTGCCCGTGCCGATCGCCCAGACGGGTTCATAAGCAACGGTAATCTCATCCCATTGGGAAGCGTCTGGCAAGCTGCCCTTCAACTGCGCCTCAACCACCGCGAGCGCATCCCCCGCCTCGCGCTGCGCCAATGTTTCCCCCACACAAATAATCGGCTTGATATCCTGCGCCAGTGCGGCTTGAGCCTTTGCCTTTACCAACGCATCGCCCTCCCCCAAATCGGCGCGACGTTCGGAATGCCCGACAATCACATATTTTACAGACGAATCGCGCAGCATCTCCGCCGATATTTCGCCCGTATGCGCGCCGTTTTCCGATGCGCTACAATCCTGCGCGCCAATTGCCACCTTCGGATACCCGACCAAAGCATGCCGCACCGATGCGATATGCATATAAGGTGGACAAACCAAAAACTCGCACATTTTATGCACATCATCATTAGCATCAAGCGTATTAACGATATCGGCAATCAAGCTGCGCGCAGCATCCAGATCTCCATGCATTTTCCAGTTTCCGGCGATAAGTTTTTTCATTCAAAGCTCCCTTGAAAAGACAATCGATTGAACCACCAAGACACCAAGCCACCAAGTATAATTTTAAAAAAAGTACAAAAAAATCTTGGTGCCTTGGCGCCTTGGTGGTTAAACATTATGAGATTAATATTCGAGGTATAAATTATCATGGCAATGCAGGCACTGCAAAATGGCGCAAAACACGGCGTTTTAAAATATTTCCTTCTCGGGCTTTTGGCGCTCGCGGGTGGAGGGCTTGTCTTCACCGATGTCGGCGGGTTCTTTCGCGGCGGTAGCACGGGCGCGAATAATGTTGCAAAAATCGGCAAGCAAACCGTTTCCTTGCAACAATTCGACATGCAGCTTCGCCGGCAATTGAGCCAAATCGGCATCTCGCCCGAGCAAGCGTTACAGCTAGGCTATACCAATGAAATTTTGCGCGGAGAAATTAACCGCCGCCTTTTGATCAATGCCGCAAGTGACGCGGGCATTAACGTTGATAAAAGCCATGCGGTAAAGCAAATCCAGACATACCTCGCCCCTGCCGTGGCCAGCGGGATGAGCGTCGAACAAGCCCTCGCCAATATCCTGCGCAACCAAGGGATGAGCGAAGCGCAATTGCTGGACACCATTCGCGCCGAGCGTGCCGTGACCCTTTTTGGTGAGGGCTTACAAGGCGGCGCAGCCATTGCTAACCCTTTAATTAGCAAAGACCTCTACGCCGTGCAGAATGAAACGCGGGATGTGGATTATTTGCTGTTCCTCGATAAGGATATCGACACCCCCCCTGCCCCGTCGGATGATCAATTGCAACAAATCTATGAAACGACAAAGGAACAATACGCAATTGCCGAGCAACGTGATTTAAGCCTTTTGACATTAAAGGCAGATGATTTGCGCGAAACGCTGGAGGTTTCCGAAGATGATCTTCGCGCAGCCTACGAAGATAGCATCGATCAATACACCACCCCCGCCCAACGCACCCTAGCGCAGATTTTATTCCAAAGCGAAGAGGAAGCAAACGCGGCCTATGATAAAATTCAGGGCGGCGCAGCCTTCGATGCAATTGCAAAGAGCGGCGATCTCATCCCCGCCAAGGCCTATGGCGAGGATGCCTTGCTTGAGGAGCTTCGCGATACTGTTTTCGCGGCGGATGCCAAAGGCATTCTCGCGCCCATTGAAACGCCCCTTGGTTGGAATATTGTTAATATCTCCAAAACCAAAGACGAAGCCGTGCAGGATTTCGACGCTGTTAAAGGCGATATTCGTAAAGACGTTGTTGAAGAACGTTTAATTGATGAAATCTACCGCATCGTTGATGAGATGGATGAATTCTTCATCGGCGGCGGCGATGCGAAGGCGGCGATCGAAAATTTCAATTTAACCTCACAACCCTTGAAAAACATTTCACGTTTCAAAGCCAATGAAGCGGTGCAAAAAGCATTGGGCGGACAGGTGCAAGACGCATTAAAAGCCGCCTTCGACGCATCCGAAGGCGAAGCAATTGCGGTGATTGAGCTGGATAATGGTGATTTTGCAACATTGTTCGTGGATGGTGTTACGCCTAAATCCTATAAACCGTTTGAGGATGTTAAAGGCGATATTCTCGCCGCATGGAATGCTGATCAAAAGGCGTTGAGCAACACGCAAACTGTGACGGCGCTTTTGCAAGGCAATGAAGGCAAAACCTTGAAAGAAATTGCAAAGGATAACGGCCGGCGGCTACGAACCCTTAACGCAGCAAAGCGTGACCAAGAGGTGGCAGCGCCATTGAGCGCTCTCACCCTTAGCGCGGCCTTCGGCGCAGATAAAGGTGCGATCAAGAGCGTTAAGATCGACGGTGGCCTTGCGCTAATCGAAGTGACGGGCGTTAGCCTACCGCAAAAAACAGATCAAGATGCGTTGAAAGCCTTTGAGGAACAAGCATTGAATGATGTGCAAAACGAAGTGTTCGGCCTCTACCTTAATCATCTGGTGCAGGATAATGGCGTTTCGGTGAATGAAGCATTGCTACAGCGCGCCTACGGGCAAAGTGAAGAAGGCCTTTAATGAGTGATTTTGACGCGTTTCAGCGAAATTTTGATGGTGGTAAAACGCAGCTTGTAACGCGGTGGATTCCGGCGGATTTAGAAACCCCAGTTTCGGCCTATCTCAAACTTTGCGGGAATGAACCTTATGCGTTTTTGCTCGAATCGGTCGAGGGCGGCAAAACGCTCGGGCGGTATTCCATTATCGGCTTTGCACCGGATAAGATTTGGCAGTGCCATAAAGGCGCGGTTTCGATTGATGGCAAGCCGAGCGATGAAGATGCGTTGTTCTCTTTGCGCGATACGATCAAATCCAACCATATTGATGCGTATGACCCCGCTTTGCCGCCAATGGCGGTGTCGGGGATGTTTGGGTATATGGGCTATGACATGGTGCGCCTTATCGAGGATATTCCCGATAACAACCCCGATGATCTACAAATCCCCGATAGCATTTTGATCCGGCCTAGCGTCCTTGTGATTTTTGACAATGTGAAAAATATGATCTGCCTCGTCGCGCCGGTATATGATCGGGTTGGTGATGCGCGGGCGATTTATGATGCAGCGAGTGGGCGGCTGGATGATGTTTTAAATAAGCTTGAGGGCAGTGTTCCCGATACGCTTAAGAAGAATGGCACGGCCCTACAAACACCGCTCACCGTTTCCTCCAACATGACGCAGGAACAATATCACAGCGCGGTAAGCAAGGCCGTTGATTACATCCATCAAGGCGAAGTCTTCCAGGTCGTACCTGGCCAACGTTTTAGTGTCGATTTCGATTTGCCAAGCTTTGCACTATACCGGTCCCTACGCCGCCTCAACCCCTCCCCCTTCATGTTCCACCTAAGCTTCGAAGGATTCTCCATCGTCGGCTCCAGCCCCGAAATCCTTGTCCGTGTACGGGATAACACCGTCACCATCCGCCCCATCGCCGGAACCCGCAAACGCGGGGCGAGCGTGGCGGAGGATAATGCATTGGCCGAAGAACTACTTTCCGATCCAAAAGAACGCGCCGAGCATCTCATGCTCCTCGACCTCGGTCGCAACGACGTTGGACGCGTCGCAGAGTTCGGCAGCATCAACATCACCGATGAGTTTATCATCGAACGCTATTCCCACGTCATGCACATCGTCTCCAATGTCGAAGGGCAATTGCGCGATGGTCTGGACAGTGTCGATGCCCTCTTCGCCGGTTTCCCCGCCGGAACCGTGAGCGGCGCACCCAAAGTCCGCGCCATGGAAATCATTGACGAGCTAGAAGTTAGCCGCCGCAGCTATTACGGCGGCGCAGCGGGATATTTCTCCGGCAATGGTGATCTGGATACCTGCATCGCCCTGCGCACTGCTCTTGTCAAAGACGGCAAAGTTTATGTGCAAGCAGGCGGCGGCGTAGTCGCCGACAGCGATCCTGAATTCGAATATCAAGAAACCGTGAATAAATCCAAAGCGATTATCATGGCGGCAGAAGACGCGATTAAATCTGGTATAGTTTCCTAATGCGAATCTGCATTTTCATTTTAGGCCTTATCCTACTCACCCCTGCGCTTGCGCAAAGCCCGCCGACGCCACAAAGCAAACGCGACACAATCGAAACCCTCGAGCAGCGCGAGCAAGGCTACCGCAAAGAGGAAAAAGCCCTTAAAGGACAAAAAGCCAAGGTCGAGCAGGATTTAAAATCAACACGAAACAAGCTTGTTTCCTTGGCTAAATCGATACAAAAAAATGAAACGCTTCTACAATCTTTAGAAACGCAAATTACCACCCTAAGCGCCGAAAAAGAAACGCTAAACCAAATATTAACCGAAGATAAGCTTGCAATCTCGCGGCTCGTTCTGGCGATGGAGCGCCTGCGCCGCCTTCCGCCGCAGGCCATGATTGCCAAGCCCGATGCACCAATTGAAACCGCACGATCCGCGATGTTGATGCAGGATATCATCCCGACCCTCAATGCGAAAAAAGCAGATTTGCAGGAAAAACTTACCCGCATGGCCACGTTGGAAGAAGACCTCCTCACCCGTCAAAACCGTGCACGGGTGGCGTCAAAAAAGCTCGAGAAAGAGCAAGCAGATTTAGAAAAACTACTGAAAGAACGCCAAACAAAATTCGCGAATATCAATCGTGATTTGCAAGCACGACAGTCGAAAATAAAAGCCATTTCGGCGCAGGCTCAATCGTTAAGCGACCTCGTCATTCGCCTCGAAGAAGAGCGTACGCGCGGGCAGCAAAGCGCCAGCCTTTCACGCGCCGCGCCTCTCCCAAAGCTAGGCCAACGCCAACTCCCTCTATCCGGTATTATCCGCACCCGCTTCAACGAAACCGATGATTTTGGTGCGAAAAGCAAGGGCATTTCGATTGAGGGGCATGGCGGTGCATTGATTGTTGCGCCAATGGGCGGCGTTGTGCGCTTCGCCGGATATTTCAAAAATTACGGCAATATGGTTATCCTCGAACATAAGGACGGCTATCACACCCTGATCGCCGGTTTGGAAAAAATTGACACAAATGTCGATCAAAGCTTGCTTGCGGGTGAACCTTTGGGCAAACTTTATAAAGGCTCGAACGGCAAACCGCCGCAGCTTTATTTTGAATTACGTCATAACGGCAAAGCCATTAATCCGGCGAAAAAATTTAAGTTAACCTCGATGGGATAAAAATTCATGCGCATACTTTTAACGACACTCCTCATTGGCTTCATCGCCTTTCCCGCCATGGCCGAGGAAGACCGCACCGCCGGCGAGAAACCAAAAAATGATTACAGCGACACCTACCGCCAGCTTGATTTATTCGGCGATGTATTTGAACGCGTACGCGCCAATTATGTCGAGGACACACCGGATAAGGAGCTGGTCGAAAATGCCATCAACGGCATGCTAACCGCACTTGACCCCCACTCATCCTACCTCAACGCCGATCAATTCGGTGACATGCAAGTCAGCACGAAGGGCGAATTTGGCGGCCTCGGCATCGAGGTTACGATGGAAAACGGCCTTGTAAAAGTCGTCTCCCCCATCGATGAAACCCCCGCCGCCAAGGCCGGCGTACAGGCCGGAGATTTGATTGTCGATATTGATGGTGAGCCGGTAATGGGCCTTACCCTGTCCGAGGCCGTGGATAAAATGCGCGGCAAAGTCGGGACGGAGATTGATATCATCATAAGCCGCGAAGGCGCCGAGGCACCGATCGAGATTACAATTGTGCGGGATGTCATTAAAATTACATCTGTGCGGCATCGTATTGAAGGGAACGCCGGTTATGTCCGTGTGACGACCTTTAACCAAAACACCTACCCCGGTGTGGAAAAGGCGATGAAGGAGATTAAGGAAGAGCTTGGCAATTCACTTAACGGAATTGTCCTTGATCTGCGCAACAACCCCGGCGGATTATTGGACCAAGCCATTGCGGTTAGTGATGCTTTCCTTGATAAAGGTGAAATTGTTTCCACCCGTGGACGCGAAGAAGATGACACGAAACGTGATAATGCAACGCCTGGGGATTTGGCTGGTGGGTTGCCGATGGTTGTTTTGATTAACGGCGGCTCGGCTTCGGCCTCTGAAATCGTTGCGGGCGCGCTGCAAGACCATAAACGTGCGATTGTCATGGGCACAAAATCATTCGGGAAAGGATCGGTGCAAACCGTTGTTCCCCTGCCCGGTCATGGTGCGATGCGCTTGACCACCGCGCGGTATTACACGCCGTCGGGACGCTCAATTCAGGCAAAGGGAATTGATCCGGATATCGAGGTAGAGTTGGCGAAAATTGAATCCTTTGATGTGCGCCGCGTGCGGGAATCGGATTTGAAAGGCGCGCTGGATAATGCCGATAAGCCAAAAGAGAAAAAAGCGGACAAGAAGAAAGATGGCGATGAAGATGATGAAAAAGAAGAAATTCAGGATTATCAGCTTTACCGCGCCTTGGATCTTTTGAGTGCACTTGCGCTTTATAACGAAGGAGCTACGGATGTCGTTGCTAGCGAAAATTCCGATACAGATGCCGAAACTTCCGATAGCGAAGAGTAGCGTTAAGCTTCCTACGCTATCCCCGCTGCAGATCGGTGTTGTCTCGGGTGTCGGGCTGGCCGTTTTATTGTGGCTTTGCTTCGGGATGATCTCGACCTTGAACGGCACGAAAACATTGCATGCGCTGGAGGAAAACCTTGCGGCGGAAATGGTTGAGTTTCCGTTGTCAGACGAAGAGTTCGAGGCGCTCGCCGCTACTCCCTCAAAACACGAAGCATCCGCCCTCCTCCCCGCGCCGATTGACGGTTTGTATGAGGAAGGTCGGCTTGGCAAGATGCCGATTATTTCTGCGAACCATTTAACGCCGTTTGATGGCTATAAAAAGACCTTTGCGCGGGATAAAGATAAAACACCGATAGCGTTGGTGGTTAAGGATTACGGCATGAATACGGCATTGTCACAACGGGCGTTAACCCTCCTCCCTCCTGTTTTTTCCGTGATGATTTCGCCATATGCGCCCGATGCGCAAGGCCATCTTGATGCCGCCCGCGCGGCGGGGCATGAAGTTTGGCTCCATATCCCGAGCGAAAACGAAGACTACCCGAGCGATGACCCGGGACCAAAAGGCCTGCTGAGCCAATCCGGATTACAATATAACCGCGATAATCTGGAATGGGCCTTAAGCCGCATGCACGGCTATACCGGCGTTGCGGCGCACATTGATCATGCCTTCGATCACGCCCATACAATGCTGTCAGGATTGTTGCAGGGGACATTCGCGCGTGGGCTTGGCTATTTCGAGATGAACACGCGTAGCGATGGTTTTTCTGAAAAGAAAGCTCTGGCCTCGGGCGCGGCGTTTGAGAAAAATATGTCCTCGCAATATCGTACCCTCCCCGCACCGCGCGATGTTGTGCAGGATTTAACGTTAAAGGCAGAGCAGCTCGGCGGCGCAGCAGCCGTGATTACACTGACCCCCGCTTTCCTCGATCAGGCAGAGGCGCTGATTGCGGAGGCCGAAGGGCAAGGGTTCGAATTCACACCGTTGAGTGTTTTAGCCGATGAGTAGTGATACCCCCGTATATCGTCCCTGCGTCGGCATTGCGTTGTTTAACGATGCCGGCAAAGTGTTTGTCGGCGAACGCATCGACACGCCCGGTGCATGGCAAATGCCACAAGGCGGGATTGATGAAGGTGAAGACATTACCGCGGCCGCGATGCGGGAATTGGCGGAAGAAATCGGCACAAATAAGGCGGAGATTTTGCGAATTTCCGACATGCCCATCCGCTATGATTTACCGGAGCATATTCGCCAAAAACTCTGGAACGGTCGTTTTGCGGGGCAGGAGCAAATATGGATCGCCGCGCGCTTTACTGGCGTGGATAGCGACATCAAGCTTGATGCCTTTGACCCACCCGAATTTTTCACTTGGCAATGGGTTGATCTGAACCAAACGCTTGATTTGATCGTACCCTTTAAACGCGATAGCTACGCGCGGATTATCGAGATGTTTGGCGATATTCCGGCCTCCCTCTAATCTCCCTTATTAAGCGGTGACCATGCGGGGTCGGAGGCGTTGGACGGAGTTTTCAAGACACGTTCATTATATCCCGTAATATCAACCGTATAAATATTGGTTGAACGTTGCGTGCCGCCACGCCCTGTCACACGTTCTTTGAAATAAGACAGCACACGACCATTCGGCGACCATGTTGGCCCCTCAACGTGATAGGCGTTAGAGATGAGGCGCTCGCCACTGCCATCGGGACGTATTACGCCGATATAGAATTTGCCCTTATACATGCGGGTAAACGCAATCAAATCACCGCGCGGTGACCAAACAGGGTTAGCATAACGCCCGTCACCAAAGGTTATCCGCTCTACACTGTCGCTATCGACATTCATCGTATAAAGCTGCTGCGTACCGCCACGATCGGATTCAAAGACAATGCGTTTGCCATCGGGCGCATAGGATGGCGCGGTGTCGATCCCTGCATTTTGCGTTATGCGGCGCGGGGTGCGGCTGCTGAGCTTCATCTCGTAAATATCGGTATTGCCATTTTTCGCCATCGACATAATGACCTTATTCCCATCGGGGGAGAATCGCGGCGCAAATGTCATGCCGGGAAAACGCCCGAGCGGTTGATGCCGCCCCGTTGAAATATCATAGAGGTAAACAGTTGGCTTCCCGCTTTCATACGACATATAGGTGATTTGTTGGCGTGTCGGGGAAAAACGCGGCGTAAGGACAAGCGCCCGACCATCGGTAAGATATTTATGATTCGCCCCATCCTGATCCATAATGGCGAGGCGCTTTGTACGACGGCGTGGATCACCACTTTCCGCAACATAAACAATCCGCGAGTCGAAATAACTATCCTCCCCCGTCAGGCGCTTATAAATCTCATCCGAAATAATATGCGCAATCCGCCGCCAATTGCGGTCGGTCGTGGTATAGGCCATACCGATGAGCTGCTTTTGCCCGAATACATCCCAAAGACGAAACTCAACCCGCGCGCGACCATCGGCGGCGCGTGTGACCGTCCCGCTGACCAAGGCTTGCGATCCACTCGCCCGCCATTCGCCGAAATTCGGGCCATTATCGCTTAAATTTTGCGTCGTTTGAACAAAGGCCTTCGGGTTTACAGGTTTAAATAATCCCGAGCTTTCGAGGTTGCGGGTGATGATGGACGGGATATCTTTTGCAAATGCCCCGTTACCGCCCGATGCCGTGTGAAAGGATGAAATCGCAATCGGCATAGGCTCGCGGATGCCCTTTGTAATCGTTGCTTCGACTTGGGCAAACGCTTGGAAGGGAAAGAATAGACACAGGATTAAAAAGTATTTTTTCATTATGTTTCTTTCTTTAAAATTTTTAACACGAAGATAAATCATAATTTAATAGCCGAGCATACCACGTGGATCGAAGGTGAAATCGAAATATTTCCCCTTATATTTTTCTATCGGTAAATTGAGTGTATTACAACGTGGATTTCGTAAAGCGCGAGAGGCCGAATCTGCCATCGCGCGATAAGCCGGATCCGTGCGATAGCGCAGCGGTTCGAGGAAGGTAATGCGCGTCACGGTCAATGTATGATCCACAAACACGCGCAGTTTCGGTTGCAGGTTTTCTGCATAACGTACACCGCCATCAACATACCAACATGCACCGATTCCCGCATTGAGGTTTTCAGCCTCGCTCATCGACATAAGGATTTCAGGATCGGGGAGCGCTTGCTCATCCTCTTGCGCCTTTGGCTGCGCTTCTTTTTCCTCACGCGGGGTGATGTCCTTGAGCAAATCAGCAAAATCGCGTTTGGGCTTCTCGGCCTTTTTCGGCTTTTCTTTTTTGGGTTTTGGTTTTTCTTTTGGCTTGTCTGCGGGTTTTGGTGGTGGCGGTATATCCTCGGCCTCTTTCAACTCCGGCTCTGGCGGTTCGGGCTCTGGCGTCGGTGGTGGCGGTTCGGGCTTTTCAATTTTCGGCGTTGGTAACTTTATTGTCGGCTTTATCTTGGCTTCTTGCGGCGTCACAAATTCAATCTCGATCGGCGTGAGGATGAGCGGCGGTTCTTTGGCGATGAAAGGGATGCTGATTGCCGTAGCGATGAAGACGAGGACATGCAACGCGCCGGAGGCGATGAAGGCGTTTTTCATCGAGTTTTGCGCCGATGGCACGGCAAGGTCACGCGGCGCGGCGGTGACGTTTTCTTTGATGCCGGAGAGGATGAGTGCCATATGCGCGCCCTGCCCTTCCTATTGCCCTGTATTTTCGGAAATAAGGGCGACTTTGCGGAATCCTGCGGCGTTAATCGTCCCGATAATCCGCATGACGCGCCCGTATTCGAGCCCCTGATCCCCGCGGATATAAATGCGGCGGTCAGCCTGCCCTTCGGTCATGGCTTTGAGGCGGATGATAAGGTCTTTTTCATCGATGGCTGTATCGATCAGGTAAAGCAGCCCGTCTTTATCGAGGGTGATTTCGATGGGCTTGTTATCCTCATCGCTAATCGCTTTGGCCTTGCTATCGGGCAGGTCGACTTGCACGCCGGTGGTGAGAAGCGGCGCGGCAACCATAAAAACGATGAGCAAGACGAGCATCACATCGACGAACGGTGTGACGTTGATCTCGGCCATCGGCCTGTACGTGCCGCCTGTACGTCTCCCGCGAGCGCGGGTTTTGGTGGAGAGAGTTGCGCCCATTATCGACCGCCTTTCCGGCGTGCGGAGACGCTGTCTTGGCTATCGAGATGCCGCGAAAGGATTGCAGAGAACTCATCTGCGAAGGCTTCGAGGCGGTCAGCGTAGCGGTTAATGGCGCTGGAGAATACGTTATAGCCGATAACGGCAGGAATCGCGGCGACGAGGCCTAGCGCGGTGGCAAATAGCGCCTCGGCAATCCCCGGCGCGACGACGGCAAGGGATGTATTATTGCTGGCGGCGATGGAGGAGAAGGAGTTCATGATTCCCCATACCGTTCCAAACAGGCCGATAAACGGCGCGGTTGAACCGACGGAAGCGAGGAAGGTCATGCCGCGTTCCAAGGCGCTGATCTCGCGCCCGATGGCGACATTCATCGCGCGTTCAACGCGTTGGCGGAGTGAGGCTTGCATGCTTTCTTTCACCGGCACACCATCGGCAACGCCCGCTTGCCATTCCTCCATTCCGGCGGAAAATGTGGCGAGCATGGGGTCGGGTTTGGAGTTTTTGACGCGTTGGTAGATTTTATCCAAGGGTTCGCCCGACCAAAAAGAATCTTCGAAAATATTGGCCTTGCGATTCATCTTAGCAATCGTTGTACGCTTGGCAAAAATCACCGCCCAGCACCAGATCGAGGCGAGGATCAGCGCGAGCATCACCGTTTTGACGATTGGGTCAGCAGCAATGAATAGTCCCCACATGGACAAATCATGCATGGCGCTTACACTGCCCCCCAGATCGGTGGCGGAGACGGCTTCAACGGGGCTGGCGGCGGGGGTGATGGAATTTGTCATGATGTTAGGCCTTCCTCGAATTTGGCTTTGATGGCGGCGGGCATGCGCACGGGTTTTAAGGTATTCGTATCAACACAGACTAAGATTACACGGAGTTCGGCGGTTAAATCCTTCGTTTTTTCGCAGTGGATTTTATGGGTCATGATGAAGCTGGTGTTTTTTATGGTTTCGATTTGAGTGTCCATGCGAAGTAAATCATCGAGGCGCGTAGGTTTGTGATATTCGACCTCGATATGTTTGACGACGAAAAATACGCCCATTTCATCCCGCACACCGGAATTTGTGAAGCCGCAATCCCGCAAAAATTCGGTGCGTCCACGTTCGCCGAAACGAATGTAGTTGGCGTGGTATGTAATGCCGCCTGCGTCGGTGTCTTCGTAATATATACGGATGGGAATCGAGTGTGTTTTCATGCTCCTTAAAGTAAAGTATCGGAAGGCGGTTGAACAGGTTTTAGCCCCAAAGCCTCAAAACCTTTTGCGGATAAGCATCGACCGCGCGGGGTGCGTTGGACGAGGCCTTTTTGCAAAAGATACGGTTCAATAACATCCTCGATCATATCGCGTTGCTCCGAAAGCGCGGCAGCAATAGTATCCACCCCCACCGGCCCGCCATTGTAATTTTTAGCAATGCAGGAGATATAGCGTTTATCCATACTATCCAACCCCGACCCATCAACATCCAATCGATTCAATGCCTTATCGACAATTGTTGAGGTGATATCTGAGGTTTCCTCGGCCTGCGCAAAATCGCGAACACGGCGGGTTAAGCGCCCGGCGATACGCGGCGTACCGCGTGAACGCCGCGCAATTTCAAGCGCACCATCGCTCGCAAGAGGCATGCTCAGCAAACGCGCCGTGCGGCTCACGATTTTGGTAAGCTCCTCGGCGGTGTAAAATTCAAGGCGCAACGGAATGCCGAAACGATCACGAAGCGGGTTTGTAAGAAGGCCGGAACGCGTTGTCGCGCCGACAAGGGTAAAGGGAACGAGGTCGATTTGAACGCTTCGTGCCGCCGGCCCTTCACCGATAATCAGATCAAGCTTGCCATCCTCCATCGCGGGATAAAGGATCTCCTCCACCGCCGGATTGAGGCGATGAATTTCGTCAATGAACAAAACATCGTTGGGTTCGAGGTTGGTGAGAATGGCGGCAAGGTCGCCTGATTTGGCGATGACAGGGCCGGAAGTTGCGCGAAAACCTACGCCGAGTTCTTTGGCGATAATTTGCGCAAGGGTTGTCTTCCCCAAACCCGGCGGACCAAAGAGCAGCGCATGATCCATCGCCTCACCGCGCGCGGCGGCGGCTTTTATGAAGATTTCGAGATTGTCTTTTAGGGCGCTTTGCCCGATGAATTCGCGTAAAGAGAGCGGACGTAACGCACCCTCCGCCCCCTTTTCATGGGGGAGAGGTTCGCGCTCTAATTCTATGTTTTTTTCGACTGTCATTTTACGTTATCCCGTCACCCCGCGACTTGATCGCGGGATCTTTCTGCTTAGCGTGTGGATACCGCGGTCAAGCCGCGGTATGACGACGTGGGTGGAGGTCATACACTTAACTCCTTCAACGCAAGGCGGATGAGGGTTTGGAGGTTATCGTTAGCCTCTGATTTTGCCTTGGCGACGGCCTGGAAGGCGTCGGAGCGTTGATAGCCGAGATTGACGAGGGCGGAGACGGCATCGCTATCAATGCTTGTATCTTGCGCCGCTTCTTCGCTTGCAACCTCGGCGTAGCTCACACTTTGCGGCGCGGGGGATAGGTCGATATTCGCGGCCTTGTCCTTCAATTCCGTGACCACGCGGGTGGCGAGCTTTGGCCCTACGCCGTCGGCGGCCTGAATCACCGCCTTATCCTGCGCGGCGATGGCGAGGGCGATTTTATCGGGCGTTGCGACGGAGAGAATGGACAAGCCGGCCTTTGCGCCTACACCTTGGACGCTTGTTAAGAGCTTGAACCATTCTTGTTCGGCCTTATCCGCAAAGCCAAAGAGCGTAAAAGCATCTTCGCGAATGACGGTTTCGATAAGAAGACTTGCCGGATCACCTTTGCCGCCAATACGCGATAGCGTGCGATTGCTCGCCTGCACCAAATAGCCAACGCCGTTTACATCAAGGATAAGGTAGCCTTGGGCAAGTGTATCAATTATTCCTGTTAGCTTTGCTATCATATTGTTTTCTTTTGCTTTATTCCCGTCTTTCAGTTTGTTCGTCACAGGATAGGGGGGAGGGGGTTATGCGTTTACCATATTCAAAATCCTTGTGTTTACACTGCTATAATGGGCGTGGGTGATGGCGACGGCAAGGGCATCGGCCTCATCGGACGAAGGTTTCCCACAGGTGGGAAGGAGTGTTTTGACCATCATGCCGACTTGATCTTTGCCTGCATGCCCCGTTCCAACGACGGATTTTTTGATTTTGTTGGCGGAATATTCGGATGTCGGGATGCCGTAAAGCGCAGGAACAGCAAGCAAAACCCCCCTCGCCTGCCCTAATTTTAGGGCATCGGCGGGGTTGCGGTTGACGAAGGTTTCTTCGACGGCGGCCTCATCAGGCTGCCAATCCTTAATCACATCGGCGATATGCTCATGGAGATATGCAAGGCGATTAGGGAGCGGCGTTTGCGCGCTCGTTTTAATGAGGCCACATCCAAGAAAATGCAGCGCCGATCCACTTTTGCGAATAACCCCCCATCCTGTTTTTCCCAATGCCGGATCTATACCTAAAATAATCATGGAATCACTGTACTTTATTTTTTAGAACAAATAAAGAACAAATGGGCCGCAGGTATTTTTATTGACATAATCCAAATCAGGAGCTAAGATACCCGCAAAATATGGAGATTAAAAATGACAGCAACAGGCAGAGAGATTAATAAAAATATCGATCCCGATTCATTGGTCGGCGAAACAGTTGTCTTTAACCCAGAGAGTGACGTCATGGAAGAGATCGCAGTCGCACCTACTCGACGCCATTCCGACTACAAGGGCTTCAATAAGAAAGATCCTTTAACCGTTACCTATGCTGTTGCGACTACACACCCCGAACCAGGCATTACACTTTTTGTTCAACGCTTTGGCGATGAAAGAATGACCTACGGATCTTCAGATTTTTTTCTACTTCAAAATGAGCCGTCCTAGACTTACGTTGTGCTAGAATTTTTTTTCACTAAGGCTACGCCGCACCGAACAATTTTTCCATTACCTCATCACTGGCCTCGAAATTCGCGGTTACATTTTGTACGTCGTCGCTATCCTCGAGGGCGTCGATGAGTTTTAGGATGGTTTCTGTTGTGGTTTCGTCGGTTTCGGTTTTGACGTTGGGGCTCCAGATGAGGCCTTGGCGTTCGGGTTCGCCGTATTTTTCTTCCAAGGTATCGCGAACGGTGGCGAAATCTTCGGTAGAGCACGTGATGACATGGTATTCGTCATCGCTCTCGCAATTATCTGCTCCGGCTTCAACGGCGGCTTCGAACATATCATCGGCGGAGGCTTTATCCGCCGGATAGACGATTTCGGCGATGCGGTCGAACATGAAATTGACGGAGCCTGTCTCGCCTAAATTCCCGTTGAATTTGGTAAAGGCCGCGCGGACTTCGGCGGCGGTGCGGTTGCGGTTATCGGTAAGGCATTCAACGATAATGGCAACGCCGCCAGTGCCATATCCCTCATAGCGGACTTCCTCGTAATTCTCGCCTTCGCCTGCCGTGCCGCTGCCCTTGGCGATATTTTTCTCGATCGCGTCTTTGGGCATGGATTGCCCGCGCGCGGTAGAGATTGCAAGGCGCAAGCGCGGGTTCATGTCCGGATCTGGACCGCCGAGTTTCGCGGCGACGAAAATCTCACGCCCGAGCTTGGAGAAGAGCTTTGCACGCTGCGCATCTGCCTTTCCCTTTTTATGTTTGATATTTGCCCATTTGGAATGGCCGGCCATGATGGTATCCTTTACGAGTTCTTTACTTTAATGTGTTTTTTTATAACAATGTGTTAGTTGCTTAATCAAGCGCAATCAGGGGATAAGGCCATATGGCTTATAATTTTGCATCGGTGAAAGTTTTGGTGGTTGATGATAACGCGCCGATGGTCAAGCTTGCCAAATCCTTGCTCATGGTTTTCGGGGTGAAGGAAATTATGACGGCACGCAATGGTGAGGAAGGCTTTCGCATATGTTGCGAGAAGGAGCCGGACATTGTTATTGCCGATTGGATGATGGAGGGGGTTGACGGGATTACGATGGCGCGGCGGATTCGCAATAATCCCAAAAGCCTTAACCCTTATGTGCCGATTATCCTCATGACGGGGTTTAGCGAGCAGCGACGGGTCGAAGATGCGCGGGATGCAGGGGTTACAGAGTTCTTGGTAAAGCCCTTCAATGCGCGTGACCTTTATCGCCGGATTGCGCAAATCGTTGAAAAACCACGGCAGTTTGTACGAACGGAAAGCTTTTTCGGCCCCGATCGCCGGCGCAAGGCTAACCCGCATTATAACGGGGTGGAGCGCCGCAAAGCACGTACGTCTCAACGGGAAGAAGAAAAGGTGCATGCCCTCCGGAAATTTTCGGAAGTTTTACGGCAGGCCGATCCGGATGATGTTGCGAATCAGGGGAAATCCTCATAGGATATTTTACTTATGGATTATGATCTTGAACTTGTTAGTTTTGAGCGGGAAAAACGGCGCGAGGCGGAGTTTGTAAAGCCGCAAGATACCTTGCGTAAAAAAGTTGGCTTTGGCGGTTTAGGTGATGAGATCCTCAATCAGGCACAAAGGCTTTTGGAAGAGAGCACCGAAGAGTTCGAGCCGCTTGCCAAATTATATCTGGATGAATTAACACAAGCGATCGAGGCCACAAAGAATGCCGGGCCGATGGATGATTTCGAGAGCTTTATCGGTATGATGCTGCACCCGATTTTGCATCTGAAGGCGCATGGCGCGATGTTTAATTATCACCTCATCACGCAAATTGCGGATCGGTTGGTGCAGTTTATTGAATTAATTGATACGCCGGATATCGAGGCGTTGGAGATTATTTTGGCCTTTCACACCACGATGAAGGCCGTGATTGCGGGTAAGATTACAGGGGACGGCGGTGAGCACGGGAAGAACTTGCTTGCGGCGCTGCATGAAGCTTGCTCGAAATATTTTAAGCGTCACTAATTTTCAGGAATGGCTTGTTTTAGGCACCCGCCAATGCGGATGGGCTGGATGGCTTTGGCCAATCCCGTTCCGTCATGTGTGGTGACGAGCGCACCGCATAAGGTTGCATCGCCCGTGGCGGGGATGAGGCGTTCGGGGTGCGGCGTTTTGTTGATGAAGCGATGGATGGCGATATCCTTACGCGCGCCGATGACGCTGTTGTAATCGCCGGTCATGCCCGCATCGGTCATATAGGCTGTGCCGCCCTCCATCACGTGATCATCGGCGGTTTGGATGTGAGTGTGGGAGCCGATGACTGCGCTGACTTTTCCGTCTAAATATTGTGCTAGTGCCATTTTTTCGGAGGTGGCCTCGGCGTGGAAATCAATGAAGATGCTGTTGGTTTTGCTTCCCATCGGGTGACGATCGATGAGGTCCTTTACGACCGTGAAGGGATTATCGGCGGGGTCGATGAAGACACGCCCCAAGGCATGGATAATCAGGCATGTTTCACCGCTTTGCGTTTGGAAGAGGAGCGAGCCCTTGCCCGGCGTATTGGCAGGGAAATTTATGGGACGGAGGAGCTTGGGGTCTTTATCGATATAAGGGATGATTTGGCGTTGATCCCAGATGTGATCACCGCCCGTTAGGCAATCTGCGCCCCATTCATAGAACTCGGCGGCCTGTTTAGGGGTGATGCCGCGCCCGTTTGCGGCGTTATCGACATTGACGATAGTGACATCGGGGGTGAGTTTTTGTTTTAGCGTGGGGAGATGACATTGTAGTGCCTCGCGTCCGGAGCGTCCATAGATATCGCCGATGAATAGTATCTTCATGTGTTTTGCTTCTTTTTTACGAAACGCAAGAAGCGTTTCTAGTTTTTTCGGGCTTGCGCCCGCCTCGCAGTCGCTCGGTACAATTTTTGAAGAAGAGTTTCAAAAATCACTATTCTTTCTCTATTCCGTCATTGCACGGCTCGTCCGTGCAATCCAGACCTTAAAACCGATGTACACCCTTGGGCGTTATCACCATATCTAGCGGCTCATCATGCTCTTCACTCGGGAGTTTGAATAGCACGGCTTGGGTGCTAAAGGCCATGCCTATTGCGGTTATTTCTTTTTGAGCGCGTAAATGTTCGAGGGTGGCATCGTAGTAACCACCGCCCTGCCCTAACCGATTTCCGGTGGTGTCGAAGGCTAATAACGGGGAGATGATGATATCGGGGAGGCATGGTTCGCCCTCGGCGGGTTCGGGAATTCCAAAAATATTTGATTGCATTTTGGTGGCCTCATCCCAAAGGCGAAATTCGAGGATGCGGCTATCGGCC
Source organism: Alphaproteobacteria bacterium (assembly GCA_050633165.1). Lineage (GTDB taxonomy): Bacteria > Pseudomonadota > Alphaproteobacteria > Micavibrionales > Micavibrionaceae > TMED27. The sequence goes on along the minus strand of JBOEFZ010000056.1, from coordinate 8,247 downwards.
TTGATCACAGGGAGCGCGCATTTTATGCCGTCTTTAAGCGCACGTTCAAGAACCGGAGTTGGGTCAAATTCATCTTTTACGGGCCAATAGGCAGAGATGATTTGGTTTGGCGTGGGCGCTATGGTTTCGAAGAATAAATCACAGGCCGCTTGCGGGTCTTCGGCGAGCGGATCAAGCGCGGCGCGGTGCTTGCGGGCTTGGGTACGGAGTTGGGCTTTGGTGGAGGTCATGGTTTTATATGTGCATATATTTAAGGCTTGGTGCAAGAGGAGAGACTTTTTTACGAAACGCGAAAAGCGTTTCTAATTTTTTCGGGCTATACGCCCGTCGCCGCAGTCGCGTCGATACAAGGCGCGAGTAACGCCGCGTGCAGTCGCACGCAAGTGAACGAGCAACGCAGTTGAGGAGGAAAGATCGAAGACGAAAAGTGTCCGGGTGCCACGTATGAGCCGTGTACAGGTTGGTATCCACGTGGGCCCTGAAAATCAGGGGGGTGCCGTGATGAAGATCTCCCCAATGCAAATGCGCGAGGCGCATGTGCCCAAAGGCACGAGAGTGGAAATAGACAGGGACAGCTCCCAAATGCGAAAGCATCGGCCTCCGGAATAAAAAGTTAGTATCACGCGCGAACGCAGAAACACCCAGACACTCAGGGTTATATATGAAAGAGCGGAGATTAATCCACTTTTTTATTGCCTCGCGGCGCTAAAGCGCCTCCGGCGGGGCGGGCGAAAGCCCGAGGCGCAGTCGCGCCTTTCTCGCTGCGCTCGTATTCTTTTATATGGAGTATAGCGTTGCGACTGCAACGCCGCGGATCGTTCCGCGCCCCGCCGGAGCAGCGAAGCTGCGCGAGGCCTAGCGAACGTAGTGAGCGTGATTAAGCAGCTTGTATCCGTTTTGCGATTTGGTCGATGCGGGTGGCTAAAGTATTTATCGCCTCGGCGACTTCTGCTTCGTTGGTGTTTGATGGCTCGGCCTGTGGCGCGACAGCCGACGGATTTTCGCGCTGTTCGAAGATTTCATCGGCGAGCATTAATGTTGTCAGCACAAGAAGATGCGTTTCGTTGGCGGCTGCGCCGGCTTTGGAGATTTCCTTTACCCGTGCATCGACATATTGACCAAGGTCATGAACGCGCTGCTCTTGTCCGTCTTGGCAAGAGATGCCGTAATTACGACCACTTATATTGATATTTACTTCGCCCATTTTTATCACTCGCTTTGCTCGTTAGGCCTCGCGGCACTTCGTGCCTCCGGCGGGGCGGGCAATAATGCCCGACGTTGCAGTCGCAACGTTTGGTTTAAAAAATTAACTACGCGCTCGCCGCCTCGGATAAAATTTCCTCAACCTTTTCGATGGCTATATCGAGGCGTTTGGCAACGATGCTTGCGTCGATTTTCTTATTTTCATTGGAGGGCGCGGCGATTGGGCTGCCGAACATGTCGCGTTGTTGCCCCGCAAGCTCTTGGGCGACCGTATGCTCGAACCCCGTGACCGTATTTTCCAAATTCTGCAATGACCCGTCGAGTCGCTGCAAAGCTTCCATGATTGCTGACATGCGCGCATTCCTATTTATCTGTTTGATTAATCCGAGGGTAACAACACGCAAAGTTTCACGTCAATATAGGTCACGATATTTCTTGGAATTAATCACAGTTTTCTACGTCAAGAGGTCTTGACCTGCTGCCTTGTGGATTGCATTGTTTGGGCACATAATAAATGAAAGCGTAAATCTATGTCTGATCCTGATCTTCGAACTTTAGCCAACGCCATCCGCGCCCTGTCCATGGATGCGGTGCAGGCCGCAAATTCCGGTCATCCGGGGATGCCGATGGGCATGGCGGATGTGGCGGCGGTGCTATATTCCAAATTCCTGAAATTCGATGCGAGCGCGCCGGAATGGGCGGATCGGGATCGGTTCGTGCTCTCTGGCGGGCATGGGTCGATGTTGCTCTATTCTGCGAATTACCTTTGCGGGTATGAGAAAATGACGCTCGATCAGGTTAAGAATTTCCGCCAAATGGGCTACATCACCGCCGGCCATCCGGAGGTCGAGCATGATGCAGGGATTGAGACAACGACAGGGCCATTGGGGCAAGGCGTTGCCACCGCCGTTGGAATGGCGCTCGCGGAACGCATTCAAAATGCGCGCTATGGGGATGATATTGTTGATCACTATACCTATGTAATGTGCGGCGATGGCGATTTGATGGAAGGGATCAGCCATGAGGCATGCTCGCTTGCGGGGCATCTTGGCCTTAATAAAATGATTGTCCTTTATGATGATAACAACATCACAATTGACGGAACGATGGATATTTCCTGTGTTGATAACGCCCCTGCCCGCTTTAAGGCCTATGGTTGGGATGTGCAGGAGATTGACGGGCATGACGCGGATGCGATTGAGGCGGCAATTGCGGCGGCAAAGGAAACCGCTACGCCGAGCTTGATTTGCTGCAAGACAAAAATTGGGTTCGGCGCGCCGACGAAGGAAGGGACTTCTTCGTCCCACGGTGCGCCACTCGGTGAGGAAGAGATTGCGGGCGCGCGGAAGAATTTGAACTGGCCGCATGCGCCGTTTGAAATTCCCGATGATGTATTGGCGGCGTGGCGCGGATTTGGCGCGCGCGGCGCGGCGGCGCGTGAGGCGTGGGAAGCACGGCTTGAGGCGAGCGAGTGGAAGGAATGCCATACTAAGGCGCATGCTGGTGATTATAGCGGGGCGATTGCGCCTGTTATTGCGGAGTTGAAGGCTTCGTTTGCAGCCGAGAAGCCGAAGAAAGCGACGCGCCAGACGTCGGGTATCTGTTTGGAGAAATTGGTTGATCGCTTGTGGCTACTCATTGGCGGTTCGGCGGATTTGACGGGGTCTAATAATACGAAGGTTTCGGCATCGAAGGTTGTGAATAGCGCCGATTACGGCGGCAACTACGTCAATTACGGCGTGCGGGAGCATGGTATGGCGGCGGCGATGAACGGCATTGCGCTGCATGGTGGGTTGCTCCCCTATGCTGGGACTTTCCTACAATTCGCGGATTATTCGCGTCCCGCGATCCGTTTGGGCGCATTGATGAAGCAGCGTGTGGTCCATGTAATGACGCATGATTCCATCGGCCTTGGTGAAGACGGGCCAACGCATCAGCCGGTGGAGCATTATGCGGCGCTGCGGGCTATTCCCAATTGCTATTTCTATCGCCCGTGTGACGGGATTGAGACAGCGGAGGCTTGGGAGCTTGCGATTAATAAGGTGGATGGGCCGTCTGTGCTTGCGCTCACGCGCCAAGGATTGCCGACTTTGCGCGATAACAGCGCCGAGAATAAAGTCGCGCGCGGGGCTTATATCCTCAAAGACAGCGATGGCGAGCCGGATGTGACATTATTCGCAAGCGGATCAGAAGTGCATTTAGCGATTGAGGCGGCGGAAAAAATCGACGCGGCGGTACGCGTTGTTTCCGTCCCCTGTATGGATTTATTCTTTGAACAAGATAGCGAATATTTCCAAAGCCTGATCTGCAACAAAAGCATCAAAATCGCGGTTGAGGCAGGTATTCGCCAAGGATGGGATCGTATCATCGGCGGTCATGCAAGCTTTATCGGCATGGATAGCTTTGGTGCGAGTGCGCCAGCCGGTGAGTTGTTCGAGCATTTCGGCATTACCGTTGAAGCGATTATTGAGGCGGCGAATGAACGTTTGGCACGAAGAAATTAGAACCACAGATAGACACAGATGCACACAGATAAGTGTGCTGTGAATTAAAAATCTGTGTTTATCCGTGTTCATCTGTGGTTAAAAATGCCTGCGGCGCTTTTTATAGTTTGAGAAAAGGAAAAACATGACACTTAAAATTTCGATTAATGGTTTTGGACGGATTGGGCGTTTGGTTGCGCGCGCGATTATTGAGAGCGGGCGGGATGATATTGAGCTGGTCGGGATTAACGATCCGGGCGGGAATTTCTTTCCGCTCCTGAAATATGACTCCATCCATGGACGTGCACCGTTCGAGGTTGAGAAAAAATGCGAAGATTACATCTATATTGATGGCAAGCGCATTAAGCGTTTCCGCAATCGCGACCCGAAGAATATTGATTGGGGTGAAGTTGATACGGATATCGTTTTCGAATGTACGGGTAAGTTCTGCGACCGCGAAGGCGCTTCTCTTCACCTCGCCAGTGGCGCAAAGAAGGTTTTGATCTCCGCCCCCGGTAAGGACGAGGATCTAACCGTCGTTTACGGCGTTAACCATGACGCGCTTAAGGGCGAGCATAAGATTGTTTCCAATGCCTCTTGCACCACAAACTGCCTCGCGCCTGTCGCGCATGTTTTGAACGAAGCGATCGGAATTGAAAAAGGCTTCATGACAACAATTCATGCCTATACCGGTGATCAAAATACGGTTGATGCCTCGCACAAAGACCCGTATCGCGCACGCGCGGCGGCGGTGAATATGATTCCAACATCAACGGGCGCCGCAAAGGCCGTGGGCAAGGTTCTGCCCGCGCTTAACGGGAAATTGGACGGGGTTTCAATCCGCGTCCCTACGCCGAATGTGTCGCTGGTTGATTTGACGTTTGATGCGGCAAAAGATACGAGCGTAGAAGAAATTAACGCAGCCATGATCGCAGCGGCGGAAGGTGAGCTGAACGGTGTTTTAGCGGTCAATAGCGACCCCACAGTCTCCAGTGATTTTAACCACGACCCGCATTCCTCGATTTTCGATTTGAACGGGACGAAGGTGATTGATGGACGTTTTGTCCGTATCGCCGCATGGTATGATAATGAGTGGGGCTTTTCCTGTCGGATGATCGATACCGCGCTGCGGATGCATGAATTAGGGTATGATTCGTAAAAAGCTTGACCGAATCGGTGAGCGCTATAGAGTTATAAGCCTAAACCGTTCTTCTAAAGAACAGACGGCTCGGGAGCAATCTCGGGCCGTTTTCTTTTGTTTTACAGGGTAAAAACCCTGTAAAATCTATAAAATATGCGTAAATATGAATTATTTTAACTTTTTGTTATGATTTTCTTGCATGGCGGTTATGCGCTGTTGTATAAATTGAATCATGGTAACGAATTTAGCAAAACGCGTCATGACAACAAACGGGCAAAAAGCTTGCCGCGTGATTGATCATTTGGTCGAAGCCTTGGGCGGTGACGCGTCCAGCTCGCTCCGCCGCGCGATGATTTTGGTCGATATAGACCAGCACCCCGAAACCTCACAGGCCGATATTATGGATCGCCTCCAAATCCATAAATCCGCCGTGAATCGTGAGGTTGAATGGCTGTTTAACTATGGCTGCATCGTTATGCGCGATTGCGCAAATGACGGGCGCGCAAAACGGTTGCAGGTTTGTGGGTATTCGAAAGCCGCGTTGGATGATGCGTTAAATTATTTCGGTGGACGGCATGAGAATGTTTTGGGCTTTTTGAAGGCCACGGCGGGATATTTACGCCAAGAAAAACCAACATTGCGCGAGGCCAAGATTGTTGCCTTTTTGAATGTACACAAAGGTGCAGAGAAAACAGAAATTGTTAAGGGGCTTTATCATGGCTCTGCCTCAACCAAAAATCGTGTGATTAATAAATTGGTTCAAGACGGAGTGGTTGCAGATGGATAATATAAGAGATTTTGACCATATTGCCGCCATGTGTACAGACCAGAACATTTCTACAGGCTGTGTTCTTGCATTCGGCGCAGCAGCCGCTGAAGGCCATATTGATATGAGCGCTCCTGAGATTGATCCGATGGCACCGTTTGTATCGTAATTCCCCCCTTGCTCCCCAAAGACTGATTGGCTATACCTTTAGAGTATTTTCACGCGTCATTGCGAGCGCAAGCGAAGCAATCCAGCACCTAATGCCTACACTGGGAGATGGATTGCCGCGTCGCTAGCGCTCCTCGCAATGACGAGCAATGTTTTTTAAGGAGTCCATCATGTCCAAAGCCGAACAACTATCCAAAATCGCCTCCGGAAACGGGTTTATTGCCGCATTGGATCAAAGTGGCGGGTCAACGCCAAAGGCACTGGCGAATTATGGCGTAGCGGAGGATAGCTATAATGGCGAGGACGAGATGTTCGCCGCCGTTCACGCAATGCGCAGCCGGATCATCACCTCCCCCGCCTTTAACGGCGATAAAATCCTAGGCGCGATTTTGTTTGAGAAGACAATGGATGGCGTGGTTGAAGGCCTACCAACGGCGGAATATCTTTGGAGCAAGCTCAGCGTTGTGCCGTTTTTGAAGGTGGATAAGGGCTTGGCGGATGAAGAAAACGGCGTACAGGTGATGAAACCAATGCCGGAATTAGACGCCCTCCTCGCCCGTGCGAATGATAAGGGGATTTTCGGGACGAAGATGCGTTCAACGATTAATAGCGCCAATGTCGAAGGCATCGCCCGCGTTGTTGAGCAGCAATTTGATATCGGCAAACAGATTGTCGCCGCTGGCCTTGTGCCGATTATTGAGCCGGAGGTGAATATTAATGCTGCTGACAAGGCGACGTGCGAAGAAATTTTAAAGGATGAAATCCTTAAGCAAGTCAATAGCTTGGATAATGATGTTAAAGTTATGCTTAAGCTGACTTTACCTGAAGCAGGGAATTTTTATCGTGAATTGATTGAGCATCCGAACGTGCTCCTCGTTGTGGCTTTGTCTGGTGGGTATGATTTGGATGAATCCTGCTCTCGTTTGGCGGCGAATGATGGCATGGTCGCTAGTTTCTCCCGCGCGCTTAGCAATGATTTGCGATTTGGACAGAGTGATGATGAGTTCAATGCCGCGCTATCTAATGCGATTGAGCGGATTTATGGGGCTTCTTTGGGGAAGACAGCGGCGCAGGCGGCTTAACTTTTTGTGACCTCACGGCCGCTCCGCGCCTCCGGTCGGGGCGAGCCACTAGGCTCGGCGTCGCAGTCGCGCCGCTACAATTTCAAATGCGCGGCATTTGAAATCACTGTTCTTTACTATATCCACTGCACATCTTTGATGTGATCGGCGCCCGTGACGATCATGATGAGGCGGTCTAGGCCAAGGGCGCAGCCGGTGCTCTCTGGCATGCCATGCTTGAGGGCGGCGATGAAGTCTTCATCGAGTGGAGTTTGGATGCCGTATAGCGCCTTCTTTTGCGCGAGGTCTTCTTGCAAACGGGCGCGCTGCTCTACCGGATCGGTGAGCTCGGTGAAGGCGTTGGCGATCTCTATACCGTTAATGTAGAGCTCGAATCGTTCGGCAACATCACCGCGCTTTTTGGCAAGGGAAGCCATCGAGGCGGGGTAATCATAAAGAATGGTTGGCCTCCCCTGCCCTAAATGCGGTTCGATTTTCTCATCCATAATGGCGTGAAAGATATCCTCGAAGCTGTCCGAAGGGATGGTGCGGATGCCCATGGCCTTCGCTTTACTTCTAAAAACGTCACCCTGTGGCTTGACAACAGGTTCTGTCTGATCGGCTTGAGATCCTGCGATCATACCCCAAGGGCACCCAGAGTCGCAGGATGACAAGTTTGTGTATCGCTCAAAGGCTTCGGCGACGGTTAGGCGTTCGAAGGGCGCGTCGGTGAAAAGCCCCAAAGATTGGATAAGGGATTCGCAATCATCCATCATGGCGGCATAATCACGCCCTGTGCGATACCATTCGAGCATGGTAAATTCTTCGCGATGCAGGCGCCCTTCGATTTCACGGCGAAAAACGGGGGTGATTTGGTAGATACGCTCCATCCCCGCAACGAGGAGCTTTTTCATCGCGATTTCAGGGCTGGTGTGAAGTTCTAGGCCATCCGTTTGAAATGGTTTTATATGCGTATCCGGCGCGCCCATCCGTTGCAGGATCGGGGTTTGAACCTCGGTAAAGCCTCCGCCGTCGAACCATGCGCGGGTTTTTTTAATGATTTCCGCGCGGGTTTCGAGATTGGATTTTCGTTTGGCGAATTCGTTTTTGTCCCAAGATTGCATAACCACAGAGATTAAAGAGTTTAAAAAGAGATCAAAGAGTTTTTTTATTCTTTCATCTCTTCAATTCTCTTTCATCTCTGTCGTTCAAAAAAAGGTTGTGTTTTAGGTTTTATAAGCTTATAAACCGCGTACAGAATTATTTAAAGACTTATAGGAATAATGCGATGAAAGCAGATACACACCCCGATTACCACGAAATCACTGTTCAACAGACAGATGGTACAACCTACACAACCCGCAGCACATGGGGTAAAGAAGGCGATGTTCTTAAATTGGACGTTGACCCATTGACACACCCCGC
>JBOEFZ010000055.1:0-8222 GCA_050633165.1 Alphaproteobacteria bacterium | reverse complement strand
GTTGTGGCGATGATGACGCAGGCGCTCGAGATTTCGGATCGGGATAAGGTTTTGGAGATTGGTACGGGGTGCGGGTATCAATGTGCGGTTTTGGCGAAGGTTTGCCGGCGGGTGTATTCGATTGAGCGGCATGAATGGTTATTGGCGCGGGCGGAGGCGAAGTTTGAGGCGTTGAAATTGCGTAATATTACGGCGATTGCGGCGGATGGGATGAAGGGTTGGCCTACTATGCACGGGATTGATCAGGCGCCGTTTGACAAGATTATCGTGACGGCAGCGGCGCGTTCGAGCCCGCCTCAGGCTCTTTTGGATCAGTTGAAGATTGGCGGGATGATGATGATTCCGGTTGGAGAGAGTGGAGATCAGGTGCTCAAGCTGTTTAAGAAAGAGTCGGAGGAGGCCTATTCTGCGCGGGATGTGATGCCGACGCGGTTTGTGCCGCTATTGCCGGATGTGGTTGGGGGGTAAGAGCCTTAGGCTGCTTGTAAAGCTCTTGTTTCAAGCTCTTGGTAAGCTCTACATAAAAGCCTTAGGTCTGGGTGTTGGCTTATATCTGATTCACTTGGCATTTCATCCTCTAGGTCGTGTTCTAACTGTCTTATTTCTAGGGCAAGGGAGGAAAGATTGAATTCTAGGGGGAAGTCATCAAGGGCTAGGCCTTTTGACTGCTCTGGTTCAGCTAACCGGAATTTTACTGTTAGCTCTGCTCCTTTTTGAGTAATTGAAAAATTGTTGCTATAGGCGCCTGTCATTGTTTTATGTAAATCAGACAGCTGTGTTTTGTCAATATTTTCTTTCTTGGATTGATTTGGTTTGTTGATGTAACTTAGTGCTATGAGAATCCTCCTGATTTTAGCGATATTACTGTTAACGGCCTGTGGTGGTTATGCGCGGCCGCCGAGTGTTGTTATGCATGGGGTTAGTGAGGGGTATGGCTCGCGTGGGGTGCATGTGGTGCGGGGTGGGGATACGCTTTTTAGTGTGGCGGAGCGTTATCAGCTTAGATTTGCGGATTTGGCGTATGTGAATGATTTGGCTGCGCCTTATATGCTTGATGTTGGGCAGCGGTTGAAGTTGCCACCGCCCAAAGAGTATCGCGTGCGGGGCGGGGATACGCTTTATCTTATCTCTTATATGTTTGATGTGGGGGTTGAGGAGACGGCGGCGTTGAACGGGATTACTGATCCGTTAAAGCTTCGGGTCGGGCAGCGTTTGGAGTTGCCGTCTGTTATTCCGCGTGCGGGGGCGATGCCTTTGCACAAGCCTGAGACTGAGTCTGTGGAGGAAGAGGGCGAGAAGGGGGCGGTTGTCAGGCCGCAGGAGAAGCCGGCGCAAGAAAGCGTTAAGCCGCCGAAAAAGGCGCGGGAAGTTGTTCGTAAGGTTGAGGTGAAAACGCCGAAACGTAGCTCGTCTAAATTTATGAAGCCGGTGCGGGGGCGGGTGATTTCGTCGTATGGGTCGAAGGCGAATGGCTTGCATAATGACGGGATTAACATTGCGGCGGCGCGGGGGACATCCGTTGCGGCGGCGGATAATGGGGTTGTGGTTTATGCGGGGAACGGGCTAAAAGGGTCGGGAAATCTTGTGTTGGTGCGGCATGAGAATCGGTGGATGACGGCGTATGGGCATTTGGATAATATTGGTGTGAAGAGCGGGCAGGTTTTGAAGCGCGGGCAGAAGCTCGGCTCTGTTGGGTCAACGGGCAGTGTCAGCACGCCGCAATTGCATTTCGAGGTGCGGCGCGGGACGCAGGCGCTTAATCCATCGGTTTATTTTGAGTAACGATTATAATTATAAAGAAGGTATATGAACTATGAAAACACGTGCGGCAGTTGCTTATAAGGCGGGAGAACCGTTGGTTATTGAAACGGTTGATCTGGAAGGGCCGAAGGCCGGTGAGGTTTTGGTTGAGAATATGGCGACGGGGGTTTGCCATACGGATGCGTTTACATTGTCGGGCGATGATCCGGAAGGGGCGTTTCCGGCGATCCTTGGGCATGAAGGTGCGGGGATTGTGCGTGAGGTTGGCGCGGGTGTTACGTCCGTTGAGGTTGGGGATCATGTGATTCCGCTTTATACGCCGGAATGTCGGGAGTGTGATTATTGCCTTCATCCGAAAACAAATTTATGTCAGAGCATTCGGGCGACGCAGGGGCAGGGACTTATGCCGGACGGGACTAGCCGCTTTAGTCTTAATGGGGAGCAGGTGTTGCATTATATGGGGTGTTCAACTTTTTCGAATTTTACCGTGATGCCGGAGATTGCGGTGGCGAAAATTCGTAAAGACGCGCCGTTTGAGAAGGTTTGTTATATCGGATGTGGTGTGACGACGGGGATTGGTGCGGTTGTGTTTGATGCGAAGGTTGAGCCGGGTTCGACCGTGGCGGTGTTCGGGCTTGGCGGGATTGGGTTGAATGTGATTCAGGGCGCGAAGATGGTCGGGGCGAGTCGGATTGTCGGGGTTGATATTAACCCGTCTAAAGTCGAGTTGGCGCGCAAATTCGGGATGACAGATTTTATTAATCCGAAAGATACGCCGAATGTTGTCGAGGCGATTTGTGATTTGACCAATGGCGGGGTGGATTATTCGTTTGAGTGTATAGGCAATGTTGATGTGATGCGGCAGGCGTTGGAATGCTGCCACAAAGGTTGGGGCGAGAGCGTGATTATCGGTGTTGCGGGCGCGGGGCAGGAAATTGCGACAAGGCCGTTTCAGCTTGTGACGGGGCGTGTTTGGCGTGGTTCGGCCTTTGGCGGGGCGCGGGGGCGGACGGATGTGCCGAAGATTGTGGATTGGTATATGGACGGGAAGATTGATATTGATTCATTGATTACCCATACGATGCCATTGGATGAGATTAATACGGCGTTTGATTTGATGCATAGTGGTGAGAGTATCCGCAGCGTGATAAAATTTTAGTGTCATTGCGAGGAGCATCGCGACGCGGCAATCCAGCGCCTATTGTTCAAATCGGGAGATGGATTGCTTCGCTTTTCTCGCAATGACGAAACGGCTATAAGGAGTTTTGAGGTGAATGTTATAGAAGAGCATGTTTGTTTTGGCGGTACGTTAAGCGTTTATGAGCATGAGAGTGCGGTGCTTGGCTGTGCTATGCGGTTTTCCGTTTTTTTGCCGCCTCAGGCGCGGGATGGGGATGTTCCGGTTCTTACGTATCTGTCGGGTTTGACATGTACGCATGATAATTTCACGACCAAGGCGGGCGCGTATGGGTTTGCGGCGGTGCATGGTTTGGCGATTGTTGCGCCGGATACTTCGCCGCGTGGGGATGCTGTGCCGGATGATGCGGCCTATGATTTCGGGCAGGGGGCGGGGTTTTATATTAATGCGACCCAATCTCCATGGGCGGAGCATTTCCAGATGGAGGATTATATTGCCAAGGAGTTGAATGCGTTGGTTTGTGATGCGTTTCCGGTTCGGCGTGAGGGGCAGGGCATTACGGGGCATTCGATGGGTGGGCATGGTGCGCTTACGCTTGGGTTGAAATATCCGGCGCTTTATCACTCTATCTCTGCGTTTGCGCCGATTGTTGCGCCTAGTCAAGTGCCGTGGGGGCAAAAGGCGTTTGCGGGGTATTTGGGGGAGGATAAAGAGGCATGGTTGGAGCATGATGCTTGTGCGCTTATGACGGCGGCGGGGGATCGGTCTTTCGCGTCTGAGATTTTGATTGATCAGGGTGGGGGAGATGATTTTTTGGCGGCGCAGCTTAGGCCGGAATTGTTTGAGGATGCTTGTGCAAAGGCGGGGCAGGGGCTAAGGCTGCGGATTCATGCGGGGTATGACCATAGCTATTATTTCATTCAAAGCTTTGTTGAGGCGCATATTGCGCATCATGCGGGAATTTTGAAATAAGAAAGCTATCCGCAGGTCTTTGTTTGTATCAAGGCAACTTCGCTTGTCTTTTCTTTTTATCGCATTATAGTCCTCTCACATTATTACAAATTAGAGGTATGAATTATGTTGATTGCGAAAGCATATGCGCAGGCGAGTGAAGCGTTGGAGATTGATCCGGCTACTATGGAATTGGCGGCGAATGCGCCGGGGACGGGGGAGGCGATTTTGTCTAATCTGGCTTTGGTTTTGTTGTTGGTTGTGATGTTTTACTTTTTGCTCATCCGGCCGCAGCAAAAGCGGTTTAAGGAGCATGGGGCGATGCTGGATGGTCTTAAGAAAGGTGATCGCGTTGTGACGGGTGGCGGGCTTGTCGGGAAGATTGATAAGTTGGTTGATGATAAGGAAGTTATTGTTGATCTTGGCGGTAGTGTGAAGGTGACGGCGTTGCGTTCTAGCCTTCAGGGTAAGGCCGATGCGGCGGCGCCGGCGAATGATGTGAAGCCGGAGGCGAAGGCTGCGCCCAAGAAGAAAGCGCCGGCGAAGAAGAAAGAGACGAAGAAGTAAGACATCAAGAGTGTCATCCTGCGGTTTAACCGCAGGATCTTTTTGCTGATCGGTGAGATCCTGTCGTTTTGATGCCCTTTGGGTGCAAGTCGCAGGATGACGATGGTTTTAGGATATAGTATGATTCAAATTGCCCCCTGGAAGAAAATTTTAACCTTGATCGTTGTGGCGTTCGGGTTTTTGTATGCTGCGCCGAATATGGTTTCGCCGGAGGTGCGTGGTTGGGCGGTTGAGAATTTGCCGAGCTGGACGCCGAATAAAACGATTAACCTTGGGCTTGATTTGCGTGGTGGGGCGCATTTGCTTTATGCGGTGGATGTGGATGTTGTGTTTGGGGAGCAAGCAGAATTGTTGCGGCAGGATGTGAGCTCCGAGCTGCGTAAGGCGCGGATTGCGCGAAAGAGCCTTGGGAGCGTGCCGAACGGGATTCGCCTTAAATTGGCGGATGCGGCGGATGGCGAAGCGGCGCGGAAGATTATTCGTAAGGGCAGCGCGAATTTGCAGGTTAACACATCCGAAAACGGGACATTGATCGAGGCGGTTTTGAATGAGGTGGGTGTTAAGGCGCTTTATGATCAAACGATTTCGCAGTCGATTGAGATTGTCCGGCGGCGGATTGATGAGCTTGGCACGACCGAGCCTGTTATTCAGCGCCAAGGGGATGACCGGATTTTGATCCAAGCGCCGGGGGCGGATAGTGCGGCGCTCCAGAAGATTATTGGGAAGACGGCGAAATTGACGTTTCACCTTGTCGCCGAAGATGCGAGTGGCGCGGGTGTGAAGAATGTGCCATCGGCGGAGCAGGTTGGTTTGCGTGTGCCGGTTGAACGGCGGGCGATGTTGACGGGCGATATGCTGACCAATGCGCAGCCGAGCTTTAACCAAGGCGGGCAGCCGGTTGTTAGTTTTTCATTGGATCGGCGCGGGGCGAAGCGGTTTTGTGATGTGACGCGCAAGCATACGGGCAAGCCCTTTGCGATTGTGCTGGATAATGAGGTTTTGAGCGCGCCGAATATTAATGAGCCGATTTGCGGCGGGCAGGCGCAAATTTCGGGGAGCTTTACGTTGCAGGAGGTGAATGATCTTTCGATCCTTTTGCGGGCTGGTGCGCTTCCTGCGCCGATGGCGGTGATTGAGGAGCGGACGGTTGGGCCGTCCTTGGGCGCGGATTCGGTTGCGGCGGGTAAGATTGCGAGTGTGATTGCGCTTGTGGCTGTGCTTGTGTTTATGGGCGCGACGTATGGCGGTTTTGGAATGATGGCTAATGTGGCGTTGGTGGCGAATGTTGCTTTGTTGTTTGCGTTGCTATCGAGTTTGCAGGCGACTTTGACTTTACCGGGGATTGCGGGGATTGTTTTGACCATTGGTATGGCGGTTGATGCGAATGTTTTGATTTTCGAGCGGATACGCGAGGAAATTCGCGCGGGGCGCTCTGCGGTTTCGGCGGTGGATGCGGGATACCGGCAGGCGATGAGCACGATTGTGGATTCGAATTTAACGACGTTGATTGCGGCGGCGATTTTGTTTTCCTTTGGGACGGGGCCGATTAAGGGCTTTTCGGTGACGCTTGGCCTTGGGATTATGACGTCGTTCTTTACGGCGATTATGGTGACAAGGGTGATGGTTGTTGCGTATTTACAAGCGAAGCGGCCGAAGGTTTTGCCGATTTGATTTAATGAGGTCATCCTGCGACCTGATCGCAGGACCTGTTTACTAATTTATGAGATCCTGTGGTCGAGCCACAGGATGACGGAGTAGGAAAATGAAGGGTTTACGATTAATTCCGGAAAATACGAGCATCAATTTTATTGGTGGACGGTTTGTGGCGTTTGGGCTTTCGGCGGTTTTGTTGGTGGCAAGTGTGTTTTTTATTGTGACGAACGGGCTGAATTTCGGGATTGATTTTACCGGCGGGACGGTTGTGGAAATTCAGACCGAGAAAGCGGCTGACTTGCAGCAGATGCGGGGGGATTTGAACGGTCTTGGGCTTGGTGCGATTTCGATACAGGAATTTGGCGCGCCGGAGGATTTGCTTATTCGTTTGCCGCAACAATCGGATGCGGAGACGCAAAAGGCGGCGATTGGAAAGGTGCGTGGGGCGTTGGATGCGGGCTATGCCCCTGTGGATTATCGCCGGATTGAATTTGTCGGGCCGCAGGTTGGAGCGGAGCTTAAGAAGCAGGGCGCGTTGGCGGTGCTGTTTTCTTTGTTCGGGATATTGGCGTATGTCTGGTTCCGGTTTGAGTGGCAGTTTGGGGTCGCTTCGATTATTGCGTTGATGCATGACGCGGTTTTGACGATTGGGTTATTTGCCTTTACGCAGATGGAGTTTAACCTCTCGACTGTGGCGGCGGTGTTGATGATTGCGGGGTATTCGATTAATGATACGGTGGTTGTGTTTGACCGTATCCGTGAGAATTTGCGTAAATATAAGAAGAAGCCGCTTGCCGATTTGTTTAATCTTTCGATCAATAATACCTTGGCGCGGACATTGATGACGTCGGTGACGACGTTGTTGGCGCTGGTGGCGCTGTATGTGTTTGGGGGCGAGGTTATTCGTGGGTTTATCTATGCGTTGATCTTCGGGATTGTGATCGGGACGTATTCGTCGGTGTTTGTCGCTGCGCCTGTTTTGCAGGTGTTTGGGGTGAAGCGCGGGACGGCAGAAGAGGAAGCGGCGAGTGCGTAGTTTTGAACCGCGGAGGCGCAAAGTGCGCGGAGATGTTTTTTTAATATACGTCATTGCGAGGAGCGTTAGCGACGCGGCAATCTAGCTCCTGCACTATCGGAGACATCAGGTGATGGATTGCTTCGCTGCGCTCGCAATGACGAGATGAGGTAAAGTTATGGATGTTACTCCCTTAGTGAAAGAAGGTGCGCAGATTATTCAGTCCTATAGCGGGGGTGGATTTCGGGTGAGCGGGCAGGTTTATGATGCGGCGGTGATTGTTGATCCGGCGCGGACGGATGAATGGGAGTATGTGCGGGAGCGGGGGATGAGCGCGGCGCGGGATTTGGACGAGGCGGCGTTTGCGGGGATTATTGCGCGGGCGGGGGAGGTTGATGTTGTGTTGCTCGGTACCGGTGCGCGGTTGGAATTTCCGGAGGCAGCATTGCGGATGGCGTTGAAGCAGCGGGGGCTTAATGTCGAGGTGATGGATACGGGGGCGGCGTGCCGGACGTATAATGTGCTGATGGCCGAAGGGCGGCGTGTTGTGGTGGCTTTGTTGCCTGCTTAAACAAAGTGTTTACATAATTTTCTTGCTAATCTATTTAAGCGGCATGACACAATTAATTACAGAAGCCTATGTTGATGATGTAAGGCGTAATCCGAAGCGCATAAATTATGATGCTATGATGGTTACCCCAACGCATTGGCGAATTATCGTTGCGTTTGGTATGTCTTTGTATGACCCTTCGACTTCAAGAGGGCAGGAGGCTAGGCGTGACTTTCAAGAGTATTGGTCAGGTAAGTTAAAAGGCAGGACAAGCTTAGAGGGGCTTTTTAATGGTGCTAAAAGTGAGGGGGTTGATCATGACTGCATTTCTCATATGCGAAAGGTAAAAAAACGTATTAGTTCTGATTCTGATTTAGCCGAGGCGTGGCAGCATTTGCAGCATAACAATGCTTTTAAAGTGTTGGGTATGATTGATAGGCGTGCTCAACTGGACACTCTTGATATGTTGCCTAAATAACAAAAGCCCCGATAGGGGCTTTTGTTTTAGTGGCTAGGTTTTTAAGCCATTTAGCTTAATGGCCCTTTTGCGAAAAGTTCGGCGCAATAGTCCCAGTTTACCATGTTGT
>JBOEFZ010000054.1:0-40684 GCA_050633165.1 Alphaproteobacteria bacterium | reverse complement strand
AGATGCGCTGTTAAAGCTTAATGTCGGACCAGCAACCGGTAATTGTTCAGACAGTAAGTCAAAACCATTTGAGGGTGTATAAATGCCGGAAAGCCCCATAGGGTTTGCCGTCCCACATTGCATAAATCCACTAGCCATATGTGCTGCGGCGTTATGGTTATCGTAACAATCCGCGCCCAATGCCTGCAGCATTGCTGCAGGGTCATTCGGATCAATATTCTCTAGGCCATCAAAAGCCATACCTTAAAATCCCTCACTTCGCGCGCATTTCACGCATTGTTTTGCGTTTATTCTACGTGTGAGAAGTTAATAAATATTTACTTTTGCATAAAATATTAGCGAATTTGATTGATCTATGATGCGGGTTGATGGCATGACAATAGGAAACCAAGAGAGTAAAAATGCCCGCAATTGACCCTAAATTATTAGAAATCCTCGTCTGCCCCCTAACGAAAAGCGAGCTACGCTATGACAGCGCGGCGCAAGAGCTAATCTCTGATCAAGCAAAGCTCGCCTATCCCATTCGTGACGGCATTCCAATTATGATTGTTGAGGAAGCACGCAAACTGGATGATTAGCCGTGCATAAAAAAAAGAGGCAGGATCGATCCTGCCTCTTTCTTCTTATCTTTTATTGCGCGAAGATTACTCTTCGGTAGCGCCCATTTCAACCGGCGCTTCTTCAGCATCCTCAGCAGGCTCTTCCGCCGCTTTAGCCGCTTCTTTCTCGGCCTTTTTCGCTGCTTTTTCTTCAGCTTTGGCGGCATCTTCTGCTGCTTTCACTTCCGCATCGGCGGCGCGTGTTTTTTCAGCTTCTAACGCATCTTCTTCCAAAACATCCGCCAAGGCTTCTTCATCGATACCTGTTGGAGCTTCTTCCTCCGGCTCGTCACGGTCATCAGAGGCAACCAGTGCCTTACCGGTTTCGGCCTGAATTTTCGCTTCTTCGGTCGAGCGTGCGATATTGGTTGTGATTTCAACAATAACTTCGGGATGCAGTTGGATGCTCACGGGGAACAAGCCGATTGTTTTGAAGTTCGTGTTGATCTTCACCATTGGACGCGTGATGGCTTCGCCGGATACTTCCGCCGCTGCTTGGGCGATATCACGTGTGTTGACAGAACCATAAAGCTGACCGCTTTCGGAGGCTGCGCGGATCAATGGAACTTTCAAACCATCAATCTTCTTCGCCAATTTTTCGGCATCTTTTTTGCTCTTATCATTTTGCTCCTGAAGCACTTTTTTCTGTGCATCGAAGTAAGCAATGTTGTTCTTGCTGGCGCGCAAAGCTTTGCCCTGTGGCAAGAGGTAGTTACGGGCGTAACCGGGCTTTACGGTGACAACATCACCCATCTGACCCAATTTTGCCACGCGCTGTAATAAAATAACTTGTGTCGACATTTTGTCTTCTCCTTATATTGCTTATCGCTTATCCACGATCGCCGTAAGATGGTTTGTCACCATATGGCTTGCGCGGGGCGCGGGGCGCTTCGGCTTCGTTATTCACATACGGCATCAACGCCATAAAACGGGCACGTTTGATCGCTTTGGAAAGCTCGCGCTGCTTCTTTTGTGAAACGGAAGTGATACGGCTCGGGATGATTTTACCGCGCTCGGAAATATAACGGCCAAGAGTGCGTGTATCTTTCCAGTCAATCGCCGGTGCCTTTGGGCCGGTGAAAGGACATGTCTTTTTACGACGGAAAAATGGACGTTTTACGGTTGGGGCTTCTGCTGCTGACATTATGCTGCTTCCTTCTTATCAAATTTCTTATCGGATCGATCGTTACCACCAAGGATCGCGGACGGGCCTTCGCTCGGCGCATCAAGACGGATCGTAAGAGCGCGCATCACATCTTCGTCAAGGCGCATAATACGCTCAAGCTCGATAATCGCTGGCCCTGCAACTTCGGATTCGATCAATGTATAATGACCCTTACGGCTCTTATTGATTTTATAGGCAAGGGTGCGAAGGCCCCATTGCTCGGTCTTTAGAATTTTACCGCCTTGATCTGTAATGATTTTTGTAAAGCGGTCGGTAAGGTCTTTCACCTGATTATCGGTGAGATCCTGACGTGCAATAAACACGGTTTCATAGAATGGCATCTACGTTTTCTCCTCTCGGGTTAAGCCGATCACACCATGCGAGCGGCGAGGTACATATAACAATGTGCAGGCTTTATGGCGCAGCCCATAATAAAAAGCAAGATTTTTTTTAACACCTGCAACGTTTGAAGCCGGAATAATAGCGCATAAAACCCCTTCCCCCTTTCCGCTCTTGTATGTTAAAAAGCTCCTCATGACTGATATTGCTGCATTAAAGAGTGAGTTGAGCGCGGAAATTACCGCGTCGAATGATCTAAAAGCGTTGGATGATGTCCGTGTGACTGTCCTTGGGAAAAAGGGACGGATTACGGCGTTGATGAAGACGCTAGGCGGTATGTCGCCGGAGGAACGCAAAACGACGGGGCAGGCGCTCAATATCCTCAAAGACGAGATCGCTGACCTCATCAAATCCCAAGAGCGCGCATTGAAAAAGCAAGAGATGGATGCCCGCCTCGCCACCGAAATCGCGGATATCACCCTCGATACACGCCCCGAGGGTAAAGGCGCAATCCACCCGATTAACCAAACCATCGAGGACTTGGTCAGCATTTTCGGCGCGATGGGTTTCAAGGTTGCCGAAGGACCGGATATCGAGGATGACTGGCATAATTTCACCGCCCTTAATTTTCCGGCGGGGCATCCCGCGCGGGAGATGCAAGATACATTCTTCCTGCCCACCGACCCCGATGAGAGTGATGCCGAGCGCGCGAAGAAACTCCTGCGCACCCATACATCATCGGTGCAAATCCGTCATATGATTGACAATAAACCGCCCATCAAAACCATCTGTTTCGGGCGTACTTACCGCTCTGACTTTGATCAAACACACACGCCGATGTTCCACCAGATGGAATGCCTGTATGTTGATAAGGGCGTAACCATGGCGCATCTTAAGGGCTGCCTCACGGATTTTGTACGTAGCTTTTTCGGCCTTGATGACCTCCCCGTACGCTTCCGCCCGTCTTTCTTCCCCTTCGTCGAGCCGGGGGCGGAGGTCGATATCGGCTATACCAAAAAGCCCGATGGCGGCATAAAACTCGGCGCCGCACCAAAGGGCGAGGAACAGCAATGGATGGAGATTCTCGGCTCCGGCATGGTGCATCCCAATGTGTTGAAAAATTGCGGCATTGATCCGGATGAGTATCAGGGCTTTGCCTTCGGCATGGGGATTGAACGCGCGACGATGCTCAAATACGGTATCCCCGATCTACGGACATTCTTTGACTGCGACACGCGTTGGCTCGGTCATTACGGGTTTGATGCGCTTAAACGCCCCAATAGTGCGCATGCGGCATAACAGGATAAAATCATGAAATTTACATTAAGCTGGCTTAAACGATATTTGGATACGGATGCATCTTTGGATGAAATCTCGACAACCCTTACCGCGATCGGGTTGGAGGTTGAGGAGATCATCGATAACGCGGCGCGCTATGCGCCCTTCACCGTCGCCTATGTCGAGGCGGCGGAAAAACATCCCGACGCGGATAAGTTACAGGTTTGCACGGTTAAAACCGCGAGCGGTACGCACCAAATCGTCTGTGGCGCGCCCAATGCACGGGCGGGGATGAAGGGGATTTTCGCGCCCGAAGGAACATATATTCCGGGTTTGGATCTCACGCTGAAGAAGGCAAGCATTCGCGGTGTCGAAAGCTGCGGCATGTTGGTATCCGAAAAAGAAATGGAATTGTCGGATGAGCATAAGGGGATTATCGAGCTTGATGATTCTTATGAAATCGGCACACCAATGGCGGGGATTTTCGGCCTTGATGATCCGGTCATCGACATCGCCCTCACCCCCAACCGCGCCGATTGCGCGGGCGTTTACGGCATCGCACGGGATTTAGCAGCGGCAGGTTTAGGAACGTTAAAGCCCCTTGAAATTACGCCGGCAAAATCCACTCTCGCACCCGCCATCACCGTAAGCATTGAAGATGAAGGCTGCGCGCATTTTGTGGGGCGGGAAATCCGTGGCCTTAAAAACGGCCCATCGCCGGAATGGTTGCAAACTTTGCTAAAGGCCGTTGGCTTGCGCCCAATCTCCGCGCTGGTGGATATCACCAATTTCCTAACCCTCGATCACGCTCGCCCATTGCATGTCTATGATGCGGATAAACTCAGCGGTGATATTGCTGTTCGCGCCACCAAAGACGGCGAAAAATTCGACGGGCTTAACGACAAATCATACACCGTGAATGACGGATCAATCGGCATCTACGATGATTCCGGTTTGCTTGGCCTTGGCGGGATTGTTGGCGGCGTATCAAGCGGCGCGGACGAAGCAACCACCGCCATCTTCCTCGAATCCGCCTATTTCGAACCTACCCGCATTGCCCGTACGGGGCGTGATTTGGGCGTATCTTCCGATGCACGCTACCGCTTTGAACGCGGTGTTGATCCGGCCTTTACACGTAGCGGGTTAGAACTTGCCACCGCCCTCATCCTCGAAATTTGCGCTACGGATCAAACTGAAGCGAGCGAAATCGTTGAATGCGGCGCAGCGCCGGAGCTTAATCGCCAAATCCCCTTCACCCCCGATTACGTAGAGCAACTCATCGGCCTCCCCGTCGCCGAAGCGCAGCAGCGCGAGATTTTGGAAAGCCTCGGTTTTACACTGGAAGGCAGAAACATCAAAGTCCCGAGCTGGCGCGGCGATGTATTTGGCAAAGCGGACATTGTTGAGGAAATTATCCGCATTGTCGGGTTTGATGATATCCCGAATGTCTCCGTCACATGCGGCGCGGCGACACCAGCCGCAGCCGAAACGCCCTTGCTCGCCAAAACCCGTGCGGCACGATCCGCGATGGCGGCGCGTGGATTACAAGACTGCGTGAGCTGGTCATTCATCTCCCGCAACGAAGCCGTTGCCTTTGGCGCGAATGACAATGCGCTCGCCGCGCTCACCTTGCAAAATGCGATATCATCCGAGATGAATGTCATGCGCCCGAGCATCCTTCCCACCCTCATCGCCGCGGCAAAACGTAACGCGGCAAAGGGCTTTGCCGATGTTGCCCTTGCCGAGGTTGGCCCTGTCTTCCACGGTGTAAAGCCCCAAGACCAAGCCACCATCGCCGCCGGAATCCGCAGCGGCGCAAATGCCGCCCGCCATTGGAGCGATCCCAACGCCACCCGCGCCGTTGACCTTTACGATGCCAAGGCCGATGCTCTGGCCGCGCTCGCAGCATGCGGCGCACCGGCGGCCTCCGCGCAAATTACGCGCGATGCGGCGGATTATTATCACCCCGGACGCTCCGGCGCGCTTCGCCTTGGGAAAAATATCATCGCACAATTCGGGGAAATTCACCCCGCCGTGCTCGAAGAATTGGATATAAAAGCCCCCGTCGTAGGTTTTGAAATATTCCTCGAAAACATCCCTACGCCAAAACGCAAGGGCACAGAAAAACCCTTCCTAACACTACCTCCGCTACAAGCCATCACCCGCGATTTTGCCTTCATCGTTGATGAATCCGTTGCGGCAAAGGACGTTATCAAAAGCGCCATGGCTGCGGATAAAAAGCTCATCACCAATGCTGAAATTTTCGATGTTTATCAGGGCAAAGGCGTAGAGGACGGCAAAAAATCCCTCGCCCTCTCCATCACCATCCAACCCATCGATGAGAGCCTAAAAGACGACCAAATTGAAACACTCATGCAGGGCGTAATCGATATTGTAGGACAAAAAACAGGCGGCGTACTGCGGGGGTAACTTCACCCCTTCAACTCTTCGGCCACAATATCCTTACGGCTCAATTTCCCGATCATGGTTTTCGGCAAAGGTTCGTCCCGAAACTCTATACGTTTGGGCATTTCGATGCGGGAGATTTTATCGGATAGGAAATTCTTCAAATCCTCGGGCGTTAATTCCCGATCATCTTTAAGCTTGATCCAGGCCTTCACAATCTCCCCGCGTTGTTGATCCGGAATACCCGCGACGATACATTCTTCGACATTGGGATGCGCATAAATTGCTTCTTCGACATGGCGGGGATAAACGTTATAGCCGTTGGTGATGATGAGGTCCTTGATCCGGTCAACAATTGTGACATAGCCGCGATCATCCATAATCGCGACATCACCGGTATGCAGGCGAACATCCCCATCTGGCGTCTTGCGCAACACATCGGCGGAGGCATCGGGTTTTTTGTAATAGCCCTTCATAACCTGCGGCCCACGAATGCAAAGCTCGCCGCGCTCCCCCAATGGCATCGGCGTTTCCTTATCATCACGATCGATAATCTCAATAATCGTTTGCGGCAGGGGCAAGCCGATTGATCCGGCAACATTCTCGCCAAAGGGCGGATTGACCGATGCGACGGGCGAGGATTCAGTAAGGCCATAGCCTTCAAATACCGTGCATCCCGTTTTAGCCTCGAACTTCTTCTTAACCTCAACGGGCAGCGGCGCGCCGCCGGATATGCAATATGACAGCGAAGAGAGATCGAATTTTTTCAAGCGTTTGTGATTGTTAATCGCATTATAAATCGCCGGAACCCCCGCCATATAATCGGGGCGGAGTTTGTGGATGAGCTTAAGCGCATCATCCAGCTCGAACCGCGGGATGGTAACAATCTCCATCCCAGCCAGAACCGCCATATTCATGCAAACACTCATGGAAAACACATGGAAAAACGGCAAGATGGCGAGCATTTTTTCATGGCGGCCTTCGGGCGCGGGGAAGTTAGCATAGGCCTGCACCGCATTGGCGTAAATGTTATGATGAGTGAGCATCGCCCCCTTTGGCACGCCCGTTGTCCCGCCGGTATATTGCAAAATGGCAAGATCGGTTTTCACATCAATCGCGGCCGGTACATAATCTCCCACATTATTGGTAACATCATCATAGGATAAAATACGTTTTGTGAAGGCTATCTTCGCCTTCTCCTTGGCCTTGAATATCGGAAACAAGATGTTTTTCGGGAAGGGCAAAATATCGGTGAAAGAGCAGATAATCAGCTTTTTCAAACGCGTATCGGAAAGCATTTTCACCGCTTTATCGGTCAATAGCTTCAGATCCATCGTAATGAAAATATCGGTATCGCTATCCTCGATCTGATGGCGAAGCTCGCCTTCCGCATAAAGCGGGTTATAATTCACAACACAACCGCCGATTTTAAGAATAGCGTAATAGGCAATAACGAAATACGGGCAGTTAGGAAGGAAGATCCCGATTTTATCGCCTTTTTTAACGCCCTCATTTTGCAAACCCTTAGCGAGCTTATTGACCTGCACCTGTAACGCTTTCCAATCCCAGCTTTTTGCGCTCATAAAATTCATAGCGATGGCATCAGGTTTTGCCGCGCAAGTTTCATCGAACACATCAATCATAGAGCGTTCATCGATTGCCATGTGCCAATCGGGTTTTTCTGGATAATGTTCCAGCCACGGGTGAGTATGATTCATTGCTTTAAAACCCTTGATTGCAGTGTGTTTTTTTTAATTTGAGACGAATCCGAGCGGCGTCTTATTGCATTGTAGCATAAAAAATAGCAAATTCTTGCTGGATTTAAAGACGAAATTCATGCAATCTATAAGTGATTCGTGTGCGATGTTCTGTCGCTCCATTGGGGAAATCAAAGGAAACTTTAACGTGTCTACGCAAAATCAACCTCATCCCGAGGGAGATATAAAACCGGTAAAGCTGTATCTGAAATGGTTTAACGGGACCAAAGGTTTTGGTTTCCTAATGCCCGAGGATGAGAGCTATGACGCCTTTTTGCATATTACAACGTTGCAAGAGGCCGGCCTGCATTTCCTTGGTGAGGGCGCGGTGCTCATGTGCACGCTGTTCGATGGGCCAAAGGGCAAGCAAGTCGGCACAGTGACCGAAGTGCTCGAGCCAGGCAGCATCAATATGATGCAAGAGGTGAACGAAGAGGACGGCACAGTGACGATGAGCGGCCTTGTAAAATGGTATAAGCCCGAAAAAGGCTTTGGCTTCATCATTCCTGATGACGGGATGAAAGATGTGTTCATCCATAAAACCTTGCTCGATAAGCTCGAAGTTGATGAGCTTGAGGCCGGACAACGCGTGCGCGTAACCCTCAAAAGCGTTGATAAAGGCCGCGAAGCGGTTGATATTAAGATTGTTTCCTAAGGGTCAAAATCTCCCCCATCACGTATTTTTTGCTACATGACTCATCCATGCAATTCACGCAATGACGGGGAAGGCTTATTTTTGCGCAGCAACGGCTTTTTTCGCCGCTTCTAGCTCTTCCGCGCTGACGGTTTCAACCGTAGTTTTGTTGTTTTTCATGATGCGGTTGCGCGTTGCGGGTTGGTAGGCAACCTGGGAATGCTCCATACAATAGGGGAGGCCAGGAAGCGCCTTGCAGCCGCAAAAGCCGAAATTCTTTTCACGCGGATCACCAATGGGCCAGCGGCATTCACCGGCCTTAAGCTCGGATAACGGTACGCGGGCGCGATTTTCATCTTCGGTATAAACGGGGATACGGGGCTTGACCGTTTTTCGTTCGTTATTTTGTGCGGGCGCGGCTTTTTGCTTTGGCGCGGCGGCTTTTTTATTTTGCTGGATGGGGGAAACACGGTTGGAGAGTTTTAGGCGATGCGCCTTACCGATCACCGCGTTGCGGGTTACGCCGCCGAGCTCTTTGGCGATTTCTGCGGCGGTTTTGCCCTCACCCCATAATTTTTTCAAAAGGGCAACACGATCGTCAGTCCAACTCATAGCACTATATCTCCCACATGCTAATACAAGGTAAAACCTTGATATTAAATAATAAAAACTGCTTAACTCTGAATAAAGACACCATAGCAGGAGTGCGAATCACTTGCCAAGCTTGTGGATGAAAAAAACTTTCTTTATCCACATGTTGAATTAAAAGCGTCGCACGAGCGACGGGCCGCAAAGCAAATCAAAGATTTGTTTGCCCTAAAAAAACGAACGATACCTTTGGTATCGCTTCGTGCGCGGCCTTATAAAAACGTTCAAACACCACTAAGGCTTCGGCGAATGATCGCCAGGCCGCAGTCGCGGCCTTGAAGTACTTTAAGGCTAGTGTTGCGCCAAACCCATAATCTCTAAGCTCTCAGGGCGGTCAGGCCAGTTTTCACATACCTTTACATGCAGCTTTAAATGCACGCGGCGTTCGAGCATCCCTTCCAATTCCTTGCGCGCGGCCTCGCCAATTTTTTTAATCTGACTGCCGCCTTTGCCAAGGACGATGGCTTTTTGGCTGTCGCGCTGGACATAGATTGCCTGATGGATTTTCACATCGCCATTATCGAAATTTTCCCATTTTTCAGTCTCGATAAGGGCGGCGTAAGGAAGCTCGCGGTGAAGCCGGTTGAAAATTTGCTCACGCGTTATCTCCGCCGCCATCAGGCGCATGGGCATGTCGGTCACTTCGTCCTCATCATAATGCCATGGACCGTCGGGCAGGCTCGCCGCAAGCGTATCCATAAGCCCGTCCAGCCCCTTTTCCTTCAACGCGGAAATCATGAAGGTCGCGTCATAATCATAGGTTTCATTATGCCCCGCAGAGATATCCAGCAACGCCGCCTTTTGAATGGCATCAACCTTATTCAGAGCAAGGAAAGTCGGGCGATTTTGCGGTAGCTTTTCTAAAATCGGGGCTTGGGATTTTTTATCCTTTGCATCCAGCAAATGAAGTGCGATATCCGCCTCGTCCAAGGCTTCGAACGCTGCGCCGATCATTGCGCGCTCCATCGTTTGTTGTGCATCAACGGTAGAGCCGAAAATACCCGGCGTATCAATAAAGATCATCTGTGCGTTATTATGGATGGCAATACCCAAAATACGGCAACGGGTTGTGCCCGCGCGTTTGGAGGTAATTGCAACCTTTTCACCCACCAGCGCGTTGATAAGCGTTGATTTTCCGGCATTGGGGTGACCGACAACGGCGATGAAACCGCATTTTTGTGTTTGTTGTGTCATAAACTGTTTTGATCCAAAAAGGTTTGTGCGGCGGCTTTTTCCGCCTCTTGGCGGGATTTACCGGAGGCTGTAACCGCTTCATACCCCTGCACTGTTAATTCGATTTCGAAAATAGGCGCATGATCGGGGCCGCTTTGGGATTTGATGATATAACGCGGGAGCGGCAGGTTTTTGCCTTGCGCCCATTCCTGCACGCCGGTTTTGGGGTGTTGCGGCGGCTTGAGCATTGTATCAAAACGATCCCCCCAAAGGGTAGCGATAAGGCGCTGGCACGCCTCTAACCCCGCCTCGACATACAGCGCGCCAATAACCGCCTCCATCACATCGGCAAGGATATTATCGTTATCCGCGCCACCCGCCGCCGCTTCGGCATCCGAGAATTTGATAAAAGCGCCGAGCCCAATCTCACGCGCGATAATGGTGAGGAAGGTGCCCTGGACAAGGGAGGCAAGGCGTTTGGCCATATGCCCCTCCGGCTCATCGGGGAATTTGGCGAACAAGGTTTCGGCAACAACAAGGCCAAGAACACGATCACCCAAAAACTCAAGACGCTCGTAATTATGCTTTGCCCCCGTGCTGGAATGCGTTAGCGCGGTGGTGAGAAGCTCCATATTCTGGATCTCGTGACCGGTGGCGTCCTTGATGCGGGCGATGAGCGTGTTCATTCGGCCTCTATTTTTGGTCTTGTGGGATCAATATTCATGAATAGGCGGGAATAACGAATGCCCCATGGCCATTTCCAAATCTCGAACAAACGGGATTGCCCATTGACCGAGAAGAAGAGGAAGTCCGCCCGCCCGACGATATTTTCAATGGGAACAAACCCGACGCCGTGGCTGCCCGGCATCATGGGGACGCGGGAATCTTGGGAATTATCGCGGTTATCACCCATGACGAAAACATGCCCTTCGGGGACCTTAAATAGCGGCGTATCATCCAATGGCCCTGTGTCACTTTCCTCGAAAATCGTGAACATCGTGCCATCGGGAAGGGTCTGGATATATTCATTCATCGTGATATCTTCGCCGTAATCGGACGTATCTTTGGATAGGCCGACAGATTCACGCGGCACGGCCTCGCCGTTTAAATAAAGATGCCCGCTCTTAACCTGAATCGTATCACCAGGTAGGCCGATAACGCGCTTAATATAATCAATGCGCGGGTTCGAGGGGAGCTTAAAGACAATCACATCACCACGTTTCGCGGGCTTTTCAAAGATCCGCCCTTCAATGGGCGCGAAGCTAAAAGGGAAGGAGTGTTTGGAATAGCCATAGGCGGATTTGCTGACGAATAAATAATCCCCGATAAGAAGCGTTGGCTTCATCGAACCGGACGGGATATTAAACGGCTCGAACAATAATGCCCGCACGACTAGCGCGAGGAGCACAGCAATACTGGCGGTACGAAAGAAATCAGCCGCCTCTTCCTTGGCATTCAGGGGCGGTGCTTTGGTTTCTTCTTCGGGGGCTTGGACTTTTTCTTCACTCATAGATTTGGTTTTTACAGGAGTATTGGCGGATTGGCTAGGCTTAAAGTGGTAGCGCCTCGACAATAACCTGCGCGTGTACCATGGGCGGCTCATCGGTGAGGGTGAGGTGGATGACGGGTTTGTGGTTCGGCGGGGTGAGGGCGGTGAGGTGTTTGAGCGCGCCGTTTGTTAGCTCTAGCGTTGGTGCACCGGAAGGGGCATTGATAACGCCGATATCTTTCATATATACGCCTTGCGCAAAACCAGTGCCAAGCGCCTTGCTCATCGCCTCTTTTGCGGCGAAGCGTTTGGCGAGGGTCGCGATATGCGTGCCGCCGGGTTTACGCTGCTCGGCCTTGGTGCGTTCGGTTTCGGTGAAGCTTCGCGCTAAAAACCGTGCCTCATGCCGTGCCACAACATTTTCAAAACGACGAATATCGAGGAGGTCAGAGCCGATACCGATGATCATGATTGTGTCTCCTTCTTACGTTTAATCGCCCGCGCCGCCTTTGCCCCTTTTACGATTTGGTAAAAGAGTATGTAGAAAAGCGGCAAGGTTACAAGACAAATAAGATAACCGCCAAGCATCCATGGAAACAATATACGAAACGGATCGTTTTTTATTAAATTGATAAATATCTCAAGGCTCATCGCATCGGGAACATTCGTTGAGGCAGGAAAGCCAAGCCAATTAAAGATCCCCGCCCCCAACGATATCCCCGCCCACCACATAAAGGGAAACGTCCATGGATTGCCAATGAGTGTACCAATCGCCACCGCGATATAATTCGCCCGCAGGAAAAACGCGAGGATGCAGCCTTGGATGATATGCGTAAAGACAAATGGCGAGAATGAAATCGCCGCACCAAGCGCAAGCCCAAGGGCGATTTTATAATTACTATCGGGAATACGGATCGTCCGATGCTTCAAATAAACCCCCATCCGCCCCCACCCCATGGATGGCCACGCAAGCTCTTTAAGCTTTTGAAATACATTCAGCGGTGTACGGCGTTTGAACATATACGCCCCTACCGCCCCTTCGCACGATCAACGCTGGCGATTGTGGGCGTGGCGCGGAGGGCGGCGATGATGTTGTTGAGATGTTTGGTATCGTTGACATAGATATCGATGAGGATTTCCCAAAAATCGGTGGAGCGGGAGGTGATTT
Organism: Alphaproteobacteria bacterium; assembly: GCA_050633165.1. Classification (GTDB taxonomy): domain Bacteria; phylum Pseudomonadota; class Alphaproteobacteria; order Micavibrionales; family Micavibrionaceae; genus TMED27. The sequence goes on along the minus strand of JBOEFZ010000054.1, from coordinate 28,028 downwards.
TGAGGTTGGTGATATTCCCGCCGCTCGCGCCGATAACAGTGGAGATAGTGCCGAGCGCACCGGCTTCATTTTGGATAACGATGTTGATACGTCCGACTTGCGCTTCGGGCGTGTCATCCCCTTCGCCCCAACTCACATCCAGCCAACGTTCGGGCGTATCGGCAAAGGTTTCGAGCGTATCGCAATCAATCGTGTGGATCGTCACCCCCTTACCCGTTGTCACAATCCCGACAATCCGATCCCCGGGCAGCGGATGACAACACCGCGCCATATGCACCGCCATACCGGGGATAAGCCCCGTAATCGGCATCGGCGCGTCGGCGGAGCTAGCGCCGTGCGGGCGAACCATAACGGCGGTATCCATATCCGCCGAGGGACGTTTGGCAATCTCGGTTTTATGGGCGGGGAAGATCGCCTTAAAAACATCCCGCGCGATAAGAAGGCCAGAGCCGATACGGGCGTAGATGTCATCATTCTCATTCGCCTTAAACTCTTTATTCACACCCGTAACTGCTTTTTCGGTGAAATCATACCCCTCTTGGCGGAAGATTTTTTGCAGCATCGCTTTGCCCAATGTCACATATTCCGCGCGCTGCTGGTTGCGGATGAATTTACGGATATGGCTGCGCGCCTTTCCGGTGACGACAAAGCGTTCCCATGTGGGGGAGGGCTGTTGCGTCTTCGCCGTGACGATTTCGATCTGATCACCATTTGTGAGCTTGGAATTTAGCGGTGCGATACGCCCATTCACCTTTGCGCCCACACATTTATCACCGATATCGGAATGAATGGCATAGGCAAAATCGATGGGCGTTGCACCGGCGGGAAGTTCGATCAAGCGACCCTTGGGCGTAAAGGCAAAGACTTTATCTTCGAACAGCTCAAGCTTCGTATTCTCCCAAAAATCTTCGGGACGCTGTTCTTGCTCTAAAATCTCGAGCAATTCGCGCAGCCAGCGGTATTTCTTCACATCCTTAAGGCTCGGTAACGCGCCGCCCTTATACGCCCAGTGCGCGGCGACCCCCATATCGGCCTCATGATGCATATCAATGGTGCGGATTTGCACCTCGATCCGTTGGCGCGATGGCCCCATGACAGTAGTATGGATAGAGCGATAGCCATTGGGTTTGGGGGTGGATATATAATCTTTGAACCGTCCGGGGATGGAGTGGTAACGCCCATGGATCAGGCCGAGCACAGCGTAGCATTGACCAATATCCTCCACCACAATGCGAAAGGCCATAATATCAGAGAGCTGCTCAAATGCCACATTTTTGCGCTGCATTTTCTTCCAGATGGAATAACGGGTTTTTTCGCGGCCTGTGATTTCGGCCTTTATACCCGCATCTTTTAGGCGCGCATCCAATTCCTCGATAATTTGATCAACAACCGTATGCCCTTCTTTACGCAGGAAAGAGAGGCGGTTGGTAATGCTCGTTCGTGCCTCGGGATTAAGGATGGAGAAGGATAAATCTTCCAGCTCACTTTTCATCGTATGCACGCCGATACGTTCGGCGAGGGGGGCATAGATTTCTAATGTCTCGAGCGCGATGCGCTTTTGCTTTTCCGGCTTTTTAATGCCTCCAATCGTGCGCATATTATGCAAGCGATCGGAGAGTTTAACGAGCAGAACACGGATATCCTCGGACATTGCGAGGAGAAGTTTACGGAAATTTTCCGCCTGCTTCCCCTCCAGCGTTTTGGATTCAATACGGGTGAGTTTTGAAACACCATCGACCAGATCGGCGACCTCCTTGCCGAATTTCTTTTCCAAATCCTCGTAGGTTGCGTCCGTATCCTCAATCGTGTCATGCAAAATGGCGGTGAGGATAGAGCCCGTATCCATCTTCATATCCGCAAGAATTTCGGCAACCGCAACGGGGTGGGTGTAATATGGCTCTCCGGAAGAACGCGTTTGCCCCTCATGCTTTTCGCGGGCATAGGCGATCGCATCCTCGATCACCTTGGGATCAAGATCGGGGTTATAGGATTTTACCAGATTGGTTAGCGGATAATACTCACTCATAAGTCATTTAAACTATCATGAAAACTCAGGAATAGAAGGCATAAAAAAACCGACCTTTAGGCCGGCTTTTTATCAAAGCGCTATATTTACTATTCAGTAGGGGCGCCGCCTGCGAGGTCTTCAAGGGAAGGTTCAGCAGCGGGAGTGGCTTCTTCTACCACTTCATTGTCGGAATAAATTCCTTCGGCTGCGGCTTGTTCGCCGGCGATGGTGCTCCATTCTTCTTCACCATCCATAAGGTCGATGGAATCATCTTCTTCCTCATAGATCGCCATGCGTTGATGGGATTTGATGAGGTCTTCTTTAAGCTCATCCTTATCAACGGTTTCTTCGGCAATTTCACGAAGCGCAATCACAGGGTTTTTGTCATTGTCACGCTCAACCGTAAGCGTAGCACCGGAGCTAATCTTGCGGGCACGCTGCGCGGCAGTCATAACAAGCTCAAAACGGTTTGGAATTTTTTCGACACAATCTTCAACGGTGACACGAGCCATATTTTCTTGTTCCTTTTACTTTTTCACTACGACGTTTTGTTTATCGCGAACAAAACGGTGTTTTGCTTCGCCACCTCCTAAAATAGCCTTCTATTCGTCGTCGCTCGCGCCTACTGAAAAAGTAAAATGAACGGCGAAAATACAACTATTTCTGAGCTAGCATCTGGTTTATAACGGGGACATGAAAAATATGCAAGTCTCATTTAAAGAGCCGCCCAAAGATTGTGATTTATGCCCGCGATTGCGGGAGTTTATTCTCGGGAATCGTGAAAAATTTCCGGATAAATTTAATGCGCCTGTTCCAGGGTTTGGCGGGATGAATTCTGAGTTGCTGATCGTCGGCCTTGCACCGGGGCTTAAGGGGGCGAATTTTTCTTCGCGGCCATTTACGGGCGATTACGCGGGGGATTTGCTTTACGGCACATTGATTAAGTTCGGCTTTGCGCGTGGGGAATATCTGGCACGGGCGGACGACGGGTTGGAATTGGTGAATTGCCGGATAACCAATGCGGTGAAATGCGTCCCGCCGGAGAATAAGCCGACGGGGGAGGAAACCAAGATTTGTATGGATACATATTTAAAAGGCGAGATTGCGGCGATGCGCAATTTAAAGGTGATTTTGAGCCTTGGGCTTATCTCGCATAATGCGGTGTTGAAGGCATTCGGAGCAAAGCAAGCGGCGCATAAATTCGGGCATGGCGCGATGCATGATTTGAGCGGCGGGTTGACCTTGATCGATTCTTATCATTGTTCCCGCTATAATACGCAAACAGGGCGTCTGACGACGCCCATGTTCGAGGATATATTTACGCTGATTAATGCCGCTTTAAAACGTTGAATGGTTATTCTGCGGCTTCGGCGAGTATTGTTTGATCGTCATTGCTGACTTGGTTATCGTTACGGATCCCCTCAAGGAAGGTGCCGATTGTATCGTTCAAACCGCGCGACACTTCCGCCAGCTCATTCGCCGTAGAAAGCACATCCGTTGCCGATTTTCCGGTTTCAGCAGCAGCAGTTTGCACCTCGGAGATATTTTGTGAAACCTGCTGTGTTCCGGTGGACGCCTCGGCAACGTTGCGGCCAATCTCGGCGGTTGCGGCGTTTTGCTCCTCAACCGCACCGGCAACAGAGGACGTCGCATGGTCGATTTGCTGAACATTGTCGATAATCCGGCTCATGGCAGTGACAGAGTTACGGATCGCGTCCTGGATATGGTTCACGCGCTCGTCAATTTCCTCGGTTTTCTGTCCGGTTTCATTGGCGAGTTTCTTAACCTCATCCGCAACAACCGCGAAGCCTTTACCCGCCGCGCCGGCGCGAGCAGCCTCAATCGTTGCGTTAAGGGCAAGAAGGTTGGTTTGCTCGGCTATATCTTTAATCGCGTTCACAACCTCACCAATGGATTCGGCAAGCTCTTCGAGCTCTTTGACGGATTGGCTGGTAACCTCGGCCTCACGTGCAGCGGTACTGGAGCGGCTCGCCACGTCGGAGATTTGCTTGGCGATTTCCTGTGAGGATGCTGCCAATTCTTCGGACGCAGCCGCAACGGTTTGCACATTCGCATCCGCCTCGGTCGCCGCAGAAGCCACAGCAGAGGAAGATACGCTTGTCTCTTCGGATGCCGCGCTCATGATTTGCGCGGTTTGTTGCATACCATCGGAGGACATTGTCAGGGAGCTAATAAGATCCGCCGTCTTGGCATAAAAATCATCAGCCAAAGCAAGCATTGATTTTTTGCGCTCAATCTCGGCCTTATGTTTTAACGCTTCCTGCTCTGCTTCCATCGCTTTAACCTTCTCGGTATTTTCACGGAAAACACCCAGCGTTTCAGCCATATCGGCAAGCTCATGCCCTTGCCCGACATCGGGGATATCGAAATTTGTATCGTCATTCGCCAATGTTTTCATACGCTCGGTCAAACCGGATACAGGGCCGGTAATGCTTTTGGCGATAAGGATCAACAAGATGATTGTAAGCAACAACACACTGGCCGCTATACCCACATTAAAGATCATTTCATTTTGTGATTTTGTACGAAGATATTCAACATGATGATGAATATCTTCACGAATAGTATTTTCAATCACTGTGATCAGATCAATTTCCTTGGTATAGGTCCCAAACCAGTCCATCGTAGAAACCTGATTAAAGAGGAAGAATTCTTTTTCCGGCTCAAGAAAGACCTCCCGTAGCTCTTTTAAATGCTTGAATGTTTTGCTCTCAATGACATTCTTATGAAAAGTTTCCACCTCTTCTTTGGAGGCATAAACCTCAAAAACGTGAATATACGCTTCTTGCATGCCCATTAATTCGGATACATATTCACGATCATGGATAGAGATAGCCCCCTTTGAAAGGACGGCCATACCCACGGCGCGTTCTCTTGCCATCGCTTCTTGCGCTTCTAATAACGCAGAATAGGCCGTGAATTGATCGGTTAATTCCCCATCTTCACTATGGCTGGCGATATATTCAACAACGTTGATCAGCTCGCGAATATGGCGGGTATAGCTTGCATATGCTTTTTTCGGGCTGATTTTACGCGCGATAACCTTTTTGCGTTTATCTTCAATATCATCAAGGCTCGCCATTACCTTCTTCGAAAGCCCTTGAAACTCTTCACTAAACATCTCCATATGCACATGGCTGTAGGCTTCGGCAAGTTCCTCGCGATGCTTATGCGCGGTTTCGTACATTTTTTCCAATACACCACGGGCTTCGTAAATTTTTTGCGAATCCGTTGCGCTCAGGTAGCTTTTTGTTTTTCCGCGTTCTTTTTGCAGATCATGAATAACCTTTGTAATTTCCGGTGCAACTTCTGCAACTTGGGATAGCTTTTTTGCTTCTTCCATATGGCTGTATGCGGTCATGGCGAGCATGCCGGCCATGATTAAAATGCCGATTACCGGTAATATTGCCACAAGCATAATGCGTGTTTGGATTTGAAGGTTTTTTAAAAATTGCATAGCAACGCCGTCCTTACTTCTTAAGGTTTATTTCAAAATTAACGCAGGCGGGTACACAGCAAAGATTTTATGATTAAAGACAATCATAAACGCCGGAGCGTTAAGATTGTCTTAATAAGCTGAAAGCATATCGTTTTTTAACGGCGATGAATAGTGCTTAAATTATACGGTTTGCGGGTTCATGCTATTGCGTTTATGCAAGAGTTTGTTGAGCGCATGGATATAGGCGCGGGCGCTGGCGACAAGGGTATCGGCGTCTGACCCTTGCCCGTTCACGGTTTTTCCGCTCTCTTCGAGGCGTACAGAAACCGTAGCTTGCGCGTCTGTTCCGCCCGTAACCGCGTGTACTTGGTAAAGCTGGAGATGCGCGCCTTCATGCGGTTGTATTTCGCGAATCGCCTTAAAAATCGCATCAACGGGGCCGTTGCCGATCACACTGGCGGTTTGTTCTGCGCCATTTACATCAAGGGTAAGCGTCGCCGTCTGTGGGCCTTTTGATCCGGCCTCAACCTGAAGGGAGACGAATTTGATGGCTTCATGCTCACGTATGACTTCATCTTCGATCAACGCGATAAGATCGTCTTCGAAAATTTCTTTCTTCTTATCCGCCAAGGCTTTGAAGCGCACGAATGCGTCTTGGAACACATTCTCACCAAGGTCATAGCCCATATCGGCGAGTTTGCTTTTAAACGCTGCCCGCCCTGAATGCTTTGCCATGACAAGCTTTGATTCTGTCAAACCAACGCTTTCGGGTGTCATGATTTCGTATGTTTCCGCGTGCTTTAACATGCCGTCTTGGTGAATGCCGCTGGCGTGGGCGAAGGCGTTTGCGCCGACGATGGCTTTGTTCGGCTGCACGCTAAATCCAGTGATAGTGGAAAGGGTCTTGGAGGCCTTTGTAATTTTGGTCGTCTCTACACCCGTTTCATAGGCAAACGCATCTTTACGCGTGCGAAGCGCCATAACGATTTCCTCAAGCGCCGCATTCCCCGCACGCTCGCCAATGCCGTTAATCGTACATTCAATCTGCCGTGCGCCGTTTTGAACGCCGGACAAAGAATTCGCCACCGCCAATCCCAAATCATTGTGGCAATGGGTGGAAAGGATGGCTTGGTCGATATTCGGTACACGCTCGCGGAGCATGGCAATCTGCCGCCCATATTCATCCGGCACGGCATAGCCCACGGTATCGGGAATATTAATCGTCGTTGCCCCCGCCTTAATCGCCGCCTCAACGCAGGCGCATAAGAAATCATCCTCGGTGCGCGAAGCATCCTCCGCCGACCATTCCACATCATCGGTGAAATTACGGGCGGTAGTGACGGATGTTGTGACGGCATTCAAAACCTCCTCTGGCGGCATTTGAAGTTTGTATTTCATATGAAGCGGTGAGGTAGAGATGAAGGTATGAATCCGCGCGCCGCCTTGCGAGCCTTTAAGCGCGGGGGCGATGGCTTGACCGGAGGCTTCGATATCGGACGCCTTGGCACGGGAAAGACCGCACACGGTTGCGTTTTTAACAATTTTGGCAATCTCGTTCACCGCCTCGAAATCCCCTTGGGAGGCGATCGGGAACCCAGCCTCGATCACATCAACGCCAAGCTCATCCAATATCACCGCCATTTTCAATTTTTCTTCAAGATTCATCGCGCAGCCAGGCGATTGCTCACCATCGCGTAAGGTGGTGTCGAATATAATGATACGGTTCGGGTCGTTTTTAATTTTTTGGTATGCGTTGCTCATAATTTTTACCTTTTTAGTGCCTCGCGCCGCTTCGCGTCTCCGGCGGGGCGGGCTATACGCCCGACGTTGCAGTCGCAACGTTGTGTGCCTTTAATAAGCGATAGCGCTATATTTCGTCAATATTTGAAAATTTTTTCCTTTAAGCGCGGGCATATCAAAACGCCCCATAACCGCTTAAAGGCGCGTGAGGAGGAGAGGCAGGGTTAGGTTTTGTGCGTCTCGTGTTTGCATATTTTTATAAAACCTATTTGAGCGGCGTATTGCAAGCTTTTTAATTCATCCCCGTTATTCACATCCTGTGAGTTTTATTTACTAGCCAACTCGCTTACTAACCCACTAACCTACTCCCCATGTCTACAGAACGAACATTTGACGAGCTTGCCAATGCCGCGAGCAACGAGGATTCCCCCGGCTATCGCATCTTGCCGCATAATATGGAAGCGGAGCAGGGCTTGCTTGGCGCGCTCCTTGTTGATAATCGCGCGGTGGAGAAAATCGGCGACTTTCTGCGGGCGGAGCATTTCTTTATGCCTGCGCATCAACGCATTTTTACGGCCGTGCAAACCCTCATTGATCGGGGGCAGAACGCATCGCCCGTAACCTTGAAGAATTATTTCGAAAAGGATGAAGACCTCAAAGATGTCGGCGGTGCGGAATATCTGGTCGATTTGGCCGCCAGCGTCATCAATGTCATCAATACCGGCGATTATGCGAGCACGATTTACGACCTGCATCTGCGCCGCGAACTCATTACCCTTGGCGAAGATGTGGTCAATGAATCCTATGACCATAACCTCGATAGCGACGCGAATACGACGATTGAACGCGCCGAAGGGCGGCTATTCTCCCTCGCCGAAAGCGGGCAGGCGAAGGGTGGATTTATAACCTTGCGCGATTCCGTCCTTACCGCGATTGAACATGCGGAAAAGGCTTATAAAACCGCCGGAAGCGTGACGGGCGTGACCTCCGGTTTGGCGGATGTTGATAAAAAGCTCGGCGGATTTCAAAAATCCGATTTGCTGATTTTGGCGGGGCGACCATCAATGGGGAAGACCGCATTGGCGGTAAACTGGGCGTTCAACGCCGCCAAGGCCTATGCCGATAGCGGCGGAGCAGAGGGCGGACGCGTTGCGTTCTTTAGCCTCGAGATGTCAGCAGACCAGCTCGCCGGACGGATCTTATCTGAACAATCCGGCATTTCCGGCGATGCCATCCGTAAAGGGAATATCAAGCAAGATGATTTCCGCGCCTTTGTTGAGGCGAGCCAACGGATGAGCCAAGTGCCGCTTTATATTGATGATACCCCCGCGCTCTCCATCGGCGCGGTGCGCACACGATGCCGCCGTTTGAAACGCCAACACGGGCTAGACATGCTCGTGATTGACTATCTCCAGCTCCTTCGCGGGACGGGATCAAAGCGCGGACAGGAAAACCGCGTGCAGGAAGTCTCCGAGATTACGATGGGTTTGAAGGCGATTGCCAAGGAATTGGAAATCCCCGTCATCGCGCTGTCCCAGCTCTCTCGTCAAGTCGAACAACGCGAAGATAAACGCCCGCAGCTCTCCGATCTTCGGGAATCCGGATCGATTGAGCAAGATGCCGATGCGGTTATGTTTGTCTATCGTGAAGAATACTACCTAAGCCGGACAGAGCCAGAGCCAGGCACAGAAAACCACATGAAATGGCAAGAATCCATGGAACGCGCCCACAATATCGGCGAATGCATCGTCGCCAAACAACGCCACGGTCCAATCGGCACAGTAAAAATGTATTTCGATCCGAATGTCACACGATTTTCAGATTTAGACCCGAGCTATTATGCGGATCAGGGTGATGAGTATTAGGATAGAGCCATGTTGACGTGTGGTGCGTCGGGGGTTGGCTTTGCATCTAGCCCAAAAGCCTCGCCCAAAATGGTGTGAATGGCCTCACCAATGGTTGCTGCGTTTTTACCGACCATTGCAAGCCCCGCCCCACCATTAAAAAATCCGTTTATTTCCGTGCGGTATTGCTGCCATTCCTCCGGTTTTAATTCGAGCTGATCTGTCATTGCATTTGCGATCATCTCGCTGGCCTTATCAGGTGTGCTGTCGGCTATTTCTCCGAAACCATCCAAGGCGATTTTCAAATCCTCATCCGCAAAACTCCCGTTCACATGCCCGATAAAATAAGGGATGAATGTGGCGGTGTTTTCAGATGCGGGATCAAAGCTACTGACGAAGATTTCAAAAATATGTTCTGGCGGTTTTTGGGCGGAGATAAAATTTTCGCCAAGCGGAGATTTTGCGAAATTTTCAGCGATTGGTGCAGGGGGGAGAGGCATAACTTCCACTGCTGCGGCACGTTCGAAAACGGCGGTTACGTCATGTTCAACCTCTTCAAAACGTTCCTTTAATGCCTCTAACCCACGACGGGTTTCAGGGCCGGAGATACCATCAAAGGTAATGTCGCTGTCGTCTTTTGGGTCTTTGATATCAAAGGCGCGGGTCGTGACTTGTAATATGAAGGCGTTTTGGGTTGTCGTGCCGCGTCCGTTTTCAAGGGCGGCAACGCGCGCGTAATCCTCTGGCGTCCAATTTTCCTGCATGGTTTGTTGGATATGGGCGATAATTTCGGATGTTGGGCTATCGGCGCTAAGGCCGCTATCGGGATGTTTTTCAAGGAAAGACGCGATGGCCGCATTGGTTTCCCCGCCGCGATCACCATCAATACCGTAGCCGGGAAGCTCCTCCCCATTGGCGAGGAGCAATGCTTGTAATTCACGCGTTTGCCGCACGGAAGCCATGTCACACCCTTCGTTTCTTTTTCAAACAGTGTGACAGAAAGAGTTTAAGATTTCGTAAATATGAAAATTTAAACCATTGGGTTTGGTGTGTTATCAAGCGCCACCACTTTTTCGGGGGCTGTTTCTACATTGGCAACGTTATTCACGGCATCTGCAAAGGCTTGTACATATGGTGATATTGTTTCTACAACGTTATTTACCAAAGCAAGTGCACGAGGGTCGCTTTCAATTAATGCCTGTAAATCACCACCTGAAGCATTCACTGCTTCAGCAGTAAACGTAGCTACAGATTGACGACCGTTCGTAAGAAGGAGGCTATCTACACCTGCACGAAGTGATGCGTTATCTATACCGGATAGAATTTCAGGTGCTCCTGCAGCAATTTTTGCAAGATTGCCTTCAAAGGTAGCTACGCGAGTATGCGCTTCCGGTAATACATCATTTAATAATTCACTAACCGCGCTCATCTAAACCTCTCAATTCTGTCATAATTTGTTCTAGTTGGGTGGAGGAAAGGCCGCCGAAATCGATTGCGTCGGGGACGGTTTCCTGTAGGCGGATGAGGCGACCATAATCGCCGTTTCCGCGTAATGCATTAACATGATCGACAAAGCGCACCTTAAATTCATGCCCGTAATGCGCATGCGCGGCGCGTACACCGGCGATGGCTTTATCAAGCTGATCACGGCTTTTCGCGCTAAGCAGCGCATGCGCCAGTAATTCGGATGTATGGAGCCGCAGATCATTCCGCGCGGTGAGCGCGATAAAGTCGCTCGGCTCGGCCATATTTTCGACCAAATCGGCGATCATGCCCGCCTTTGCGGCGCTGCTGTCTCCTTGTTGTTGTATAGCTGAAATCATTTATTGACCCTCTTTAAATCTCACGCCTTTTAAGGATATCGAAAGAGGTTTAAAAAACCCTTAACGCCGCGCGAATAGGCGCGTAAGGTGGTTGGCATGAGTGAGATTATCATCGATACAGGCGCGATTGCGGCGAATTATACGATGCTGCGTGGTATGGTTGGCGCGGGCGTTCGTGTTGCGGGGGTGGTGAAGGCAAATGGCTATGGCTGCGGTTTGGCTGCGGTGGCGGAGGCCTTGCGCGATGTGGGCTGCGATTTGTTTTTTGTGGCAACATTGCCCGAAGCGGTGGAGCTGCGGATGATCATTGGCGACACACCGGAAATTGCGGCGCTCAATGGGTATGAAGATACGGATTTTGCAGTATATCGGGAGAGCAATATTATCCCCGTTTTAAACCATGAAGGGGCGATTGCCGCCTATCGCGCGCGGGTGAGTGATGCGCCGTTGCCTGCGATCTTGCATATTGATACAGGCATGAACCGCTTGGGCTTTGCCCCCGATGCGCCGCCGATATCGGCAATGTGCGCGGGATTGGATTTACGCGCCGTCATGACCCATTTCGCCAGTGCGGATGAGCATGATAACCCCAAAAGCGCGGCGCAAGTGGCGACGTTTAAAGCCGCAGCCGCAGCATTTGACGGCATTCCGCAATCCATTTGCAATTCCGCCGGAATTTTTGGCGATCCCGCATGGCATGCGGATATCGTGCGCCCAGGGATGGCGCTCTATGGCCTTAACCCAACGCCGCATTTAAAAAACCCGATGAAACCCGTCGTACAAATCAACGCCAGTATCTTGCAAATACGTGAAGCGCGGGCGGGCGAGACATGCGGTTATAACGAAACATATCGTTTTGAGGAAAACACGAGGGTGGCAACATTATCCCTTGGCTACGCCGACGGCTTTCTACGCAGCCTGTCGAATACAGGAAAGCTATACTGGAACGGTATTCCATGCCCCATTCGCGGTCGGGTATCGATGGATACGACGATTGTAGATATCAGCGCCGTGCCGGAAAATGATTCGCCGCGAGCAGGCGATATGATGGAGGTCATCGGCCCGCATCAAAGCGCGGATGATCTAGCCAGCGATGCGGGAACAATCGGGTATGAGATCTTAACCTCGCTCAGCCGCCGTTTCCGGCGGGTTTACGTTTAAAGTAGGAGCATATCTTGCGGTAAATCAGCCTCGCGCAACGGCGCATAGGCCTCATAAACCTCCACCGGAAAGCGGAAATCCCACCATTCGGCGGGGAGGGGGAGGAGATTGAGATTATGCGCGGCGGCGGCTTCCATCATGGCATCGGTTAGGGCGGCGCGATTTTGTAAGATATGCGGCGGATGCGGGTAATCGCGATGCGCCTTATCCGTTAAATCATCAAACGGACAGCCCATATCAATAAGCGCTCCATCCGCATCCTCAAGCCCGATATCAATCGCCATGGCGCGGGGATGCGCCCCTGCACCCGCCGGAGAGAGCAGACGATTTGGTTCTTCGAGCCAATGCGGATTATCCTTAACCCGCTGCGTCTTTTGCATCGCGGCTTGGGCATCTGTCGTGCGCAAGCCGTCATATAGCACCATGTGCCAGCCCGTCTTCGCCGCAATGATATTCGCCGCATCGCAGGTGATTTTGGCTAAATCCCGATGCAGCCAAAGCCGCGCATCGGGGCGATATATCGCCTCCCCGAACAGATGATTATCAGCGCGGGCATAGGCAAGCTCAATACGCAAGGGATGGGTGCTTTGATATTCATCCATCGCAACCAAATCATTGATGTCTAGACGCGCCATGCAGTTTCCTTTAATCTTCGTTTTTAAACAATAATATGTACATGCAGATATGACGAGCAAAACATCTTCTTCCAATCCCATTTTTAAGCTCTTTCAAACGATTGGGCATGCGATTTTGTCCCTTTTTCAGATGGTCGGGCGGATTGCCGAATTTATTGGGCGGGGCGTTTATCATTGCTTCACACCGCCATTCTTCCCCTCACAAATCGGGCGGCAGATTTTGGATATCGGGTATTATTCCCTGCCCGTTGTCGGGATGACGGCGCTGTTTACAGGGATGGTGCTCGCGCTACAAAGCTATACTGGATTTACGCGTTTTAATGCGGAAGGGGCGATTGCGGGGGTGGTTGTACTATCCGTAACGCGGGAGCTTGCGCCCGTTCTTGCCGGCCTTATGGTCGCGGGGCGCGTCGGCGCATCCATCGCCGCCGAAATCGGAACCATGCGCGTGACGGAGCAAATCGACGCGCTCACCACACTGTCCGTGAACCCCTTCAAATACCTCATCGCGCCGCGTATTTTGGCGGGCACATTGATGCTGCCGATTTTGGTTCTAATCGGGGATATTATCGGCGTGTATGGCGGCTATATCGTCGCAATCTACAGCCTCGATTTCTCCGTCGGATCATATCTGGCGCAAACTTGGGATGTGTTGGAGGCCATGGATGTTATCTCCGGCCTTGTAAAAGCGGCGGCATTCGGCTTTATCGTGGCGGTGATGGGCTGTTACCATGGCTATAATTCGGCGCGCGGCGCGCAAGGCGTTGGCGCGGCGACAACGAATGCGGTTGTATCCTCCTCCATCCTCATCCTTATCTTCAACTATGTTCTAACGCAGGTCTTTTTCTCATGAGTAAAAAGCAACCCCCTAAACTCGCCCTTAAAAATGTTTCCAAAGCCTTTGGGACAAAGCATGTGCTGCGTGGGCTGGATCTGGAAATTCCACAAGGAAAATCCATGGTGGTTATCGGCGGATCGGGAACGGGAAAGTCGGTTATGCTAAAATGCGTGCTCGGTTTGCTTCAGCCCGATAGCGGGTCGATCAAGATTGACGGGCAAGAAACGGTCGGTCTCTCGCCCAAGGACCGTGATGCGGTGATGCGCAAATTTGGAATGCTGTTTCAGGGCGGGGCATTATTTGATTCGCTAAAAATCTGGCAAAATGTAGCCTTTGGTCTTATCCATGGGCAAGGAATGGATAAGGATGAAGCGCGCATAATTGCCGAGGAAAAAGTGCGCGCCGTTGGCCTGCGTAGCGAGGTTTGCGATCTCTTTCCGGCTGAGCTGTCGGGTGGTATGCAAAAGCGTGTTGGCCTTGCCCGCGCCATCGCCACCAGCCCCGAGATCATCTTCTTTGACGAGCCAACAACCGGCCTCGACCCCATCATGTCCGATGTGATCAATGATTTGATTGTGGCGAGCGTCAAAGACCTCGGCGCAACCGCGCTCTCCATCACGCATGACATGGCCTCGGCACGGAAAATTGCCGATTATGTCGCGATGATCCATGAGGGCGAGATTATCTGGACCGGACCAATTGCCAAGCTCGATAATTCCGGCAATGACTATGTCTACCAATTCATCCATGGCAAAGCCGACGGCCCGATTGCGCGGCGGGTAGCGTAAAGTCACATGAAATACCTCTGGTATACATTTCTGAGCCTCTTTTCCCTTGGTTTTCTTGGCCTTGTGGCGGGGATCATTCTGATTGCCTCGGTAATCGGAAGTTATGGTGCGGATTTACCGGATCATGCACAGCTTAAGGATTATGAACCCCCGATCGTCACCCGTCTTTATGCCGGCGATGGGCGCCTCCTCGCGGAATTTGCGCAGCAAAAGCGGGTCTTTATGCCGATTGAGGCGATTCCAGATCGCGTAAAACAAGCCTTCCTCTCCGCCGAAGACAAGAATTTCTACACCCATCCGGGGATCGATTTTTTCGCCGTGGCGCGCGCGGTTGTAACCAATTTGCGAAACGTAGGATCAGGGCGCAGGCCAATTGGTGCCTCAACCATTACGCAGCAAGTGGCGAAAAACTTCCTGCTGACCAACGAAGTTTCTTATGAGCGGAAGATCAAGGAAGCCATCTTGGCCTATCGCATGGAAAAGGCGATGGATAAGGATCATTTACTGGAGCTTTACCTCAATGAAATTTTCCTCGGCTCCCGCGCTTATGGTGTCGCGGCGGCGAGTTTGCAGTATTTTAACAAATCGCTGGATGAGCTGAGCGTATCGGAGGCCGCGTATCTTGCAGCCCTGCCAAAGGCACCGAATAACTACCACCCGATCCGCAATCGCAATGCGGCAATTGACCGCCGCAATTGGGTGATTGGGCGGCTATTGGAAGACGGGCATATCACCAAGGCCGAAGCGGAATTGGCGCAGATATCCCCCCTTCAGACCGTCGCGCGGGATGAGGATAATATCGTCAACGCCCCCTATTTCGCCGAAGAAGTCCGGCGGGAATTGGTGGAAAAATATAGCAATGATGTATTGTATCAGGGGGGATTAGCAGTGCGCTCAACCATTGATCCGGATCTACAATCCATCGCGCAAACGGCGCTGCGCAAGGGTTTAGAAGCCTATGACCGCCGCCATGGTTATCGCGGGGCGGTGGCGCGGATTAAGGATATGGACGAATGGGCGCTCGCGCTGCGTGAGATCAAAGCGCCAAGCGCCATGCCGGAGGATTGGAGCCTCGCAGTTATATTAGAAAGCGGTAGCAGCGCCGCGCGCATTGGCCTTTCCGATGGCAATGAAGGTATGCTCTTGCTCGAGGATGTTACATGGGCGCGGGAGTATAAGAATGAAGGATACGCACGCGGCCCTGAAATCACAGGCGTGAACAAGGTTTTAAAACGCGGCGATGTTTTCCTAACGCGAGAGCGGGATGACAAAGCAGGGCATTACACCCTGCGACAAATTCCCGATGTGCAAGGCGGCCTTATCGCGCTTGACCCGCATACGGGGCGGATTTTGGCGATGCAGGGTGGGTGGAAATACGATAATGCGGTGTCCGAGTTCAACCGCGCCACCCAAGCCCAACGCCAACCCGGATCGGCGTTTAAACCCTTTGTTTATCTGGCGGCGTTGGAGAACGGTTTCACGCCCGCAACCCTCGTCAATGATGCGCCCTTTGTAATAGAAGATCGTCCGGGCAATTTTTGGTCGCCGACCAATTATTCCAATCAATATTATGGCCCAACGCCTATCCGCAAAGGGATCGAAAAATCTCGCAACTTGATGACTGTCCGCCTTGCCAATCATTTAGGAATGGATTTGATCTCTGATTATGCCGCCAAATTTAACATCATCGATAATATGCCCCCCTTGCTCGCCCATTCCCTTGGCGCGGGCGAGACGACTTTGCTGAAGATGACGGCGGCTTATGGCATGTTGGTTAATGGCGGGAAGGAAGTTGTGCCGACCTTTATTGACCGGATTCAAGATCGCCACGGTGCAACCATTTTCCGGCATGATGAGCGCGAATGCATTAATTGCGGTGATATGCTGCGATGGAAGGGGCAAGAAACGCCCGAGCTTTCCGATACACGCAAACAACTCGCCGATCCGCGCCATGCCTATCAGATGGTATCGATTATGGAAGGCGTGGTCCAACGCGGAACAGGGGTTCGGCTGAAATCCCTCAACCGTCCGCTCGCCGGAAAAACGGGGACAACGAATGAATCCAAAGATACATGGTTCGTCGGATTTTCCCCCGATTTGGTTGTCGGGGTTTATGTCGGCTTTGATGAACCAAGATCGCTCGGGAAACGGGAAACGGGATCGTCCGTTGCGCTACCTGTATTTAAGGATTTCATGAAAGAAGCTTTGGCCGATGAACCTCTTGTTCCTTTCCGTGTCCCCTCAGGTATCCGCAATGTACAGATCAACGCGGAGACAGGCGCGCGTGCGGCAGTGGGGGATGAAAAAGTTATCTGGGAAGCCTTCACCGAAGGGACAGAGCCAAATGAGCGCCTTTATATCCTCGATAATGGCGGCGTAACCGAAATGCCGACCTATGAGGTTGAAGAAGAACACGGTGCGCCAGCGATTGAGGCAACGACGGGAACGGGCGGACTTTATTAAGGGCAGGAGGACCTAGAGGCTTATAATGTTCTTGATGGCTTAAACACAAAGCTAGCCTCAGCAATGGTGGGTTCCGCATCCGCAGGGATTGCAGCCCTATAATCATCACGCGTCATGCCCGTCATCGGGTTCGGGGCATCTTGCACTTTCACCGCAGTATCTCGCGCCCTACGATACGCGTCATGGTTCATAGCCTGCAGCAAAGTCAGGAAACTCTTATCCTGCTGCGTAAGCTGATTATAATGCTGCTTGATATCCTTGGGGATATTCGTGATCAGATCTTCGATTTTGAAAATATCATCTTCGGCAACCCCACCACGTAAAAAGAGGCTGATAATCTCTTCCCACATTTTCTCAAAACGCGAAAACTCATGAAGATTAGTATTATCACGGCTTTTTAAATCATCCCCGACGCTACGCACTTCCTGAATGCTTTTCATCGTTGCATCTTGTGCAAAGCGTAGTTTTTTCAACACGGTTTCTTGGTGCTGGATATAATGCCCGAGAAGGGATTTAAGCAAGGCATCCTCTTCCTCTGCGCTTTGTATGCCGTCAATAGGCTTTGCCTTTGGGAGAGATTTTTCAGGCTTTTTCGGCTCTTTATGCGCGGGTAAATGCTCGAAAATATAGGCAAAGCGTGTGCGGATATCATCAACCGTGAAGGGCGAGCGGAGTATATCGGTAACCCCCATATCACGGAAATCTTCGGCTTTATCGATATCATCTTGCCCACATGTCAGAACAATCGGCACCAAGGGGTTTTTGCTTTTATCACCGGATTTACGAATCGCATCAATAAGCCGGGGACCGGTTTGAGCATCGGTAATAATAATATCTTGATTATAACGGCAAAAAAGATCAAAGGCATCATCACCATTTTGAATATCATGAATGGCTTGAAACCGCAGCAACGTACAAACACCCGTTAGCATCTGCATAACAGCGTCATCACGAAGGGCGATGAGAATTTTTTTATCGGAAAAATGTGATGCCATAATTGCTTATCGATATTTGTGAAATATAATATACGCAATGATGAGTAAATAAGCGAGTTATTTGCGTTTTTCCAGCTCTTGTTCCAACCATTTTATCGTATATTCGCCGGAAACAAAATCAGGCTGCTCTATAATCCATTCATGCAGCGGCAGCGTTGTCTTAACACCGACAATCACCGTTTCACGAATCGCGCGGGATAGACGACGCAAGCATTCTTCGCGGTTGCGCCCGTGGACAATGAGCTTTCCAACCATGGAGTCGTAATAGGGCGGAATGGCGTAGCCTTGGTAAATCGCACTATCGAAACGCACACCAAGGCCGCCAGGGGCGTGGAATTGCGAGATTGTGCCAGGGGAGGGCATGAAAGTATCGGGATCTTCGGCGTTAATGCGGATTTCGATTGCGTGCCCGCGTAGGCGCAAACGATCCTTATTCACCGTGAGCTTCTCACCCGCCGCAACGCGGATTTGCTCGGCAATCAAATCAATGCCCGTAATCATTTCGGTGACGGGATGCTCAACCTGAATCCGTGTGTTCATTTCCATGAAGTAAAATTTGCCGTCTTCATAGAGGAATTCAATTGTTCCGGCCCCGCGATAACCCATTTCACGCACTGTTTTAGCCGCCAGAGAGCCGATTTCATGGCGCAGCTCCTCGCTGAGCACAGGGGATGGCGCTTCTTCAACCAATTTTTGATGACGACGTTGGACGGAGCAATCGCGTTCGCCTAAATGGATGGCATTACCATGCGTATCGCCAAAGACTTGAATTTCGATATGTTTGGGGTTGGCGAGGAATTTTTCGATATAAACCGTGTCATCGCCGAAATTCGCCGCCGCTTCGGTGCGGGCGCGGGTGAAGAGCTCGGCAAACTGGCTAGCCTCTTCAACAACCTGCATCCCTTTACCACCGCCACCGGATGCCGCCTTGATAATAACCGGAAAGCCCATCTCGGTTGCGATTCTCTCCCCGTCTTCCGCCGTATCAACCCCACCTTCAGAACCGGGAACAACAGGCAGGCCAAGAGCTTGCACCGTTTGTTTGGCGGTGACTTTATCGCCCATTTGTTCGATATGCTCGGGCGTGGGGCCGATAAAGGCAAAGCCATGCTCCTCAACCATACGCGCGAATTGCGCATTTTCGGAAAGAAAGCCATAGCCAGGATGGATGGCCTCCGCACCCGTAAGCGCAGCCGCACTAAGAATTGCAGGAATATTGAGGTAGCTGTCTTTGCCACGCGGCGGACCGATACACACCGATTCATCCGCAAGGCGCACAGCCATGGAATTGGCGTCGGCGGTGGAGTGTACGGCGACACTCTCAATCCCCATCTCGCGGCAAGCGCGAATAACACGAAGGGCAATTTCACCACGGTTGGCTATAAGAATTTTTTTGAACATGCGCGGTACGCCCTTTACTCGATCACCATCAAAACATCACCGAACTCGACGGGTTGGCCATCTTCGACGAGGATTTGCGTGACGGTTCCACCTTTGTCGGCTTTGATCGGGTTCATGACTTTCATGGCTTCGATAATGACAAGGGTATCACCGGCCTTAACCGTGTCACCCTTGCTAACGAAGGCAGGTGCGCCTGGCTCACCTTGGGTATAGGCCGTTCCGACCATCGGCGATGTAACAGCGCCCGGATGGCTTCCGGCGGTGGTCGCAGGGGCATCAAGGGTTGGTTGACGCGGCACGGTCGGATCGGATTGGATCGGTCCACCAACAGGCGCAGCAGGCGCAGCAACAACTGTCCCGCCCTTACACACGCGAATGGCTTTATCACCATCGGCAACTTCAATTTCGGTTAGGCCCGTTTCTTCAAGAAGGCCCGCAAGCTCTTTAATCGCTTTAGAATCAATTTTCATGTCTTAACCCTTAATAATCTTAATATAAGGGTGTTAAAGAATTTCGCGCAGCTTTTCAAGGGCTAGGATGTATCCATTTGCACCTTGTCCCGCAATAATATGCGCGGCGGTCGGCTCAACGTAAGAGAAATGGCGAAATTCTTCGCGTTTTTTTGGGTCTGAGATATGCACCTCAATAATCGGACATTCGAGCAATTTTAACGCATCATGGATAGCGAGCGAAGTGTGGGTATAAGCAGCGGCATTGATGATGAGGCCGTCAATCGCCCCGCGCGCGGCTTGTATCCACTCCACCAGCTCGCCCTCATGATTAGATTGCCGAAAATCGATTGTGGCATCATGCGAGGCCGCCCATTCCACGCACATACCCTTAATATCATCCAGCGTTTGCGCGCCATATATCTCCGGCTCTCGCAAGCCGAGCATATTGAGGTTAGGGCCATTGAGGATGAGGATCTTCATCGGTTTCTCACTTTCAAATTTCATGCTTCACCGCGTATGCCATTCTTTTTTAGTCATCCCGAGCGTAGCGCAGTGAAGCCGAGGGATCTGATATATTAACCAAGTTGATCAGATTCTGACACTCCTTACGGTCGGTCGGAATGACACTTTTTAATGATCATGCTCATGAGCATGTGTTTCTTCGGGGGCAGCTTCATCAGTTGCTTCTTCTTCCGATACCTCTTCTGCCGCATCATCATGCACCATACCGGGGGCGCGAACAATAACGGGAAAGCCGATTTCACTACCATCTTCCAAAGTCACAGAAGCAACAAAGCTTTCACCCGCTTTAAGCGGCTCTTTAAGCCCCATAAGCATAATGTGGTGCCCCATAGGTTTCAGAGTGATATCAGCCCCTGCTTTCACCTCGTAATTTTCGACCTCACGCATTTGCATGACATCACCATCCATCGTATGGGTGTGTAGCTCAACGCTCTCACTCACGTCCGCACTCGCCGCCGTGATTTTTGCATCTTCCTCACCTTTGTTCATGATTGTCGCGAAAATTGCACCGTTCTTTTGACTTTCGGCGGTGGCAAAAGCGTAAGCATCTGTGATGCTAACCGGCGCTTCTGCCTTAACTTCTTCGGTTTGCGTTTCCGGCGTAGCCTCCGCCTTTGCTTCCTCGGCATGTGCCATGGGGGAAAAGGCTAAAAATGCGATAGCAAAAGCCAATGGAACAAATTTTTTCATGAGATATTTCCTATTTTTCACGTGTTTCTTTGATCGTAGCCTTAAGGCCGTCTTTACCCAGATAACCGCCATAAAGCTTGCCGCCGATAATAAAGGCCGGTGTGCCATTAATACCGATTTCACGGGCAAAGGCGATATCTTCCTCAAGCTCTTTTTTGATCTCTTCGGAATTGGCATCTTCCTTCATTTTATCCGCATCAAGGCCCAGCTTTTCCGCAAGCTTGGAAAGCTCCTCCTCGTTCTTTGGCCCGCGATGCTCCATAATGGCAACGTGATAGTCGAAATATTTCCCCTGCTTATGCGCAGCGAGTGCCCAAGACGCCGCAACGCGGGATGTTGGCCCCAAGATCGGCATTTCCTTAAACACAAAACGTACCTTCGCATCATCTTTGACAACGCTTTGGATATCGGGAATGGCGCGTTTACAATAACCACAATTATAATCGAAAAATTCGATAACAGTAACATCGGCATCCGCCGCGCTCGCACCAATGGACGGCGCATCTTCGGCGGTCATGGCGGCAAGATTATCTTTAATCGCATTTTGCGCCTTACTCGCCTCTTCTTCGGCTTGTTTGGCCTTATAGGCCTCAATCGAATCAAAAATTACATCAGGATTTTCCATCAAATATGCTTTGACAATACCCTCAATCTCGCCTTTTTGCGTATCGTTAAATTCTGCCGCCTTTACGGGGGCAATCGCTAGAAAAGCCGCGGAAAAAAGAAGTAGCGTTTTTGTCATGTTTGTCAGTCTCCTAAAGTTACACATCTCTATTGTACCATATTCGTATCAGAGTATGGGTTAGTTACTTTCCTCTTTCAATGTCTTTATATAGGCAAGCATGTCACGCGCCATGAGCAGCTCTTTGCTTTTGGGCTTCGCGCTTTGCTCAACACTTTCGGCTTGGCGACGGGCATAGGGGATGCGGCGTTGCAGGAGGGCTTCCTCGGCCAAATGGAGTTTGGCAAGATCCTCATTCCCCATCTGCCCATAGGCACGGGCAAGTAAACGATGGGCGCGGGTAGAGCGCGGCTCGTCCCGTAAAGCGCGCTGTAGGTTGTCAATCGCGATGCCCCGATGCGCCTTATCACTATCCTGCAAAAGCGCATGGGCATAGGCAATGCGGAAAAGCGCCGCATCAGGGCGAAGCTTCACCGCCTTGGCATAGGCAGGAATGGCTTCTTCCACCCGTGCAAACTCCACAAGCATTTGCCCCTTCAGCTCATGAAAATGCGGATTATCCGGCTCGTCCGCAATGAGGGCGTTAATCCCCGCCACAGCATCCTCAACGCGGCTCTCGCGATAGGCGGCGATGGCACGGGCATAGCGGGCGGGAATGGATTGGTCACGATCATCATAATCCCACGCAACGCGCCCCGGATCGATAAAGCCGAGCAATTTCGCCTTCATCCGCGCATGTTGTTCATACCAATGGGCGGGGAATTTGGCATCCTTATGCGGCGATTGCGCCGCGCGGTTCTCCACGGCGGTTATACGGTTATGGGTGAGGGGGTGCGTACGGACATACTCAACCTGACGAGAGGTGGGGAGAAGCTCCTCACCCTGTAGCTTTTGCAGGAAAGTTTTAAGCCCTTCAGGGTTAAATCCCGCCCCTTCGAAATAGCGCAATGCAGCCTGATCAGCGGCGGATTCATGAACGCGGGAATGGGCGAGATAGCGGCTGGCGGCGAGGCCTTGCGAGCCCCGGATAATCGCCGCCGATGCATCCCCCCCGCCAACAAGCGCCGCACCAATGCCGAGCACAGTGCCAAGGATGCTCTCATAAGATGCGCGCTCTAATGCTTGGCGTTGCGCGATGAGGTGGCTGCCCGCGATATGGCCCAGCTCATGCGCGAACACGCCGATAACCTCATCCGGATTTTCAGTTTTTTGGAGGAGGCCAGTATAAAAGAAAATATTCGCCCCACCCGCGACAAAAGCGTTGATTTGCGGGCTTTGCACAAGGACGATATTGACGTTTTTTTGCGGAATATCGGCGGTTTTTAAAATCGGCTGCGTCCATTCACGAAAAATATCCTCGATCTCCGTATCGCGGATAATGCTCTGCCCATATGCTTGGGGCGCGAATAGAGCGATCAGCAAAAAAAGCTGGATGAATTTTCGAAACACTATCATAGTCATTACCGTATATGCTTACACAAATTTTACAAAACTTATATCCGTGGATTGATACGATTTGGCTACCAATAGCCTTCGTTACCATCCATAAACACCAACGGGTTTGGGCGCTGGGCTATATCATTGGCTGTATGATCATGATGCGGATGCAAAGCGAATTGATGGTATCGATCGGCTACCCGTACGGGTTATTGCCGCTCATCGATATGCATGTCTTTACGCGCGGGTTAATTGTTTATAGCGGCTTTCACGCGGTGTATCTTCTCCTCACCCGCTTTTCCCGCGATTCCAATAAACATGTCCTGATGGCCGCCTCCATCTCCATCTTTTTCGCCGCAATGTTTGTAAGTATGATCATAATGCTGTTATAAGAGCCTCAAAGGCGCGACTGCGCCCCGCCGGAGCAGCGAAGCTGTGCGAGGCAATAACAAATAAAAGCGTCGCGAAGCAAACCGCAGGTTTGTTCGATAATAGCGAGTAAAACGAGCGTAATAATGTCTAGGAATAAAGCAAAACAAAAAGTCCGCACCGCCAAGGGACGTAAGAGCGGGTCAACCCGTTGGCTGAACCGTCAACTTAACGATCCTTATGTGACCAAGGCGGAGAAGGACGGCCTACGCGGACGCGCGGCGTATAAGCTGATCGAGCTTAATGAAAAGCTGGACTTCCTGCATGAAGGGCAAGTGATCGTCGATCTTGGCGCCGCGCCCGGGGGGTGGTGTCAGGTTGCCACGGCAAAGGGCGCGAAGGTTGTCGCGATTGATTTGCTCGAGATCGATGAAATGCCGGATGTTGATTTCATCCAGATGGATTTTATGGATGAAGACGCGCCGGAAATTTTACATGAAATGGTGCGCAAATATAACCCCGATGGCTTGGTCGATGCGGTTATCTCGGACATGGCGCCCAATACAACGGGCCATAAGCAAACCGATCATTTGCGGATTATGGCGGTGGTCGAGGCGGCCTATTACTACGCCCGCGAAATACTCAAACCCGACGGCATTTTCATCGCCAAAGTCTTCCAAGGCGGCGCGCAAAACACGCTATTGGCGGAAATGAAACGCGATTTTACCACCATCAAACACATTAAACCCCCCGCAAGCCGTAAGGAGTCAAGCGAGACATACATGATTGCCCAAGGATTTAAAGGTGAGGTTTAAGAGGAATGCTCACTGAGCAATCAAAACCTGATAGAAGAAGGGTTCATCCGTTCCACTATTATCGTAGCTCAGGCAGCCGGACATGATGTTATCGGAGAAATCGATGGTTTGGGTGGCATTATAGGCTCCTGTGAATTTTGTAAAATCAATGGCGGCGTCATTGCCAAGGGCGGTTATGCCTGTTTTATCGTTGACGGCGCTGCAGATGCTGGATGAAATATTCGGTAAGATTATGATGAGCTCCGCGCTGGAAGAGCCGATATCATCGGCATGATTTTGTCCTGTAAACACCCAATCGCTCCCGTCATTCACACCCTCTTGAACCGCGATGTACCGCAACCCACCGCCATCGGGGTGGAAGACCTGACATTCGGTATTCGCGCCGTTTATGTACCCGCTGACTTCGTTATTTTCGAAGCTGATTTCTGTTTCACTACACCCATTCGAGATGCGCAATTCTTGCACCGCTTGGCGGATGCCGCGCGCATAATCAATAATTTCGTCCGCGTAAATGCGCGCTTTTTCTTCGGAAACTTCAACGCTACCGCCACTGCCGCGCATCATGTTGGCGACGACTGCGCTTAATGCCGCGAATAAGGCAATTGCAATAAGGATGATAAACAGGACATTTCCGCGTTCGTTTGAATTTTCTTTCACACTCATGATCGCAATTATAACGTGTTCACCCGCATTTTTCGCCTCTCTTTTTTATAAAAATATGGTTTAATGTAACAATGAGTGACCAAAGCTTCATTAATATCCTAATCGCCGAAGATAATGACGTCAGCCGTAACATGATGGCGGGCATCATGAAAACGGCCGGTTATACTGCGTTGGAGGCGGTGGATGGTGGCGAAGCGATTGAGCAATGTATGGAGCACCGTGTTGATATGGCTTTTGTCGATATCAATATGGCGCCGCAAGGCGGGTTTGAATTTATCAAACATTTGGTGAGTAAGGGCAAAGATATTCCTGTTGTCATTGTAACGGGGGATGAATCTTCGGATATTTTATTAGAAGCACAGAATTTCGGTGTTCGGCATGTCATTCAAAAGCCGGTCAAGCCCGACACGTTATTGCGTGTTGCCGAACGCATTTTGAAACGGCGTGGCTTTAATCCCCAAGCGATGGGGGTTCAGAGCTTTACGAACAAAATGGAACCGATTGAAATCATGCAAAAGGCAATCGAACTTGCCAAGCGCAATGTTGAGCTTCACGGCGGCCGTCCTTTTGCCGCGGCTTTGGCGGATGAAGAGGGGAAAATTTGGGGTGAAGGGGTGAATGGCGCGACGTCCCGCATTGATCCAACGGCACATGCCGAGGTTATGGCCATTCGTCAGGCCGCGCAAAAAATCGGTAAAACCAGCCTCGAGAATTATGTGCTGTATTGTACCAACTACCCTACTAAAATCGGACAGGCATTGATTGAATCTGTCGGTATTAAAAAGGTCTATATCGGTGCAATGCCAGAAGACCTTAAAAATATCGTCGAAATTGGCGAAACTACGCCCCCATCATACGAGCAAATTTGCCGCAACGATGTTATGGCCTTGATCGAAGCATGGGCGAAAGATAAAGACTCTTAAACCGAACCTAAACCAGCTCGAAAATCGCTTCAATCTCAACGGCTACGCCCAATGGCAGGCACGGCGCACCAACTGCAAAACGGCTATGTTTTCCGGCATCTCCCAATGCCTCGACCATCAAATCGGATGCACCGTTAATGACGGTGGGGTGGGCGGTGAAATCGGGGGTGGATTGCACAAATCCGCCGAGCTTTACAAGGCGCTTAATCTTGCTAAAATCGCCATCCACGGCTGCATTTGCCTGTCCTAGAATATTTAACGCGCAAGCCTTTGCCGCCTCGACACCATCTTCAACCGACAAATCATCGCCAACACGCCCTTGGTGCATTTTCTCCCCGTTCAAAAACGGAATCTGCCCAGAGATAAAAATGTGCTTACCGCTCACCACATAGGGCACATAATTGGCCGCCGGCGCGGCCGCATCGGGGAGTTCGTATCCCAGTTCGTTAAGCTTGGCTTTGATATCCATTGCAATCGATTCCTTTCTTGATTTCGTGCCCTAATATGCCATACTTGGGCACGATAACAAGGACATATGCCATGGGTATTTTAAATTTATTAGGGGTTTTATCGCCCGCACATATCTCCCTTTTTACCGCGCTAAAGCGTAAGGAAAAGGTTGGCGAGGATGCGTTTGGTAATGTTTATTACCGTGGCAAGCCGCGTGCGGGATATAAACGTGATCGCCGCTGGGTCATTTATGATGGCGCGCCCGAGGCCTCGAAAGTTCCGCCCGAATGGCATGGCTGGCTGCATCATCAAAGTGATGTGGTGCCCGCCAAGGGGGAAAAATCCTTCCGCCGCAAATGGCAAAAACCGCATGAGCCGAACCGCACGGGAACAAATCTCGCCTACCGCCCGCCGGGGCATATTCTTGAGGGTGGTGTACGTGATAAGGCCACGGGTGATTACGAAGCATGGAAACCGGAATAGAGTTGCCGGCGGTTAATGAGCAGTTTTTAGAAAGATAAAAATATGAATAGAAGTTTAGTCGAAACAATTTTAGGCGCAGCCGTTATCGCCGTTGCCGGTATCTTTTTAGCGTTTAGTTATAATACAGCCGATGTTGGCGGGCCGGAGGATGCTTATATCGTGACGGCAAATTTCTCCGGCATTGGCGGACTTAAGGCCGGTGATGAGGTACAAATTAGCGGCGTCAAGGTCGGCACGGTCAATGATGTCGAGCTGGATCAGGAATCCTTCCTTGCCCGCGTGCATATTGCCGTTGATGGCGATGTAAAATTACCAACCGATACCGCAGCCTTGATCAGCAGCGAAAGCTTGCTGGGCGGGAAGTATCTCGCGCTTGAGCCTGGTGCGGATGAAGAGATCCTCACGGATGGTGGTAAAATTCAATATACCCAAGCACCACAAAATCTTGAGCAGCTTTTGGGTCAATTTATCTTCAGTATGAAAGATAAAGACGAAGAGAAATAAGATGAAATTATTCATTGTATTCTTAAGTCTTCTTACCGCTTACGTCTTACCGCTTACCACTGCAAACGCCACCGCGAGCATTGATAAACCGCTCGCGCGTTTAAAATCCATTGATAAAATCACTGCGCGCACCCTGACCTTTGATGTGAAGACGGGGAGTACGATTAAATTCGGCTCGATCTATATCAAGCTTCAGGCCTGCCGCGCCGCGCCGGATATTGAAGAGCCGGAATCCGCCGCCTTTATGCAGGTTTGGGAGGTTGAGAATGAAGGCACGGATGCGGAAAAAGCCAATTGGATTTTTAGTGGCTGGATGTTTGCCTCTTCCCCCGGTCTATCGGCGATGGATCACCCGATTTATGATGTGTGGGTTCTGGAATGCCTTGACCCGAATGCGGAAAAAGCTGTCGAGGAAAGCGAGGGTGAGGTTTTGGAAGGTGAAGGCATCGTCGAAAACGCCCCAACCCCAAGCGAACCCGCACCGGAGTAAATAAACGCCGTCATTGCACGGATGAGCCGTGCAATGACAGTGCTAAGAAAAACGAAACCCCAAATACTCTCGCAAAATCTCATCCTCCGAGAGCCCGTCTAAGCCGAAATCCGCATCGATATCCAGCGCCGCGCGCAATTGCTCAATATACTCTTCATGCGTGATTTCATATACGCCGAATTGTTTGAGATGGTCATTCACAAATTGCGTATCGAGCATCGTAAAACCACCCCGCCACAGCCGCGCACATAAATGGATCAGGCATATTTTGCTCGCATCCCGCGCGCGGGAAAACATGCTCTCGCCAAAAAACGCACCGCCGAGCGAGAGGCCGTAAACCCCGCCGGCCAATTCCCCCTCTGCCCATGCTTCAATGCTCTGCGCATGTCCTT
>JBOEFZ010000053.1:0-819 GCA_050633165.1 Alphaproteobacteria bacterium | reverse complement strand
TACAACTTCATGAAACTGTGCTCTATAAGCAGATTTTATCCTCTACATGCCCAATGTTTGATTGGGGTAGATTAGCATTGCTAGGCTTTTATTATCGGCGCTTTGAACTGTTTCTGCCCTAGTTTTCAACGCCTCAGCCGATAGAGAGCAGCTATCGTGATAAGCAGCATAGCGGCTTACTCTGCCGAAAAAGGAAGAGAGTCTATCCGCTAACGCTTGACGTCGTCCCTCCCTATCTTCAGGAAGGCTGGAAACTTTGAACCAAAACGTCATGGCGTCATCAGCTACCCTTCCCAATTGCTCTAATTGTTCAACTGGGCGGTCTTCTAGGTATTTTAGTCTATTTAATCGCTCATCGAATACACAGCGAATTGCATCCGTATGGATACCAGTTAGCCTATCTAACTGCATGACGGGGCTGTCGGGGTCTAAAACGGACATAAGCTCATAACTCTTTTCTAAAAAAGAGGCGCTGTACCCTTGCTATAATACCAGCATACTTTCGCCTCTAAGGTTAAGCGTTATGGGAATAACATGCAACCATATCGAAAAGCAAAGAAATAATTAAAGCACACCCTGAGTATTTTTTGCTGTAAGCGTCAGAAAACCAGAAACAAACAATATTTAAACGCTCCAACCGATAATCGCCATGAATAGAAAGACCGGAGAGTTATTAATGCCTGCCGAAGACAATGACACTTGGGTTTCTTATACGCCCGAGGGCTAGATTGAACGGATAGGTTTTTGCCTTAGAATACAATAAACAGGGAAAACCCGATTAGAGACAGCCCATTTAGTAACGTTAAAAGAGAGGAAAAG
>JBOEFZ010000052.1:0-7164 GCA_050633165.1 Alphaproteobacteria bacterium | reverse complement strand
CCGCGTCGGGGCGCGCGCGGCCGCTATCCATTGTGACTTGGGTTTCGTAATGTACGCCCTTAATCAGGCCGGATTTATCAAGTAACCCTTCGAGGATATATTCCCCCCATTTTCCCTGCGCTGCCGGATCACGTAGCGCACCGACCAGTTTCGCCGTTTCGCGGTTCAGGCGTGATAAATCCTCCCGCAGGGCGTTATCCGTGCCCTTGACCTGCTCCAATGCCTTGGAGAGGTCTTCCAGATTCTTATGCACCGGCTTTATCATATCTCCGATCGCATTTTGGCGTTTTTCTAAATCATGCGAGGAATCGGAGTGCGCGGCCTTTAATTTTTCCTGCGCCAATTGCAAAAACCGTTCGCTGCTTTGCGATAATGCCTCTTGCGCGGTGGTTTTAAAGCGATGATCCAGCGCCGCGCCCGCCGTTTCCAACGCCGCTTTCTCCGCCCTGATCTGCGCGGTTAATTCCGCATTTTGCATCAAGAGCCGTTGCCGCGCGAAGAGCGCCGCCACGCCAACACATAACGCACCCAGTGCAAATGCAATTAGATTTGGCAAAATCAAAATTTCGGTTAGAATCGAATCCATACATCACGCTAACAGCTTGGAAATAAAATGGAAACAAAAAAAGAACATTCATCAGCAGAATCAGGGAATGCTCTTATTTATGTGCTTATCGCGATTGTTCTGTTTGCCGCGCTGAACTTCACATTGACGCGCCAAGCCGATACGGGGGAGACAGGGGTATTGTCCGATGATAAAGCCGAGCTTTACGCGACGCAGCTTATTTCCTATAGCGCGCAGGTGAAATCGGCCATTGATCAGATGTTGTTTACGGGCATTGATATTGATGATCTGGACTTCACCGACCCCAGCGCGGCGGGGTTTAGCACGGGCACGCAATCGGATCGTATCAAACGCGTTTTCCACCCCGAGGGTGGTGGTTTGACCAAGGGACGGCTGGATGATGCAGTGACAACCAGCGCGATTAGCGATCCGGTTAGTGGTTGGTATATCGGGCGATTTAACAATGTTGAATGGACGAGCAGTAGCGCAGATGATGTGATTTTGGTGGCTTATCAAATCAAGGAAGAGGTTTGCGCGCTGATTAACGAGAAAATCACAGGTAGCAGCACGATCCCGACGATGGGCGATTCGATTAAAGAAACGATGATTGATGATAGCCTGTATACGGGGACGAATGTTGATCTTACCACGGATACGGGCGGATCGCCGATTTGCGGGGATTGTGATGAGATGGCATCCCTATGCGTGGAAAACCAGGCACAGGATGCTTATGCGTTTTATACGGTTGTGGCGGATCAATAATCCTCTTAAAACTGTCATCCTGCGGCTTGACCGCAGGATCTTATTGATAAGCAGACAGATATTCCGGCTTTCGCCGGAATGACGCTATTATGAATATGATGCCAGTATGGCCCGTAATTCGGGCAGACCACCGCCCTTATGCGAGGATGTCGCGTGCAGCGCGGGGAAGGCGGCGGCGTGTTTTTTGATGACCTCAAGTGTTTTGTTCGTCACCTTTTCCAATTCCTCGCGCTTTACCTTATCCGATTTGGTCAGGATAATGCGGTAGGTTACGGCGGCTTCGTCCAGCATCTCCATAAGGGTAATATCGGAATCTTTTAACCCATGACGCGCATCGATTAGAATAAATACGCAGCGTAGCGTCGGGCGTCCGCGAAGATAATCGAAGATAAGCTGCGTCCATGCGTCGCGTTGAGATTTGGAAACCTTGGCATAGCCATAGCCGGGCATATCAACGATGTACATTTTATCGCCGAGATTAAAATAGTTGAGCTGCTGCGTTCGACCCGGCGTGTTGGAGGTTTTGGCGAGCGTTTTACGGTTGGTGAGGGCGTTGAGGAGGGATGATTTTCCCACGTTCGAGCGCCCTGCAAACGCGACCTCCGCCATTGCGGAGTCGGGCAATTGGTTTAATCCCGCAACGCCAAGCATGAAATCGCAGTTCCCGCCGAAGAGTTTTCGGGCAGATTCGATTTCTTGGTTTGAAAATTCTTCTCTTTGCATATTTTGAACCACAACGACCACCACGACCACAACGGTTATACAACAAAATTAAAAATCGTTGTGTTCGTTGTGCGCGTGGTGGTTCATATTATTTTTTCTTTTTACTCTTCTTAGGTTTAGGCTTCGATATTTTTTTCGGCTTTTCGTCCTTAACCGCTTCTTCCTCTTCGGCCTGCTCTTCTTCTTTCTCGGCTTTATTCGCCTCTTCAATCTCTTCTTCGGAGGTTTCGCCGAACAGGTGAATTGGTACATTCATGCTCTTCATAATGATGATTTGCTGTAATACACCGATAAAGGCAGAGAATGTCCAGTATATCACCAACCCAGCCGCGAATTTCGACATGATGAAGGCGAACATGAATGGCATCCATGTGGCGATGTCCTTTTGCAATTTATCCTGCGGTGGTGGGTTGAGGTTTTTTTGCATCAGCATCGCGAGCAGCATCAAACAAGGCCAAACCCCGATCATCAGAACACTCGGCGGATCCCATGGGATGAGGCCGAATAGGTTAAAGATGCTGGTCGGGTCGGCGGCGGATAGATCATCAATCCAACCATAAAATGGCGCGTGGCGCATTTCGATCGTGATGAACAAAACTTTATACAGCGCAAAGAAAATTGGAATTTGTAGCAAGATCGGAAAGCATCCCGCCATCGGGTTTACGCCCTCTTTTTGGTACATCTTGACCAATTCTTGCTGCATCTTTTGCTTATCTTCGCCGTGCTTTTCGCGCAAATCACTGATTTGCGGGGCAACCTTTTTCATCTTGGCGAAGCTGCGGTAGCTCATATTGGTGAGCGGAAAAACCGCGCCGCGAATAAGCACAGTTAGGAAGATAATCGCCAACCCGAAATTGCCAATAAATTCCCCTGCGTAATGCAAAATGTGGAAAAACGGTTTGGACAAAAACCAAAGCAGGCCGAAATTCACCGCCAGATCAAAACGCGGGATATCGGCGTCCTTGGCGTATTGCTCAAGCGTTAGAACCTGCTTTGCCCCAAGGAAAAGGCGGCTTTGTGTTTCAATGCTTTCGCCCGCCGCGATTTCTTGCGCGCCGCCCAGATAATCGGTTTGGAAACGCCCGACATTATTCTCGTCTTTACGCGTTCCGGCATAGTTAAAGCGATAGGTTACATCCTCGCCCTGCGCGGGAATAAGGGTCATGAGCCAGTATTTATCCGTGATCCCGATCCAGCCTTGGTTGGCCTTATAGCTCTGCGCGCCATTTTTGCGCATATCCTTATAGCTCGGATCATGAAGTTCATCCCCAACATAGCCGATAGGGCCTTCATGCGAAATCCATGTTCCGGCGAAATAGGGCGGCTGGCCTTGTTGGGTTATCAATCCATAAGAGTAGAGCTTCACGGTTTTTGTGCCTGTATTACGCACCAATTGCGTCACGCTCAGCATGAATTTCTCGTCAATTGCGAGGCGACGTTCAAAGGTAAGCCCTTGCCCGTTATTCCAAACCAATGTTACGGGCGCATCCTGGCTTAGGGTCTTGTTTCCCTTTACCGCCCAAACCGTATTTTCATCCGGTGTCTTCACCGCTTTATCCGCCGCAACCCAGCCATATTCAACACGGCGCGGGAAATCGGTGTTGCGGGGGGAAAGGATAACGACATTTTCATCCTTGTCCAAGGTTTGGAAATAATTGGATAGGGCGATGTCATCAATTGCCGCACCTTTGGTTGAAAAGCTTCCCTTAAGCGCGCCGTTATCGATGGTGATACGCTGCGCGGTTGATGGGGTTGCGGCTTCTAATGCCTCGGCGCGCGGGATAATTTTGGGAACATCACTAATCCCTAGCACTTCTTTTTGCTGCTCAATCGCTTGTTTGGCGATCATTGCCTCGTTCTGCGGCTTCATGACAAAATGGGAGTAACCGAAATACAGCATCGCCGCGAGGACAAAAAAGATGACCATATTGCGCATATCTTCGGGATGCATTTTATCATTTTGATTGGGATTCATCGTGCTGTATTCCTTTATAATTCCATGCGGTTATAGAACAAGCCCGCGCACCAATCAAGGCACAGGATCATACGGATGATCTTTATTAAACGGATGACACCGTAAAATGCGTTTCACCGCCATCCATCCGCCCTTGATCGCGCCGTATTTATCAATCGCTTCATGTGCATAGGCCGAGCAAGACGGCGTAAAGCGGCAGCTTCGCCCGATGAAGGGAGAGAGGATGAGGGCATAGGCGCGGATGATGAATTTCAAGATTGCTTTCATTTTGTTTTACGCTCAAACGCCACTAAGGCTTCGCCAAACGATTGGCGAGCCGCAGTCGCTGCTTTCACCACTAAGGTTCTCTTTTCAAATCTAATTTGCGTAAGCACCATTTGAGATCTTTGCACAATGTTTCATAAGGGCGCGTTGCCGTTTGTTGGCGTCCGACAAGGATATAATCTTGACCACTTTTTGCGTTTTTTGGTAAAATATCGGCGGCAACTGCACGCATGCGCCGTTTAATCCGGTTGCGTTTTACCGCCGATTTATCCGTTCGTTTTGTCACGGTAAAGCCGACGCGCGTCTCTCCACTTTCATTGGGGCGGGTCTGGAGGATGAGGCTCTGGCTCACCCATTTTCTCCCCTTGCTTTGCACCGTTAAAAAATCGGCGCGTTTTTTAAGGCGCGTTAAGCTTGCTTGTTGTTCTTTTGATGCATGCATAGGCAATAACCCTACCCTAATAAAAAAGGCCGGCAAAGTGCCAGCCTTTTAAAATCTGTATCCGGTTTAATGCTTACGCGCTTAAAACCTTGCGTCCCTTTGCACGGCGGCGAGCAAGAACGGCGCGACCATTTTTGGTTGCCATGCGTGAACGGAAACCGTGACGACGAGCGCGGACAATGCGGCTGGGTTGAAATGTACGTTTCATATCTAAATCTCTTTTAAATTCTTAATTGTGGAGGCTTTATAACGATCAAATATAATATTGTCAAACACTATAGCACCTTAAAAATAAAGAAGCGCATATATAGACATAACCAAATTGATTTTAATCAAAAACCTATCGCCTAATTTATGATAGGGTTATTGAATGAAAGAAGTTTCTTTGAGCGGTGTAGAACGCACCTTTGGGGATAATGAATTAATTGTTAGCAAGACCGACCTTAAGGGACGGATTTTGTACGGCAATCGTTTATTTATCGATTTAGCAGGCTATAGCGAGCAAGAGCTCATTGGTGCACCCCATAGCATCATCCGCCATCCGGATATGCCGCGTTGTGTGTTTAAATTGCTCTGGGATACGGTCGAGCAAGATAAAAAAGAAATCTTCGCCTATGTCGTGAACCGCTCTGCCAATGGTGATCATTATTGGGTTTTTGCGCATGTCACCCCGAGCTTTGATGAGGCGGGTCAGATTATCGGTTATCATTCCAACCGCCGGACACCGGATCGTCGGGTTTTGGATGAAACCATTATTCCTCTTTATAAAACACTATTGGAAGAAGAAGAGCGCTTTGCTAACCGCAAGGACGGTATGAACAGCGCGTATCAAATGCTATTGAAAATTTTACAAGACAAGGGTGTCGGTTATGACGAATTTATTTTCTCTCTCTAAGGTACCTTATTATCTCACCGGATGTGCTTTTTGTATTGCCGGTTGCGTGCTTGCGCCTTTTTCCTACATCTCCGCAGCGCTTGCCGTTGCGTTTTTGGGCGCTGTTTTTGTCTCTCTTCAGTGCGTAAAATCCAATTTCAAAGAGGCGACATCTTTTGCGCAATTGCTCGGGCGTGGTGATTTTGAAACACGCATTACGGATATTAACGAAGCTTCCGACGCGGCGGCACTCTTTTGGTCACTCAATGATATGGCAGATACTATCGATGCTTACATCCGTGAATCCAGCGCCGCCATGGAATATGTCAGCCACAATCAATATTTCCGCCGCATCCTCGAGAATGGTTTAGAGGGCAGCATGCTAAACGGTGCACGCATCATTAATCGCGCCACCCAAAGCGTCGCCGATAAAATGAAAGATTTTGGCGTTATTGCCAATGATGTCGATCAATCCCTGAAAAACGTTGTCGAGGAAATCGGAACGGCGGTGGAAACGCTCGAAGTAAACGCCAATAGCATGGAACAAACCGTCGAAAATACCCGCCAAGGATCGGATAGCGCGGTTTCCGGTGCGAATGAAGCCTCGATGAATGTACAAACGATTTCTGCGGCTATCGAAGAGTTATCTGCTTCCATCGCGGAGATTAGCGAGCAAATCACCCGTACCGCCTCCATATCCGGTCAGGCTGTCAAAGATGCTGAAAGTACGCGCCTCGTGATCGGAAATTTGGCCGAATCCGCCAATTCCATTAACGAGGTTACCAATTTGATCGAAGAAATTGCCGAGCAGACAAATCTCCTCGCCCTCAACGCCACCATTGAGGCCGCCCGCGCGGGTGAGGCGGGCAAAGGCTTTGCCGTCGTTGCGTCCGAGGTTAAAGATCTGGCTTCCGAAACCGCAAAAGCCACCGAAGAAATCCGCACACAAATTGATAAGGTGCAGGACGCGACACAGAATGCTGTTTCCGCCTTCGATGGTATTGGCGCAACAATTTCCCAGATTAATGAGGCCTCTTCCATCGTCGCGGCGACCATCGAGGAACAAAATGCCGCCACAAAAGACATCGCACAGAATGCGGAGCGGGCTTCATCATCAACAACCGCCGCCGCACAAGAGGTTCAAAATATCGGCAGCGAAATTATGCGGGTTAATGAAATCAGCCAACACGTCATGCAAGCCACAAATACCCTATCCACCGATAGCCGTAAAAAAATTGAAGACCTTCTCGTGCAAATGGAAGACTTTATGGCCGAGCTTAGCAAAATTTCTTAAGCAGCCTTACGCACTAACACGGCCGTGAAAAACCCGTCCGTTTGGTGGCGGTGCGGGGTCATGCGTAGGAAAGGGTTGCCTAAACGCTCTGGCACAGGCTGAACTTCAAATTCATCACCATGGGCAGCGAGGAATTTTTCGATCTGCTGTTCATTTTCCTCCGTCAAGAGCGAGCATGTCGCATAGACAAGCTTCCCCCCCGGTTTCACCAGCGCAGATGCTTTTTCGATGATCTCGGCTTGCGTGACCAGCAATTCCTCCAAAA
>JBOEFZ010000051.1:0-1184 GCA_050633165.1 Alphaproteobacteria bacterium | reverse complement strand
ACACCGGAGCAGATTATTCGTAAATTGAGGCAGGCAGAAGTGCTGTCAGGCCAGGGGAAGACGGTTGAACAGATATGCCGTGAGCTTGGCGTGTCGGACGCGACCTATTACAAATGGCGCAAGGAATATGGCGGTATGGGGATGGATCAAGCCAAGAGGCTCAAAGAGCTTGAGGTTGAGAATACTCGGCTTAAGCGGGTTGTGGCTGATCTTAGTCTGGATAATCAAATCCTGAAGGATGTTGCTTCGGGAAACTTTTAAGCACGGAGCGTAAGCGTCAAAGTGTTATCCATGCGCAGCAACGATATAATGTATCGGAGCGCCGAGCGTGCCGTGCCCTTAATATAAACCGTGATGTTGTTCGCTATAGGCGGCGTAGCAGCCATGATGAAGAGGCTTTGCGGGAAGGTATTCTTCGTCTGGCCTTGAAGTATGGGCGCTATGGTTATCGGCGGATTACAGCGCTTTTACGCGCCGAAGGCTGGCATGTTAATCACAAACGTGTTGAGCGTATCTGGCGTGAAGAAGGCTTAAAAGTTCCGCAAAAACAAAAGAAGCGTAAGCGGCTTTATCTGAATGATGGCTCCTGCATTCGTCTGCGTCCGCATTGGAAAAACCATGTGTGGAGCTATGACTTTGTGGCGGATCGCCTGAGCAATGGAAGGAAAATCCGCATGCTCACGGTGATTGATGAATATAGCCGTAAATGTCTGGCGATCCGCACCGAGCGTTCTTTAAAGTCTGATGATGTCCTTGAAACGCTCAGTCATCTGTTTGTTACAGAAGGGCTGCCTGATTATATCCGTTCAGATAACGGCTCTGAATTTACCGCTAAAATATTGCAAGACTGGCTGCATAAACTGAAGGTTAAAACAGCATTCATCGAGCCCGGCAGTCCGTGGGAGAACGGCTATAACGAGAGCTTTAACGGGCGACTGCGCGATGAATGCCTGAATGGTGAGCTGTTTTACAGCCTCAAAGAGGCGCAGGTAATAATCGAAGACTGGCGCAATCATTACAATCATATAAGGCCGCACAGCGCATTAGGATACAAGCCGCCCATGCTGATGATGCATGTAAGGGGAGATGTTTGCTCCGCTTCGCTGCTCAAACATCTCCCCTTACACCAGAACAACCGCGAACATTACGAACCTAAAACTGGATTAAAAAATGGGGGTTGACCA
>JBOEFZ010000050.1:0-14126 GCA_050633165.1 Alphaproteobacteria bacterium | reverse complement strand
GGTTACAACTTTGAGGATTCAATACTGATTTCTGAAAAGTTGGTCAAAGACGACGTTTATACGACCATTCATATCGAAGAATTGAACTGTGTTGCTCGTGATACCAAATTGGGTTCAGAAGAAGTTACTCGTGATATTCCTAACGTTGGTGAGCATGCTTTGTCTCGTTTGGATGAGGCTGGAATTGTTTATATCGGTGCCGAGGTCAAAGGTGGTGATATTCTTGTTGGTAAAGTGACACCTAAGGGTGAAACTCAGCTGACACCGGAAGAAAAGCTTCTTCGTGCAATCTTTGGTGAAAAAGCATCTGATGTGAAAGATACATCCTTGCGTTTGAAGCCAGGCATGAAAGGCACAGTGATTGATGTTCAAGTTTTTACTCGTGATGGTGTTGAAAAAGATACTCGTGCTCTGGCTAATGAAGAGAGCGAGTTGGCTCGTATCCGTAAGGATTTGAACGACCAGTACCGAATTGTTGAATTGGATACCTATGATCGTATAGCAAGTCTGTTGTTGGATAAGGAAGCTGATGGTGGCCCTGACGGCTTGACTTCAGGTAGCAAAATTACCCAGGCATACTTGGATGAGCTATCACGTAATAAATGGTTTGAGATCCGTTTGAAAAGCGAAGAGGCGAACAAGACATTAGATGAATTGCGTGGTGCTTTGGAATCACAGCGTAAGCACTTTGATGATTTGTTTGATGAAAAACGCGGCAAGCTTGAAGCGGGCGATGATTTGGCACCAGGTGTGCTGAAGATGGTAAAGGTATATGTTGCCGTCAAACGTCGTTTGCAGCCAGGTGATAAAATGGCGGGTCGTCATGGTAATAAGGGTGTTATTTCCAAGATTGTTCCGGTAGAAGATATGCCTTACATGGAAGATGGTACAACTGTTGATATTGTACTAAATCCGTTGGGTGTTCCATCGCGGATGAACGTTGGACAGGTGCTTGAGACTCATTTGGGTTGGGCTGCAGCTGGGCTTGGTAAGAAAATTGATGCGATGCTTCAGGAAGAGCGTAAAGCGGCTGAAATACGCAAATTTCTTGATCAAGTCTATAATGGCAGTGGTAAGCAGGAAGATCTGAATGCTTTCAGTGATGATGAAGTCATTGAGATGGCAGGCAACTTGCGCAAAGGTGTGCCAATGGCGACGCCAGTATTTGACGGTGCTGCTGAAGAAGAGATCAAAAACCTTCTGGAATTGGCGGATTTGCCTCGCAGTGGTCAGACAACTCTGTTTGATGGCCGTACTGGCGAGCAGTTTGACCGTCCTGTAACCGTTGGTTATATGTATATCTTAAAACTGAATCACTTGATTGATGATAAGATGCATGCGCGTTCAACGGGACCTTATAGTTTGATTACGCAACAGCCGTTGGGTGGTAAAGCACAATTCGGTGGTCAGCGTTTTGGTGAGATGGAGGTGTGGGCATTAGAAGCTTATGGCGCCGCCTATACTTTGCAGGAGATGTTGACCGTTAAATCGGACGATGTCGGTGGTAGAACCAAAATGTATGAAAATATTGTCAAAGGCAATTATCAGATTGAAGCCAGTATCCCTGAGTCGTTCAATGTGTTAGTGAAGGAGATTCGTTCTCTGGGTCTGAACCTTGAATTGAAACAAGATTAATTGGCTGAACTGGTATAGCGAGGAATTATCTGATGAAAGATATGTTTAATTTATTTAAAAGCTCAGAAGCAGTTGAAGATTTTGATTCGATTCAAGTCAGTATTGCATCACCTGAGAAAATTCGCTCTTGGTCATTTGGCGAAGTCAAAAAACCTGAGACGATTAACTACCGTACGTTTAAACCTGAGCGTGATGGTTTGTTTTGCGCTAAATTATTTGGTCCAATCAATGACTATGAGTGCTTGTGTGGTAAGTACAAGCGCTTGAAGCATCGCGGTGTTATTTGCGAAAAGTGTGGTGTGGAAGTCACGCTATCAAAAGTACGTCGCGAGCGTATGGGTCACATTGATCTGGCTTGTCCCGTTGCGCATATCTGGTTTTTGAAATCACTGCCATCTCGTTTGGGCTTGATGCTTGATATGACGGTTCGTGAAATTGAACGTGTATTGTATTTTGAGGCTTATGTTGTAATAGAGCCTGGCATGACACCACTTGAACCTTGCACATTGATGACTGAAGATTCTTATATTGAAGCTTTGGAGCAATATGGTGACGAATTCAAGGCAGGTATGGGCGCAGAAGCGATTCGTGATCTGATTGCGAAAGTTCATGTTGAAAAAGAAGTAAAAGGCTTGCGTGAAGAGTTGGTTGAGACCAGTTCTGAAACTAAAATCAAAAAAATCACCAAGCGTTTGAAAGTGCTTGAGGGTTTCCTACATTCTGATAATGATCCGGCATGGATGATTATGGAAGTATTGCCGGTTCTTCCGCCTGATTTGCGTCCATTGGTGTCGTTGGATGGTGGGCGTTTTGCTACATCCGATTTGAATGATTTATACCGCCGCGTTATCAACCGAAATAACCGTTTGCGTCGTCTGCTGGATTTGAACGCTCCAGATATCATCGTGCGCAATGAAAAGCGTATGTTGCAGGAGTCAGTAGACGCTCTGTTGGATAATGGTCGTCGTGGTAAAGCGATTACTGGTGCCAACAAACGTCAGTTGAAATCATTGGCTGACATGATTAAGGGCAAGCAAGGGCGCTTTCGTCAGAACCTGCTGGGTAAACGAGTAGATTACTCAGGTCGTTCTGTGATTGTGGTTGGCCCAACGTTGAAATTGCATCAATGTGGTTTGCCAAAGAAGATGGCTTTAGAGCTGTTCAAACCGTTTATTTTTAATAAACTTGAAACTCGCGGTCTGGCTACTACGATCAAACAGGCTAAGAAGTTGGTCGAGGCTGAAACGCCAGATGTCTGGGATATTCTTGAAGAAGTTATTCGTGAGCATCCGATTCTTCTAAACCGTGCTCCAACTTTGCATAGATTGGGTATTCAGGCTTTTGAGCCAGTGTTGATTGAAGGTAAAGCTATTCAGCTGCACCCTCTGGTTTGTACGCCATACAATGCTGACTTTGACGGTGACCAGATGGCGGTTCACGTACCACTTTCTATCGAAGCACAGCTAGAAGCCCGCACATTGATGATGGCGACAAACAACATCCTTTCCCCCGCAAACGGAAAGCCGATCGTTGTGCCATCACAGGATATCGTTCTCGGTCTTTACTACATGACACTCGCCCTTGATGGTGAAAAAGGCGAAGGCATGATCTTCCGCGGGGCAGGGGAGATCACCCACGCCCTCACCGAAGGCGTGCTTTCCATGCATGCCAAGATCAAATGTCGCTACCACACGGTGGATGAGAATAACGAGCCGACCACGGTGATCGTTGAATCAACACCGGGTCGTATGATCCTTTCCGATCTTCTCCCACGTCACCCGAACGTACCGTTCAGCCTGATTAACCAAACCCTCACAAAGAAAGAGATTTCCAACGTGATTGATGAGGTCTATCGTCACTGCGGTCAAAAAGACACGGTAATCTTTGTTGACCGTATGATGAAGGTCGGTTTCCGCAACGCGTGTACGGCTGGTATCTCCATCGGTAAAGATGACCTGATCATCCCCGAGGAAAAGCAAACCTTGGTTGCCGAAGCAAAAGGCAAGGTCGCCGAGTTTGAAAGCCAGTACCAAGACGGTCTGATCACCAAAGGTGAGAAATACAACAAAGTCGTCGATATCTGGTCCAAATGTACCGATGATGTCGCCGACGCGATGATGAGCAAGATCTCGGACATCGATAGCGGTAATCTTAACGCGGTTTACATGATGGCACATTCCGGTGCGCGTGGTTCCGCCGCCCAGATCAGACAGCTTGCAGGGATGCGTGGCTTGATGGCAAAGCCATCCGGTGAAATCATCGAAAACCCGATTATCTCGAACTTCAAAGAAGGTTTGACGGTGCTCGAATATTTCAACTCCACCCACGGTGCACGTAAAGGTCTTGCCGATACAGCGTTGAAAACAGCGAACTCCGGTTACCTTACACGTCGTCTCGTTGATGTCGCCCAAGACGCGATCATCACCGAAGATGATTGTGGCACGGAAAACGGTATCTCTATGCGTGCGGTCATGAACGGCGCGGATGTGGTCGTTCCATTGTCCGAGCGTATCCTTGGTCGTGTTCCGGCAAAGGAAATCAAAAACCCGCTTGATGGTACAATCATCGTAAAGGCTGGCGAGATCATCGACGAAAACGCTGCCGAAGCGGTTGAAACTGCCGGTATCGACGAACTTATCGTTCGCTCTGTCCTTACGTGTGAAGGCGAAAATAACGGTATCTGTAAGGCATGTTACGGTCGTGACCTCGCCCGCGGAACGCCTGCTAACACTGGCGAAGCAATCGGTGTTATGGCGGCGCAATCCATTGGTGAGCCAGGAACGCAGCTTACGATGCGTACATTCCACATTGGTGGCGCGGCGCAAAAAGGCGCGGAACGCTCTCATGTCGAAGCCAACCTTGAAGGAACCGTCGAAGTGCGCAACCAAAACGTGGTTACAAACTCCGAAGGCGTTACCATCATCATGGGCCGCAACACCGAAATCGTCCTCAAAGACAAAAAAGGCGACGAAAAGGCTACGCACCGCGTACCATACGGTGCCAAACTCCTCGTCGAGGACGGCGGCAAAGTCAAAGCCGGCGATAAAATGGCCGAGTGGGACCCATACACAATGCCAATCATCACCGAAAAAGACGGTGAAGCGCATTACTTTGACCTTAATGATGGCGTATCCATCGTCGATGATGTCGATGAAGCAACGGGTATCTCCTCCAAGAAAGTCATCGACTGGCGCAGCCAGCCAAAAGGCGGTGATTTGAAACCACGTATCTCCTTGCTCGATGGCAAGAAGAACGTCATCAACCTCGCCAACGGCTTGCCCGCAAACTACTACCTCTCCACCGACACGATTTTGTCTGTCGAGAATGGTCAGGAAGTTAAAGCCGGTGACATCATCGCCCGCATCCCGCGTGAAACATCAAAAACCCGCGATATTACCGGTGGTCTTCCACGCGTTGCCGAGCTTTTCGAAGCCCGCATGCCAAAAGACTTCGCCGTTATCACGGAAATCGATGGTTATGTGGAGTTCGGCAAGGATTACAAATCCAAACGCCGTATCGCCGTGAAGCCTGCGAATGCCGAAGATGGTGAAGCGCGTGAATATATGGTGCCCAAAGGCCGTCACTTGGCGGTCCAAGAAGGCGATTTCGTCCGCAAAGGTGACCCAATTCTCGACGGTGCGCTCGTCCCGCATGATATCCTCGATGTCATGGGTGTCGAAGCCCTCGCGGAATACCTCACCCAAGAGGTACAGGACGTCTACCGTCTCCAAGGGGTGAAGATCAACGATAAGCATATCGAAGTGATCGTTCGCCAGATGATGCAAAAAGTCGAAATCACTGCTGTTGGCGACTCCACCTACCTCGTGGGTGAGCACGCAGACCGCGAAACATTCGATGCCGAAGTCGCGCAAGCCCTTGCCGAAGGAAAACGCCCTGCCGAAGGAAAACCTGTTCTACAGGGTATCACGAAAGCAAGCCTACAAACACGCAGCTTCATCTCCGCCGCGTCATTCCAGGAAACAACGCGCGTCCTTACTGATGCCGCTGTTAACGGCAAGGTTGACCGCTTGCATGGCCTCAAAGAGAACGTCATCGTTGGTCGCCTGATCCCTGCGGGAACCGGTGCCTACGTTAACGGCCTCAAAAAGGTCGCCGCGGAACGCGATAGCGTCATCATAGAAGCCCGCCGCAAGGAGGAAGAAGCCCTAGAAGCCGAACGTGAAAAACTAGCCATTGAGGCCGCCGCCGAGGCTGAGATCAATGCCGAAGTTGCAGACGAAGAAGACCTCGCCGAAGCCGCGAACGGTTAAGCTAACCAGCGTAAAGATACAAAAAAGAGGCCGTCAGGCCTCTTTTTTATTGACATAACTTGACATTTTGATGGTCAAGTGATACTATCTAAAAAATTAAGGATTAGATATGCTTTTAAGATTATCAAAACTTTCGGGTGTGCTATTTGGGTTATCCATAAGTCAATTCAAAGCTGATATTAGCCCTAAAATAGAGGCTTACAAATCAGAACAATCAACCGCTAATCAACAGGCAGTAGAGGCTGAATTGGAAAAAGTTAGCAAAAAAGACCGATACGAAGCGGCAATGCATGTTAACGGCCAAATTGGAATAGCTCGCAATCAAAGAAATTCTGTAGGTTATCCTGTCCTCAAAAAAACAGCTTTAGAAACTGCTTTGCAGAGCATAGAGCACATCGCAGAAGACTCGGATAAATTTGAAGCAAGTATGAGAGTAGCAAAGGCTGTTCGTGATTTTAGATACAGAATTAGCACAAATTCTGCTACAGAGCTTAATGATCTTAGAGACAGATCCGTCGAACAAGCAAGAGATGCAATACATTGGGAGCCAGAAGCGCGGGAATTCAATGCTGCATCGCAAATTTTTTCATTGGCAAAGGGTGTAAAAAACATAGAAATGGGCAGTGAGGCTGTTTTTGTAATGTTGAACGCGATTGAAGCGGGTTCTGCTTGTCATGGAACGCATGGTGACCCGTTATCACGCGCTAAAGCTGCCTCTCTTG
The DNA here is from genome assembly GCA_050633165.1 of Alphaproteobacteria bacterium. GTDB lineage: Bacteria > Pseudomonadota > Alphaproteobacteria > Micavibrionales > Micavibrionaceae > TMED27. The sequence goes on along the minus strand of JBOEFZ010000050.1, from coordinate 7,498 downwards.
TGTGGCAAAAAGTTGAAGACGCGTCACTAAATCATTTTAAATTACCAGACGATGTCAACTATCCCGTGGCTGAAATGGCCATAAGAACGGCATTAGAGGAAGGCGCTGATTTGAAAAAGATTGGCTTTGTAAATGTCGGGCTATGGGTGTTTGAGAATTTAGAAACGAATGATCCATTGCTAACCAAATTAACAGATAGCTTAAATAAAGCATTAGCAGAATATGAAGCTGAGACATCCGCTATGAAGAAAAATCCTGTATTTGTTGAAGGATACAGAAAAGCTTTCGCATTAAAATATCCGGACCAAGGCGATAAGCCGGCATTACAACAATAATTAATCCCACTAAAACGTGATTCGTAAAATAAAATCTTGACCCCTACGAATCATTCATATAATGTCCCCGCAGATTCAAGATTTGGGCTATTCGGCGACCCCGTTTAGCGCACCATCTGGGAAACGGATGCTCTGCATATTTTTTGATCGCGAATAGCGATTGACTTTCGGCGCCACGCGGCGCTATATGCAGCCATCCACATTGATATATGAATTAAAGAAGGAATTGGAATGCCAACCATTCAGCAATTAGTACGCAAGCCACGCCAAAAAGTGGTTAAAGCGAAGAAAAACAGAGCTTTGAAATCAAACCCGCAACGTCGCGGCGTTTGTACGCGTGTTTATACAACAACACCAAAGAAACCGAACTCCGCTTTGCGTAAAGTCGCAAAGGTGCGTTTGACAACGGGTCACGAAGTGATCTGCTACATCCCTGGTGAAGGCCACAACCTTCAGGAGCACTCGGTTGTTCTTGTTCGTGGTGGTCGTGTAAAAGATTTGCCGGGTGTGCGCTACACAATTGTTCGTGGCGCGCTCGACACCCAAGGTGTTAAAGACCGTAAACAATCCCGCTCACGCTACGGTGTGAAGCGTCCTAAATAAGATTAGAAGAGATAAGGAACATATAATATGTCACGTCGCCATAGAGCAGAAAAACGCCAAATCCTCCCTGATCCGAAATTCGGTGATTTGGTGCTATCAAAATTCATCAATAACTTGATGTTGGATGGTAAGAAATCAACGGCTGAAAGTATTGTTTACAAGGCTATCGATATTCTCGATACAAAAGCCGGTAATGACAATAAATCTTCCGATGGTGAGGGTGAAGCGGATGTTCAGCAATTCAAGAGCAAGGGCTTGGGTCTTTTTCATTCTGCGCTTAAGGCGGTTAAGCCAAAGCTTGAGGTTCGCTCCCGCCGTGTTGGTGGTGCAACCTATCAGGTTCCGGTTGAGGTTAAGGCGGATCGCGCGATGGCGCTTGCAATGCGCTGGATTATCGATGCGGCACGTAAGCGCGGCGAAAGCACAATGGTTGCTCGCGTTGCTGGTGAGCTGCACGATGCCGCGAATGAGCGTGGCTCTGCTGTTAAAAAGCGTGATGATACCCACAAAATGGCTGATGCAAACAAAGCCTTCGCGCATTTCCGCTGGTAAGAATTTAAAACGAAATACACTGATAACTGATAACTAGGAACGAATATAAATGTCACGCGAGCATCCAATTAATAACTACCGGAACTTCGGAATCATGGCGCATATCGATGCGGGTAAAACCACAACGACCGAGCGCATCTTGTTCTATTCCGGTAAGTCCCACAAAATCGGCGAAGTGCATGATGGTGCGGCGACGATGGACTGGATGGAGCAAGAGCAAGAGCGCGGTATTACAATTACCTCCGCTGCGACGACGACATTTTGGGATTCTCGCAAAGATGGTCAATATGACGGTGCGCGTTTCCGCCTCAACATTATTGACACACCCGGTCACGTTGACTTCACAATCGAAGTTGAGCGTTCCTTGCGTGTTCTTGATGGTGCGATCGCCGTGTTCGACGCGAACGCAGGTGTTGAGCCGCAAACTGAAACTGTATGGCGTCAGGCCGATAAGTACCAAGTGCCACGCATGTGTTTCGTTAATAAAATGGACAAAATCGGCGCGGACTATTTTAACTGTCTGCAAATGATGCGCGACCGCCTTGGCATTGAGCCTTGCGCGATCCAGCTTCCTATCGGTGCAGAAGATCAATACCAGGGCCACATCGACCTCGTAACCATGAAGGCGGTTATCTGGGATGGTGAACAGCTCGGCGCGACATACACTGAAACTGATATTCCTGCTGATCTTGCTGATCAAGCTGCGGAATACCGCGAAAAACTCATCGAAATGGCTGTTGAGCAAGATGATGATGCGATGGAGGCTTACCTCGAAGGTAACGAGCCGGATGAAAAAACACTCCGCGCCTGTATCCGCAAAGGAACAATCGCAAATGAGCTTGTTCCCGTTTTGTGTGGAACAGCATTCAAAAACAAAGGTGTTCAGCCAATGCTTGATGCGGTTGTTGAATATCTGCCTAGCCCGCTTGATATCGGTACAACGGCTGGTGTAAAAATCGACAGCGACGAAGAAGAAAACCGCGAGCCCGATGATGCTGCGCCATTCTCCGCCCTTGCATTCAAAATCATGAACGACCCATTTGTTGGCTCGCTAACATTTGCCCGTATCTACTCCGGTACAATCGAAAGCGGTTCTTACGTTCAAAACTCTGTTAAGGATAAGCGCGAGCGCGTTGGTCGTATGCTCCTCATGCACTCCAACAACCGCGAAGAGCTTAGCATTGCCCATGCTGGTGATATCGTTGCCTTCGTTGGTATGAAAGATACAACAACCGGTGACACATTATGTGATCAGCAAAAGCCAGTTGTTCTTGAACGTATGGAATTCCCAGAGCCGGTTATCGAAATCGCGATTGAGCCAAAAACAAAAGCTGACCAAGAAAAAATGTCGACAGCGTTACAGCGTTTGTCCGCCGAAGATCCATCATTCCGTGTTCATGTTGATCATGAATCCGGTCAGACAATCATGAAGGGTATGGGTGAACTTCACCTTGATATCCTCGTTGACCGCATGAAGCGCGAATTTAAAGTTGAAGCGAATATCGGTGCGCCACAAGTTGCCTACCGTGAAAGTATCACAAAAACCGCCGAGATCAGCTACACTCACAAAAAGCAATCTGGTGGTTCTGGTCAGTTCGCGAAAATCGACCTTATCTTCGAACCAAGCGAAGCGGGTGCGGGTTTTGAATTTGCCGACACAATTGTTGGTGGTTCTGTTCCAAAAGAATACATCCCGGGCGTTGAAAAAGGCCTCAAAATCGCCAAAGAAACCGGAATTATCGCGGGCTTCCCCGTGCTCGATTTCAAGGTAACGTTGGTCGATGGTGGGTATCACGATGTTGACTCTAGCGTCATGGCCTTCGAAATCGCGGCGAAAGCGGCATTCAAAGAAGGTATGCAAGCCGCTGGCCCACAACTTCTTGAGCCCATGATGAAAGTTGAAGTTGTCACCCCCGAAGAATATATGGGTGATATCATCGGCGACCTCAACTCACGTCGCGGCCAAGTATCTTCCATGGAAGATCGTGGAAACGCAAAGGTAATTACGGCTGCTGTGCCACTCGCGAACATGTTTGGTTACATCAACCCATTGCGCTCAATGTCCTCGGGCCGCGCGCAATTTTCGATGGTATTCGATCGCTACGAAGCTGTTCCAGCAGCAATCGCAGCGGAAGTTAAGGAAAGCCTTGGGGCGTAATTTAAGATTTAAAAGATTTAAAAAAGGAGACTAGAGAATGTCTAAGGAAAAATTTGAACGTAATAAACCGCATGCGAATATCGGGACGATTGGTCACGTTGACCATGGTAAGACGACGCTGACGGCGGCGATTGCAAAGAAATATGGTGCTGGTGAAGCGGTTGACGCGATCGACAAGGCGCCTGAAGAAAAAGCGCGCGGTATCACAATCTCAACAGCGCACGTTGAATATGAAACAGACAACCGCCACTACGCGCACGTTGATTGCCCAGGTCACGCGGACTACGTGAAGAACATGATCACAGGTGCGGCACAAATGGATGGTGCGATCCTCGTGGTTAACGCGGCTGATGGTCCAATGCCACAAACACGTGAGCACATCTTGCTTGCACGTCAGGTTGGTGTTCCTGCGCTTGTCGTCTACCTCAACAAAGTTGATCAGGTTGACGATGAAGAGCTTTTGGAGCTTGTTGAAATGGAAGTTCGCGAGCTTCTTTCCTCATACGACTTCCCTGGCGATGATATTCCAATCATCAAGGGTTCTGCGCTCGCTGCTGTTGAAGGCCGCGATCCTGAGATTGGCGAGAACTCAATCGTTGAATTGCTTGCGGCTGTTGACGAATACATCCCGACACCTGCACGTGATACAGACAAAGATTTCTTGATGCCTGTTGAAGACGTATTCTCGATCTCTGGTCGTGGAACAGTTGTTACGGGCCGTATTGAAACCGGTGTTGTTAACGTTGGTGATGATATCGAAATCGTTGGTATCAAGGACACGCAAACAACAACTTGTACCGGTGTCGAAATGTTCCGTAAGTTGCTTGATCGCGGCGAAGCGGGTGACAATGTTGGTGTTCTTCTTCGCGGAACGAAGCGCGAAGATGTTGAGCGCGGTCAGGTTCTTTGTAAGCCTGGTTCAATCACACCACACACAAAATTCGTTGCCGAAGCTTATATCCTTTCCAAGGATGAAGGCGGACGCCACACACCATTCTTCTCTAATTATCGCCCACAATTCTACTTCCGTACAACGGATGTAACCGGCGAATGTGCGCTTCCAAGCGGTACAGAAATGGTGATGCCAGGTGATAACATCAACAATCTCGAGGTAACACTCATCGCCCCAATCGCGATGTCCGAAGGCCTCCGCTTCGCCATCCGTGAAGGCGGCCGCACAGTTGGTGCGGGCGTTGTGTCCAAGATTGTTGAGTAAGAAATAAAACGCGTAAAAGGATAATAGAAAAATGAACGCACAAACGATACGCATTACGCTAAAAGCATTCGATCATCGTATCCTAGATACGGCGAGTGCCGAGATTTTGAATACAGCAAAGCGCACAGGATCATCAATCCGTGGCCCGGTTCCTTTGCCAAACAAAATCAAAAAGTTTTCTGTTATTCGCTCACCACACGTGAACAAAGGATCACAGGAGCAATTCGAAATGCGCACGCATAAAAGGTTGCTCGACGTGGTTGAGCCAACACCGCAAACAATCGACGCTTTGATGAAGCTCGATCTGCCCGCCGGTGTGGACGTTGAAATCAAGATCGGGCAGGTTCAGGCGGCGTAGCCGATTGAACCATCGATCGCAGTCCCCGCGAAAGCGGGGATCTCGTCCCGAAAATGGGATGAAAATTGAATGCTAAGTTGGCGATTATCGTCAACCTCTAGGAAGGAAAAGAAAAATGACTGCTACTAATAAAGCTGTAAAAAATAAAGCGAATCCGCTAAGGGAGCGCGCAAGAATTGGCCTCATCGCCCGCAAAGAAGGTATGACTCGTATCTTCGATGCCGATGGTCGTCAGATTCCTGTGACCGTTCTTAAGGTTGATGAATGTCAGGTAATCGCACACCGCACCGAAGAGAATGACGGTTATACCGCTGTTCAACTCGGCTCTGGTAAGGCGAAAGTAAAGCGTACAAGTAAGGCCAACCGCGGACATTTCGCGAAAGCCAAAGTTGAGCCAAAGAAGAAGCTCGTTGAGTTTCGTGTACCAAGCGGTGAACTCCCCGCAGTTGGCGCAGAAATCGGCGCACACCACTTCGTTGCTGGTCAATATGTTGATGTTACGGGCACATCCATCGGTAAAGGTTTTGCTGGTGCTATGAAGCGTCACAATTTCGGCGGTATGCGCGCAACACACGGTGTGTCTATCTCTCACCGTGCACACGGATCAACAGGGCAATGTCAAGAACCTGGTCGCGTTTTCAAAGGTAAGAAAATGGCCGGTCAAATGGGGAATGAGCGCGTAACAACGCAAAACCTAGAGGTCGTTGCCATTGACGAAGAAGATAACTTGATCCTCATTAAGGGTGCTGTCCCCGGTTCAAAATCCGGTTGGGTCATCATCAATGATGCGGTGAAGAAGGCTGCGCCGGAAGGCGTTCCTGTTCCTGCGGGAGTTATCGAAGCGGCAAAGGCCGAAGCGCCGGCTGCTGAGGAAGCACCAAAAGAAGACAACCAAGCCGAAGCGCCTGCCGCTGAAGCGCAAAATGAAAAAGGTGAAGAATAATGAAAATCGCCATTCAAACATTAGACGGTAAAGCATCCGGCGAAATTACGCTTGATAAAGACATCTTTGGGACAGAAATCCGCAAAGATATCCTGCACCGCATGGTTAATTACCAACTCGCAAAACGCAGAGGCGGCAACCATAAGGTTAAGCAACGCCACGAAATTTCCGGTACAGGGAAAAAGCCGTGGGCGCAAAAAGGAACTGGCCGCGCACGTGCGGGTGACTTAAAGCGTAACATCGACCGTGGCGGTGCAACCGTTTTTGGTCCTGTTGTTCGCTCCCACGCGATTGACCTACCGAAAAAACTCCGTAAGCAAGCGTTGAAAATCGCGCTTTCCTCCAAGGCTGCCGAAGGCAAAATCATCATCCTTGATGACGTTAAAGCCAAAGAGCACAAGACAAAGCCAATGGTTGCTGCGCTGAAAAAGCTCGAAATTGAAAACGCATTCATCATCGGTGGCGCGGAAGTGGACGCAAACTTCGCCCGCGCAACGGCAAATATCCCGCTTATCGATGTTGTGCCAAGCCAAGGCGCGAATGTTTACGACATCCTTCGCCGCGATACATTGGTGCTAACCAAAGACGCGATCAATGATTTGACTGAGAAATTGAAAGGCTAGAACAATGGCTAAGGCTAAGAAAACACAAGCAACAGAGAAGAATTACGACACAATTGTCGCGCCGCACGTAACGGAAAAGGCAACGCTTGGTTCCGAAAACGGGCAGGTAACGTTCAAGGTTGCGCTAAAGGCAACAAAGCCGGAGATCAAAGAAGCGGTTGAAAACCTCTTCGATGTGAAGGTTAAGGCTGTTAACACGCTTATCCAAAAGGGTAAAACAAAACGCTTCAAAGGAATCATGGGCAAACGCTCTGATTTTAAAAAAGCGATTGTAACCCTCGAAGATGGTCAGGTTATCGATACGGAAACGGGAGTTTAATTTAACTAAAAGGATTTACTGAGTATGAGTGTTGAAGGAAGAGGAACTGTTGCGGGTTGTCCAGAAGCTGGCTATCCAATGGGGATTGGCAAAGAGAGAGCTGCAAGAGTTCGAGCATTAGTAGCAGAGTCAATGAAAGCTTTTGACGGTAAAGGTGAAGACCGTGATGCTTTTGAGGCGGAAGCAAAAAAAGGTGCACTTGCGACACTCTGGCCGGAACTTATTGCGGAAGACCCTAGGTGGGCGACAGAACCTGTAAATGGAACTGTGATTAGAAATAAGGATGGTTCTTATAATGAGGCTGGATTAGAAATGTTCGGTCCAAAAGGATAAAAATTTAAACTATGGCGGCTTCGCCGAGAATGAGCAAAAAAGGAAGAAGAAAATGGCA